>NZ_JBVHUE010000034.1:0-100310 GCF_055565515.1 Streptomyces sp. NPDC028419 | reverse complement strand
TCCACACCTACAATCACCACCGCGGACACACCGCACTCGCAGGCAAACCACCCGCCAGCCGCGTCCCCAACCTCACAGGGCAATACACCTAGTCCTTCAGGAAGGCGGCGATCCGGTCGCGGAGGCCGTGCGGGTCCAGGCCGTGGGCGGCGGTGTGTTCGTCGATCGTGCCGAACCTCCGCAGCTCCGCCCTGCCCACGCCCAGGCCCAGGATCCGGTGCGGGACCTCGATCAGGGCCTCGGCGGCCGGGCCCGCGGACGTACCGGCGAGGTAGGGCTCGACCAGGACCACGTCGGCCGGGCCGGAGCCGACGGCCGCGCGCAGGGCGGCGTCGTCGAAGGGCCGTACGGTCGTCGCGTAGAGCACCGTCACGTCCATCCCCTCGGTGGCCGCCAGGACGTTGTCCAGCAGCGGCCCCACGGCCACGACCACGCCCGCACTCCCCTCCCGCACGGTCAGGAAGCGGCCGCCGTCGACCGGGCGCGGGGCGGCGTTGGACTGCTGGGAGAGCCGGACGTAGACCTTGTCGTCCCCGGCGTCGTACGCGCGGCGCAGCAGCTCCTCGGCCTCGTCCGGATGCCCGGGGACGTGGACGGTCCAGCCGTCCAGGGTGTCGAGCAGGGCCACGTCCCCGGGCGCCATGTGCGTGAATCCGCCGGCGGGCCAGTCGTACGACGCGCTCGCGCTGACCAGGACCCCGCCCGTCCCCTGGTGCCCGAAGTCCAGCTTGATCTGCTCGAACGGTCGCTCGACGAGGAAACTCGCGAAGGTGTGCACCACCGGTCGCAGGCCCGTCAGCGCCAGCCCGCCGCCGACGCCCACGAGCAGCTGCTCGCGGATCCCGACGTTGATCACCCGGTCCGGGTGCCGCGAGCGGGCGGGGCGGAACCCGTCCATGGTGATCTCCGCGAGCACCACGGCCAGCCGCGGGTCCTCGTCGAGCCGGCGCGTGGTGAAGGAGACGAAGCGCTCCCGCATGGAGTTGCCCGCCACGATGTCCATGGATTCCTCAGCCCTTCGTTTCGACGCGGGCGACCACGGCGTGCGGCCGCCCGGGATGCGGAGCGGTGAAAGCGGCGTGCAGTGCCTCGTGGTCCCGCCCGTCCACCGTGACGGCCGACCACCCGGCCGTCTCGAACCGGGACGCGATGCCGCCCGGCCAGCCGTGGGTGGCGGAGTCGTTGTCGATCACCACGGTGTGCAGCCGGTCCAGGCCGGCCGGGCCGGCGTAGGCGATGGCCTCGTGGTTGCTGCCCTCGTCCAGCTCGGCGTCACCGATCAGCACCCACACCGCGGGATCGGCCAGCCCCTGGGCCCGCAGCCCGAGCGCGCTGCCCACGGCGAGGGGCAGCCCGTGGCCGAGGGAGCCGCTGCCGATCTCCACGCCGGGGACGAGGGTGCGGTCCGGGTGGTGCCCGAGCGGGGACGCGTACCCGCCGAAGCCGGGGAGCCACTCGACGGGGAAGAACCCCTTGGCGGCGAGTACGGCGTAGTAGGCCATCGGCCCGTGCCCCTTGGACAGCAGGAACCGGTCCCGGTCCCGGTCCGCGGCGCGTGCCGGGTCCACGCGGAGCACCCGGTCGTAGAGCACCCACAGCACGTCCAGCGTGGAGGTGGCGGCCGGCCCGTGCTTCTCGTCCCCGGTCATGAGCCCCATGAGCCGGTCCAGATCCTGGAAGCGGAACCCTGTGTCCGCGGTCGTTTGTGTCATACACGGATCGTGCAACCTCAACCGCGCTTGAGGTCAACCCCGCCCTCTCCGGCGAGGCCGGGACCCGTCGCCGAAAGGTGCGCGCGACCACCACCCGAAGTGCGGTATCGTTCTCGTGCACGAGCGGTTGCGGCGAAAGTCGCAGGTCAGCGAGTAGCGGGACGTGGCGCAGCTTGGTAGCGCACTTGACTGGGGGTCAAGGGGTCGCAGGTTCAAATCCTGTCGTCCCGACTTTTCGAAGTCGCAGGTCAGGGGCCGTTTCAGAGCAATCTGAAACGGCCCCTTGATCGTTTTTGGGACCAGACGGGGACCAGGGCGGTCGGGGCGGGTCAGGCGGCGGCAATGGCCGTGACCGGCAGCGAACGAGGTGCGCGGAGCACCATGAGGCGCCCGGCCAGCGCGGCGCCAGCTGCCGTGCTCTGGTCGGCGTCGGGTGGCCATGGGTCGGACCCCTTCAGGGGCTCCTGGGCCACAACTGCCTTTGCCGGAAACCCTTTCGCGATCTCCGCCAGTGCTTACGGCGGGCCGGTGCCGTAGTGCCCGGGCCGCGGGGCCCAGCCGCGGGGGCGGCTACGCGCGTGCGGCGGGACAGTCGACCTCATGCGCACGGCACGGCCGCCCCCGAGGGCCCGCCGTCACCTTCACCCCGGACGACCGCCGCGCGGAGCACGCGTGCCTCTGCGCGCGGCTCGGACGCGGTCGAGATCAAGGCGCCCCGGGCCGGCCGGCGGCCCCGGGCGCTGCCCTGGTCACCGCCCGCGCCGCGCATGAGGGTGAGCAGAAGACGGACCTCGTGTCCGGGAGCTGCCGCGAATCGGCCGGGGCCGCGAACCTCGCCGGCGAACCGGTCCGCGGGATCCCGGCCCGTACCGACGCCAGCGAGCGCCCGCCCAGCGTCGGGCCAGGAGGTTCCGTGGGCGACGGAAATCCGAGGAATCGTTACGTCTGGGGCATTCGTGTGAATGCCCCGGGCCGCGGTCGCGGCAGGGCCGGGACCCTTGGCAGTATCGATCCTGTTCAGCCGCTGACCGCCCCGTTCGCGCTGAGCGTCGGTGCCTCCCGCATGCGACGCGCAGTCCCTTCGGCGCCGGTACCGCGGCCGCTCAATGATCACCCAGACCCCGTGATCGCCCCCCGCCCGCCGGGACCGCAGGAAGCCCCCCCCCGGAAGTCGGCCCGCCCGCCTGGCGCGGCCCTCCTCCACCCCTACGGCACCTGCAACACCGGCACATGCCCCGCCGTCGCCTTCAACGGCGCGACGCACACATACCCCTTCACCGCCATCGGCGGTATCACCACATTGGAGTCACCATGCGATCCCGCATGCTCACCACCCTGGGCGCCCTCGCCACCGCCGCCCTGCTCACGGTCTCGGTCCCCGGTTCGGCCATGGCTTCTACCGGCACCCTCACCCTCGGCGAGGTCGAACACTCCAACCCGGTCGGCTGCTTCAACCTCTCCACCGGCAACGAGGAAGAGACGCCGGATGACGTGCTGGTCAAGAACAACACCGGCAAGGCCGTCACCATCTGGGAAGAGTTCGGGTGCGGTGATCAGGGAGGGGGCACCTTCTCCAGCGTCGCGGTAGGTGCGGAGGCGTACGTCAGCGCGGACAAGGCCGTCATGGTCCCGCCCACCGGCACCCTCACCATCGGCTCCGTCGACTACGCGGACCCGGTCGGCTGCTACCACCGCGACAAGATCGGCTCCGGCGACCTGAAGGTCGTCAACAACACCGACACGCCCGCCCGGATCTTCCCGCGTGAGAACTGCGCGATCGTCAACACTCCGACGACCCTCGCGCCGGGTGCGGAAACCACCCTCACGGGGACCCAGACCCTCCGCATCCCCTAGCAACGACTCGGCACGGAGGGTGTCGGTTCACCGCCAGGCTGATCAGCCGGCGGTGAGCAGGCCGCGGAGGGTGGTGAAGCCGTACTGGCGGCTCTTGAGGGCATCGATCAGGTCGGGCAGCGCGGCGGCGTCGACGGCGGACCGGTCCTCCTCGGTGGCTCCCAGGTGCATCAGCACGATCGCCCCCGGGTGCAGGGCGTGCAGGGTCCGGTCGATGACCGAGGCCGTGCTCGCCCCGCCCACCCTCCCCTTCCAGCCCCGGGTGTCCACCGCCCAGTGGACGGGGAGGTATCCGGCGGCGTTGACCTCTTCGACGCACTGCGGGGTGGAGCGTCCGAAGGGGAAGCGGAACAAGGCCTCGGACGGCCTGCCGATGGCCGTCTCGATCGCGTCGGCCGCCGACCGGACCTCCTCGGCGCGCCGCTCGGGGGTGATGTGGGGGAACGCCGGGTGCGTCATGGAGTGGTTGCCCACCGGGTAGCGGTTCCCGATGTACCGGGCCAGAGCGGGATGGTCCGCGGCGAAGCGCCCGGTCATGAAGAACGTCGCGGGCACCCGACGGGCGTACAGGGTCCGAAGGATCTGCTCGGCGCCGTCCGGTCCCGCCCCACAGTCGAAGGTCAGTGCCACCTCCTGTTCGGTGATGGGCAACGACAGGAAACGCCGGCCCGCGAGAGCGCCGGTCACCGGCGGACGCGGTGCCCCGCCGCGCGCCCGTGTGAGCGGCGCGTCGGCGTGCGCCACGCTCCCGCTCGCGATGCCGAGAGCGGTCGCACCGAGTGCGGCGCTCGCCAGACCCGACAACACCTGCCGCCTTCGCGGCTGTTCGCCCCACTGGTTGTCAACTGATCGGAAAACCATGCCTGTTCACTCCTGGCCTCGGGCCTGTCGCGTGCGGTTGACCTTGAACGTAGTGCGCCTTCGCCCGGCAGTTGCCACCCCGGGCCACGGTAGTCACACGGATGGATCAGCCCGTCGTGGTCAGGTGCCCTCACTGGAGGTTCGGTGCTCGGCCTGAGCCCTCTTGATGTGGTGCACGCCGATCCGCCCGGCCCCGCGCCTGCTTGGGGACTCGACTTCCCCTGGCGACCGCCGGTCACCGGTGCGCTCGCCGGGCGGGACTTCGGGGTGCTTCCCGGCGGCGAGCGGAAGGTGGCGCTGACCTTCGACTGCGCCGCCGGACCTGACGGCGCCGAGGCGGTCCTGGACGTGCTGCGGGCACGGCAAGTGCCGGCGACGTTCTTCCTGACGGGGGAGTTCGTCCTCGCCCACGCCGCACTGGCCCGGGACATCGCCGACCACCACCCGGTGGGCAACCACTCCATGCACCAGCGCGACTTCCCGGCCGTCTCGCCTCAGGAGCGCGCCGACGACCTCCAGTCGGCGGCGGAAGCGATCGAGGCGGTCACCGGCAGACCGTCCGAGCCGCTGTTCCGCTTCCCCTTCGGCAGGGGCGACCTTCGGTGCGTCACCGAGGTCAACCTCGCGGGTTACGTTCCCGTCCGCTGGACCGTGGACACCGAGGGCTGGCGGGGTACGGACGCGGGCGCGAGCACGGCGACGGTCATCGACCGCACCCTGCGGGCCCTGCGTCCGGGGGCGATCGTCCGGATGGGCCGCTGCGGCGCGGCTCCCGAGGACCGTTCCGGCGTCGACGCCACCGCGCTGCCCGGTCTCATCGACGCCATCGACCGGTGCGGATACCGCTTCACCACTCCGCTCGACCTGTTCGCCGCGCCCTGACGATCCCACGCGATCCGCCGCCGACCACCAGACCCGGCCCCACCACCTCCGCCCCCCCACCCCGGAATCGAGCAGCATGGGCACCATCTCCCGCAGGGTCCTGACCGTCGGAGCGGCCGTTGCCGCGGCAGCGGCGTTCGGCCCCGTCACCAGCGGTCGCTCCACCTCGTACGCGGCCGAGAACGACCCGGCGCCCCGGGCGCCAGGACCCACGGGGGCAACGGCGGACACCGGGCGCAGGCAGTTCCGCGGGATGTGGCTGACCACGGCGTTCAACCGCGACTGGCCCGCCGCGAACACATCACCGCAGGAGCAGCGGGCGGACCTGCTCCGCCTGCTCGACGTCGCCGCCGAACGCCGGCTGAACGCGGTGATCCTTCAGGTCAGAGCGTTGGCGGACGCCCTGTGGCCGTCACCGTACGAGCCGTGGTCGCAGTACCTGACCGGAGTCCAGGGCCGCGATCCGGGCTGGGACCCGCTGGAGTTCGCCGTACGGGAAGCGCATCTGCGCGGGCTGGAACTCCACGCCTGGGCCAACCCCTTCCGCATCGCCACGCACGCGGACCCGGCCCTCTTGGCGCCCACCCATCCGGCCCGCCTGCACCCCGAATGGGTCGTGACGTACGGCAAGTTGCTGTGCTACAACCCGGGTCTGCCCGAGGTGCGCGCGTTCGTCCAGGAGGCGATGCTCGATGCCGTCAGCAGGTACGACGTGGACGGCCTCCACTTCGACGACTACTTCTACCCGTACCCGACCCGCGGCCGGGCGTTCGACGACGACGAGGCGTTCCGTCGGTACGGCGCGGGCTTTCCCGACCGGTCCGCCTGGCGGCGGGACAACATCAACCAGCTGGTGCGCGGAACCGCACGGCGCATCAGGGAAGTGAACCGCTCCCCGGCCCGGGGTGGTGCGTCGCCCCGCCAGGTGCGCTTCGGCATCAGCCCGTTCGCGGTCTGGCGCAACGACACCACCGACCCCCAGGGGTCCGCCACCCGGGGCGCCGCCCAGTCCTACGACGACATCTACGCCGACACGCGCACTTGGGTGCGCGAGGGCTGGCTCGACTACATCGCCCCGATGATCTACTGGCACATCGGCAACGACAACGCCGACTACGCCGAACTCGTGGCCTGGTGGGCCGAGACCGTACGGGGCACCGATACCCACCTGTACGTCGGCGAAGCCCTGTACAAGGCGGGCAACCCGGCCCAGGGCAAGTCCTGGCACGATCCCGCCGAGCTCTCCCGCCACCTCACCCTGGCCCGACGTTTCCCCGAGGTGCGCGGCAACATCTACTTCGCGGCGAGGGAAGTGGCCGCCGACCCGATCGGGGCGATGACTCGCGTGGTGGCCGACCACTACCCCACCCGCGTCCGGACCCCGGCCGGGTCGCGGTGACGACCGGCGCCCGGGCCGTCTTCTCCAGGCGCCGCCTCCTCACCGCCGCGGGCCCCTCGGTGCTGGCGCTGGCGAGCCCGCAGTGGCCCGCCTCGGCCACGGAACTGCCGGTGCCCGAGAAGCGGGTGGAAGGCGGACCGATGGCCTTGGCCCTCACCTTCGACGACGGCCCCAGCCCGATCTACACCCCCCAGGTGCTGGCCGTCCTGCGCCAGTACCGGATGAGGGCGACGTTCTTCATGCTCGGAGCCAACGCGGCGAAGTACCCCGAAACCGTGCGCCAGGTCGTCGACGAAGGGCACGTCCTGGGCAACCACACCTGGTCCCACCCGACCCTCCGCCACCTGACCGACGTACAGGTACGGGACGAGATCGAAAGCACCCAGGCCATCCTCGGCCGCCTCAGCGGCGGGCGTCCCCCGGGTCTCTTCCGCGCCCCTGGCGGCCGGTTCACGCGCGCTGCCCTGACGGTGTGCGCCACACTCCATCTCCAGCCCGTCTCCTGGTCGCTGGACACCGGGGACTGGCTCAACCCGGGCGCCGACAGGATCTCCGACACCGTCGTGGAACGCGCCCACGGCGGGGCGATCGTCCTGCACCACGACGGCTTCCTCAGCCGATCCGCCGTCCCCGAACACCAAGGCCGGGCCGACCGTACTCAGACGGTCACGGCCCTGCGCACCTACCTGCCGCACCTGCTCGGCGCGGGGTACCGCTTCACCACCCCCGCCCCCGCCCCCGCCGCTCCGACCTCCTGGGACATCAGACCGTGACCGAAGCCCCGAGGCCCGCCACCCCGCCCGCGCCGATCCGGGCTCCCCTCGCATGGCCAGGGCCCGTACGGTCGGTCGTCGGCAGGTACCTGTCCGCCGTGGCTGCCGCGGTGGCCGCCGCCGTGGTGCTGCTGGCCGGGGCGGGGGCGTCCGCCGCCGGACAGGGCGCCGCGTCCGCGCCGGTGGAACGGTTGTACGGGAGCGCGGTCCGGAAGATCCCGACGACCGGGAAGGTGGTCGCGCTGACCTTCAACGCCGCCTGGAACGAGGACGGCCTCGACACGGTGCTCACCGTGCTGCGTCAACGGCGGGCTCCGGCCACCTTCTTCCTCACCGGGCACTTCGCCGAACGCCATCCGGCCGCGGCCCGGGCGATCACCGATTCCGGGTACGGGGTGGGCAACCACTCCCACAGTCACCCGCGCTTCGGCGAGCTGACCGGCGCCGAGCGGGCCCGGGAGGTCATCCTCGCCGACCGGGCCATCCGCCGGGCCACCGGAACCGAGCCGTTGCCGTTCTTCCGCTTCCCGTACGGCGCCACCTCGCGGGCCGAGATCGCGGAGGTCAACCGGCTGGGATACGCCGACATCGAATGGACCACCGATACCAACGGGTACAAGGGCACCGCGAGGGGGATGACGGTGCAGAGGGCCGTCCTGCGGGCCCTGAACGCCCTGCGGCCGGGCGAGATCGTCCAGATGCACGTCGGCTCCCTCGACGGCCAGGGCGCGGTCCTTGACGCTCAGGCACTGCCGCAGATCATCGACGAGGTCCGCTCCCGCGGCTACAGGATCGTCGACCTGCGCACCCTCCTGGACCCCGCACCGGTGGCGGGTCTGTAGAACGGACGGCCCTGCCTCCCCTCCGGCGGTGACGCTGAGTGGCGTAGGGCGTCGATGCCAGGGTGGAGAGCCCCGGGGACGCGCGGCCAAAAGAGTGCCTCCCCTCGCTCAAAGGTGAGAGGGGCCCTTACGGAGGGGGAGGCCTGGGGTTGCTCACGTCATCCGACGGGAACCTCGCCCAAGCGAAAAGACTTCAGGATGCGAACGAACACCGCCGTCCGCCGTACCCTCATCGCCGTCCTCGTCCTCTCCGGTTGCGCGCTGGCCGTCCCTGCGGCCTACGCCACCCCCACCCTCAGCATGGCCGTCGCCTCTCAGCGGGCCGATGCCGACCAAGTCGCGCTCCTCAAAAGGAGCGTGGCGGAGTGGAACCAGTGGCGTACGGACAACCCCAGCATCAAGCCCGACCTCACCGAGGCCGACCTCGCCGGGGCGAACCTCCTTGGGGCCGACCTCTCTGCCGCGGACCTCACCGACGCCACGCTCACCGACACGAACCTCACCGAGGCGAACCTCGCGGACGCCAAGCTCAAAGGCGTGAAGGCGACGGGCGTCCTCCTCTTCAGTGCCAACCTCGACAACGCCGACGCCCAGAGCGCCAACCTCGAAGGCGCCGACCTCTCCAGTGCCAAGGCCCGTCACACGGTCTTCTCCAGCGCCAACCTGATGCGCGCCAAGCTCCAAGACGCCGACCTCGCCGAGGCCGACCTCACCGGCGCCAACCTCGAAGGCGCCGATCTCAGCTGCATCAACCACCCCCAGTGCACGTCCACCCCTGCCGGGTGACCGTAAGGCGGCTGCGACATGGCCCGGGCATGCCGGTTGGGGTCGTCGCCTCCGTAGAAGATCCACTGGTCGTCGGTGGAGTGCGGCCAGGAACGCGTGGGCCATGTCGTCGTGGAGGGCCGACTCGATCTCGACGGTGAAGCCGTACCGACTCAGTTCCTTGGCCGCGGTGTTCGCGTAGTACGGCTCCTCGTGGTCGATGCGGGCGGGGTGCCGGCCGGGAAGGTGACCCGGTGGGAGTGGGCGAGCAGGGCCTCGCGGGCTTCTGGCGCCATCGCTTCGAGGAAGCTGTGCAGGGTGCTCATGGAGTGCCTCCCACCCTTTGGCCTCACCCTGCTCCGTCGGCCATGGGCCCCGGGAGGGCCGCGCGGTGCACACCGCCGGGACCGTCCGGCCCCGGTCAGCGGACCAGGACGGCCTCCCCGGACTTGGGTACTACGGCCGTCCAGCCCAGCTCGTGGTCGATCCGGTCCCGCAGGGTCTCGGAGGCGGTCTCCTCGCCGTGGACGAGGTAGGTGGTGTGCGGCGGCGGGGCGGCGCGCAGCCAGTCGATGATCTGGCCGGCGTCGGCGTGCGCGGAGAAGTGCGGGACATCGGCGACCTCGGCGCGTACGGGGACGTACTCGCCGAACATCTTGATCGTGCGGGCGCCGTCCACGAGGTCGCGGGCGCGGGTGCCGGCCGCGGCGAAGCCGACGATCACCACGGCGCTGCGGGGGTCGGGCAGGATCCGGTGGAGGTGGTGCAGGACGCGACCACCGGTGGCCATGCCGGCGGAGGAGACGATGACCGCCGGTCCGGTGGAATTGTTGATGTCGATCGACTCCTGGACGGTCCGGGCGGCCAGGAAGGGCTCCGGGCTGATCGCCGCCTCGCCCTGGGCGAGGATCTCGGGGCGCAGCTCGGGAGAGTGGGCCCGGACGGCGTCGCGGTAGACGTCCAGTGCGGCCAGGGCCATGGGGCTGTCGACGTAGACGGGTACGTGGCGGGGAAGCGTACCGTCGCTGCGCAGGGTGGCCAGCTCGTGCAGGACGACCTCGGTGCGGTCGATCGCGAAGGCCGGGATGACGACGGTCCCGCCACGGGACAACGTCCGCGTGATCACCGACGCGAATTCCCGGCGTGCGCTCTCGTGGTCGTGGCGGCGGTTGCCGTACGTCGACTCCATCAGCAGGACATCGGCGCCGGAGAACGGCTCGGGCGGCAGGAGGAGCGGGTGGCCGGGGCGGCCGAGGTCACCGCTGACGGCGAGGGTATGGCCGTCCTCCAGGGTCAGGTGCGCCCAGGCGGAGCCGAGGATGTGCCCCCCGTGGTGCAGCATCAGCTTCGTGCCGGCCATGATCTCGACCTCACTGCCCACCGGAACCGGGTCGAAGTACTTGATCGTGTGGTCGACGTCGTCATCGTCGTAGAGCGGCTTGGCAGGCCGATGCTTGGACCAGCCGTGCTGGTTGGCGTGCTCGGCGGCTTCCATCTGGAGGCGGGCGCTGTCACGGAGCACGATCTCGGCGAGACGGGCCGTGGTGGCGCTGGTCAGGATCGGGCCGCGGAATCCGTGCCGGACCAGTCTGGGCAGGTACCCGCAGTGGTCCAGGTGGGCGTGGGTCACGACGACGGCGTGGATGTCGGAGGCGTCGCAGGGCAGCTTGTCCCAGTTGCGGCGCCGTAGGTCCGCGACACCCTGGAAGAGTCCGCAGTCGACGAGGATCCGGGCGTGGTCGCTCTCGACCAGGAACTTACTGCCGGTGACCGTCCGCACCCCGCCGAGGAAGCGGAGCAGGGCCGGGCGGGCGGAAGCAGGAGACGGGGTCGGGGCTGACTGGGACATGGCAGCAGCCCTCCTTTCGGAACGGATGCCGGTCTCCACCGTCGCACCGGAACGCCCTGCCCGCTGGGGCCCTACCGGTCCTCGGTAGGGGCCGACCGGCCCAAGCGGGACAGAGGGGCAAAGGCACAGCCTGGCGGTGACCCCCTTCCGCACAGCGCACAGAGAGAAGGCCGCGCCATGAAGGCACTCGTCTTCCACGGGTCTGGACAGACCTCCTGGCAGGACGTTCCGGACCCTTCGATCAAGGACGCCGCCGACGCGATCGTCCGGGTCGACGCCGTCACCCTCTGCGGAACCGACCTGCACATCATCAAGGGCGACGTCCCCGAAGTGACCCCCGGACGGATCCTGGGCCACGAGGCCGTCGGCACCGTCGTGGAGACCGGCGGCGACGTCCGCAGCGTCCGCCCCGGCGACCGCGTCCTGATCTCCTGCATCTCCGCCTGCGGCCGGTGCCGCTTCTGCCGCGAGGGCCACTACGGACAGTGTCGCGGGGGCGGTGGCTGGGTCCTGGGCCACACCATCGACGGCACCCAGGCCGAATACGTCCGCGTCCCCTTCGCCGACCTCTCCGTCCACCCGCTGCCCAGCGCCCTGGCCAGCCACGACGCCGTACTGCTCGCCGACATCTTCCCGACCGCGTACGAGGTCGGCGTGCTCAACGGCAACGTGCGCCCGGGCGACACCGTCGTCGTGGTCGGCGCCGGACCCATCGGACTGGCCGCCATCGCCACGGCGCAGCTCTACAGCCCCGGGCGGATCATCGCCGTCGACCTCGACGCGTCCCGGCTCGCTGCCGCGCGCGACCTCGGCGCCGACGCCACCGCGCGTGCGGACGAGGAGCCCGAGCGGCTGGTGGAGGACCTCACCGACGGGCTCGGGGCGGACGCGGTCATCGAGGCCGTCGGCGTGCCCGAGTCGTTCGAGATGTGCACCCGCATGGTCCGGCCCGGCGGCCGGGTCGCCAACATCGGTGTCCACGGAAAGCCCGCCGTCCTCCACCTCGAAGACCTCTGGATCAAGGACGTCACCATCACCACCGGGCTCGTCGACACCCACTCCACCCCCATGCTGCTGCGCATGATGGCCGCCGGCCGCCTGCCCGGGGCCGCGATGGTCACCCACCGCTTCGAGCTGAACCAGATGGAAGAGGCGTACGACGTCTTCTCCCGCGCCGGCGAAACCGGCGCCCTCAAGGTCGTGCTCGGCGGACCGCAGCACGACGCGGTCGCCGTACCGCCCCAGGAGCAGTGATTGCCGTGAAGGGCATGCCGAGTACCCACCCGCAGCGGTCCGGCGAGATGGCCGGACACACCGACCTGGGCCGCCGCCTGGCGGCCCGCCGCGAAGCCCTCGGCCTCACCGTCGACGCCCTGACCGGAGCCAGCGCCCCTCGCGTCGCGGGCCGGTCCACCGCCCGGCGCGACAGTGCGCTCGTACCGCTGGACGAGACCGAATGCCGGCAGCCGCTGAACACGCACGGCGTGGGCGTCGAGATCGACAACGTCGACGACGTGACCGCCACGGGTTGGAGCGTGCTGGCGGTGGGCGAACTGGCAGCCGTCGCAGACCCGGACGAGATGCACCACCTCAGCACCGCGGCCCGCTCCCAGCCCTGGGCCGGCGGCCAGCGCGCCCACCGGATGAAGCGCACCTCCGCCCGCATCACCGGCCGTCGCGTGGTGCACGCCTCATGAACGACCTACGCGCGGTCGTCTTCGACACCGACGGAGTGCTCCTCGCCACGGCGGACCGCCACGCGGCCGCCTGGAAGGAGACCTTCGACGGCTGCCTGCCCGAGTGGCAGCCCTCGCACGCCGGTGCACGAGCGCGCCCGTTCGACGCCGTCCGCGAGTACCGGGACCTGGTCGACGGCCGCTCCCGCCTCGACGGCGTACGCGCCTTCCTCACTGCCCGACAGATCGACCTCCCACCCGGGACGCCCGAGGATCCGCCCGGCTGCGCCACCGTTCACGCGGTCGCCGCACGCAAGGAGGAGGTCTTCTCCGCAATGCTGCGGACCGACGGCGTCCGTACCTTCGACGACGTACGGCCCGCACTCCGGGAACTGCGGGAGAGGACGATCCGGTGCGCAGCCGTCTCGGCCTCCCGGCACGCCCGTTCCCTCCTGGAATCCGCAGGGCTCATCGGCTACTTCGACGCCCTGGTGGACGGCCAGGACGCGGCCGCACTCGCCCTGCCGGGCAAACCCGACCCCGCCCTCTTCCTCGAAGCCGCCGGCCGCCTCGGCGCGACCCCCGCGCACACCGCCGTGGTGGAGGACGCACTCGCCGGCGTCGAGGCCGGACACCGGGGCCTTCTCCGCCTGGTGGTGGGCCTCAACCGCGAAGGCGACCCGCACATGACGGACGCCCTGCGCGCTCATGGCGCTCACCTCGTCCTCCCCGACCTCGGCGGACTGCCCGCCGCACTCGAACGCGACCGCACATGACCACCGCCTGGGGCTGGGAGTACCCCCGTTACGACCCCAAGACCGAGCGGCTGGTCGAGTCCCTGTGCACCCTGGGCAACGGCCGCTTCGCCACCCGTGGTTCAGCCCCGGAGAGCATCGCCGACGGCATCCACTACCCGGGCACCTACCTCGCCGGCTGCTACAACCGGCTCGCCTCCACCATCGGCGGACGAACGGTCTCCAACGAGGACCTGGTCCGGCTGCCGGACTGGACCGCCCTGCGGTACCGCTGCCTGCCCGAGGGCGCACCGCCCGGCGACTGGCTCACCCCCGACCACCCGGCCCTGCGCCACAGCCGCGTGTCGCTGGACCTGCGCGCGGGAACGCTCACCCGCCGCATGCTCTTCCATGACACCGAAGGCCGCCGCTTGGGCGTTACCCACACTCGCCTCGTCCACATGGGCGACCCGACCCTGGCCGCGCAGAACACGGTGTTCAGGGCGTACGGCTGGCGCGGCGGGATCGAGATCGAGTCCGTGCTCGACGGAGACGTCACCAACGCCGGAGTCGACCGCTACCGCGCCCTGGCCGGGCGGCATCTCGTCGAGCACCGGGCCGGAGTGGAGGGGGAGGGTACCGCCTGGCTCTCCTGCGCCACCAGCGCCACCCGGGTACGGATCGGGCTCGCGGTCCGGACGTCAGCACGTCCTCTGGCGCCGGTGGGCAGGGCGTGCACGGCCACCAGCGCCACACAGACATGCGTCCTGCCGATCAAGCGGGGCGCCCCGGTCGTCGTCGTGAAGACCGTAGCCCTGTGCACCTCGCTCGACCGTCCCTCGGTCGATCCGTTGCGGCGGAGCATCGACTGCGCCACACATGCCCCGGACTTCCCCTCCCTGCTCGCCTCCCACCGCGCCTCCTGGCAACGCCTCTGGAACGACGGGGAGTTGAAGGTCACCGGTGAGACGGGCAAGGTTCTGCGGCTGCACGCCTTTCACGTGCTGCAGACCCTCTCGCCGCACACCGCGGAGCTCGACGCCGGCGTCCCCGCCCGCGGCCTTCACGGGGAGGCGTACCGGGGGCACGTCTTCTGGGACGAGCTGTTCGTCCTGCCCTACCTCGCGCTTCACTTCCCCGAGACCGCTCGCGGCCTGTTGATGTACCGGCACCGGCGGCTCCCCGCGGCCCGCGAGGCCGCCCGCCGGGCTGGGGCGAAGGGAGCGATGTTTCCCTGGCAGAGCGGCAGTTCCGGAACCGAGGAGACGCAACGGCTGCACCTCAACCCGCGCTCCGGCCGCTGGCTGCCGGACCACTCCCATCTCCAGCACCACGTGGGGTCGGCCATCGCCTGGAACGTGTGGCAGTACGGGCAAGCCACCGGCGACGCCGGCTTCATGCACGGCCCCGGCGCCGAACTCCTCCTGCACATCGCCCACTTCTGGGCCGACGCGGCGAAGTGGGACGCCGGCCTCGACCGCTACCGGATCCGCGGCGTCGTCGGACCGGACGAGTACCACGATGCCTACCCGGACGCCGCCGCTCCCGGCATCGACGACAACGCCTACACCAACGTCACCGCCGCCTGGGTACTGGCCCGCGCCCTCGACCTGTACGGAGAACTCCCGGCCGCCCGACGCGCCGAGCTCCTCACGCGACTGGGCATCGGCCCCGACGACCTCCGCGCCTGGGAGGACGTCTCGCACCGCCTGTACGTGCCGTTCCATCGCGATGTGATCAGCCAGTTCCACGGGTACGGGGATCTCGCCGAGCTCGACTGGGACGGCTACCGCGCCCGCTACCGCGACATCCGCCGCCTGGACCGCATCCTGGAAGCCGAGGGCGACACGCCCAACCGCTACCAGGCGTCCAAGCAGGCCGACACCCTCATGCTCGGCTACCTCTTCCGCCCGGCAGAGCTCGAACAGCTCTTCCTTCGGCTCGGGCATCGCCTCGACGACGGCCTCTGGCGCAGGACGGTGGACTACTACCTGCGGCGCACCTGCCACGGCTCCACGCTCAGCAGCCTCGTCCACGGCTGGGTCCTCGCCCGGGAGCAGGGCCCGGACGCCTGGCGCTACTGCCAGGAAGCCCTGCTCAGTGACATCACCGACGTCCAGGGCGGCACCACCGGTGAAGGGATCCACCTCGGTGCCATGGGCGGCACCCTCGACCTCGTCGAGCGCGGCATCGTCGGACTCGAGCCCCACGGTGACGGCCTGCACATCGACCCGGTGCCCCTCTCCGAAGTGCCCGGTTCCTCGTTCTCGATCTCCTACCTGGGGCACCGGGACATCCGTATCCGGTTCCGGCCCGGCCGGCTCGGCATCAGCGTCCCCCCGTCGCTCCTGGGTCCGGTGCCCCTGGTCCTGCCCGGCGACCGGTGCGAATACATTTCCGCAGGTCAGGAGCGTTGGTTCCGGCTGCCCAACAGCTGACACGGCAACCACCGCATGCCCGCGTGGCGGTGCGCTCCCGATGCGCACACTGTGGATGTATAGCCGTTGGAAGGGTGAACGGGATGGACAGGCAGCAGGAGGCTCCGCGGATCGTGGTCGGTGTCGACGGATCGCCCTCGTCCCAGGCCGCGCTGCGCTGGGCGGTCCGGTACGCAGGGCTGGTGGGCGGCCGAGTGGAGGCGGTCGCGGCGTGGGACCTGCCCGGTGCCGCGTCGTGGTCCGCTCCGGCGGTCGACGCCACCTTCGACGAGGAGGAGGCCGAGCGAGGTCTGGTCGAGGAGGTCCGCACGGTTCTCGGTGAGGACGGCGCCGCCAGCGTGCACCAGCGCCTGGTGCGCGGCAATCCGGTCGACGTCCTGGTGGACGCGGCAGAGGGTGCGGACATGCTGGTCGTGGGCAGCCGCGGCCGAGGCGGCTTCAGGCGGGCCCTGCTCGGTTCGGTGAGCCAGCAGGCGGTGCTCCACGCGCCGTGCCCGATCACCATCGTCCGGGCGGACATCCCCGTCGAGTGATCCCGCCGCCCCGGGCACCCTGGGTTACGGGCGATGGGCCACGGCAGGCCGCATACCCGGGCGCAGGCGTGCGCTCGGATCCACCGTAGGACCAGCTCCTCGCTGGACAACGGTCCGGGAACGTCCGGACGTTACCTTCGTACGCAGCCCTCGTTCTGGATCACGGCCGTCCGGCCGACACCCCGAGCGAAGGCGCAGCCAGCCCATGCCCGCACTGCCAGAGATCGACTACCCGGCCCACCTGGCCCCGGCCCGGGCGGAGGGCGGTGGCGGCGCCGAGCCACTGGCCGTGCACCCCAAGGTCTTCAGGGACGAACTGGCGGCTGCCGCCGAGTGGGTTGCCGACTATCTCCAGGGGATCGGGCAGCGTCCGGTGACCCGGCCGATGCCGCCGACGCATCGGCGGGCCATGGCCACCGGGTCGCTGCCGCAGGACGGCCAGGACCTCGGCGTCCTGCTGGAGTTCGTGGACCGGGCCGTCGCCCCGTACCCGACCGGCAACGGTCATCCCGCCTTCTTCGCCTGGATCAACTCGCCGCCGTCCCCGGCCGGGGTGATCGCCGAACTGCTGGCCACCGCGGTCAACGCGACCTGCGGCATGGGCGAGCACGCCCTGATGGACCTCGAACGCGGAGTCCTGCGCGACCTGGCCTCCCTGGCCGGCTTGGCCCCGACCGCGGGCGGAGTGCTGACCAGCGGCGGTTCGATGGCCAACCTGCTCTGCCTGGGCGCCGCCCGCACCTGGTTCCTGCGCCGGCACGGCGCCACCGACGGCCCCGCGTACGACCAGGCTCACGCGCGTCTCGTCGCCTACCACAGCGACCAGGCCCACATGTCGGTCGCGAAGGCCGCAGCCGTGATCGGCCTGCCGCCCTGGCGGCTGCGGGCCGTACCCACCACGCCGGACCGGTCCATGAACGTCGACGCCCTGCGGACCATGGTCGACGCCGACCGCGGGGCCGGCCTGCTGCCCTTCTGCGTCGTCTCCAACCTCGGCTCCACCGCGACCGGCGGCATCGACCCGATCGAAGCGATCACCCGGGTCTGCCAGCGGGCGGGCCTGTGGCACCACGGCGACGGAGCCTGGGGCGGACTCGGTTCCCTGGTCCCCGAGCTGGCCCCCTCCTACCGGGGCGTCGCCGGACTCGACTCCCTCACCGTCGACCCGCACAAGGCGCTGTCCGTGCCCGTCGGCTGCGGAGCCGCCCTGGTCACGGACCCCTCCCGGCTGCGTGACGCGTTCACCTTCCGCGCCTCCTATCTCGAAGGCGACCAGGACTGGCCCTGGATGTCCGACTACACCATCGAACTCACCCGCCCCGGCACCCGCGCCCTCACCCTCTGGGCCACCCTGCGTCACCTCGGCCGCTCAGGCGTGGTCGCTCTCCTCCAGCACTACCAGGACCTCGCCCGGTACCTGCGCCACCGCGTCCAGGAGCACCCCCAGCTGGAACTGTGCAGCAGCGGTCCGCTGCCGGTGGTCTGCTTCCGCCTGGCCGCCCGCCCGGAACCGGGCCGACCCGGGCAGGAGGACCTGCACACGGCGGTGGCCGCCCGCGTCCAGGCCCGCGGCCACGCCTATCTGGCCACCGTCAGCCACGACGGACAAACGATCCTGCGCGCCTGCGTCTGCAACCACCTCACCACCACCGACCACGTGGATGTCCTCCTCCGCGAGGTCCTGGCCGCTGCTGACCATCTCCAGACCGTCCAGTAGGACGCCCACACCGGCCGTCACCGACCTCATCCGGATCCTCCTCCCGCGGGTCCAGACCCTGGGACGTCCGGTGGGCCCGCGCGGACAGCGGCCCGGCGACGGCCCGGCCTACGCCGCCTTCCTCGTCCGCGTCGCAATCGACTCGATCTCCGTCGCCCCCGACAGCTTCGCGGCCGTCAAGCAGCACGTCGCCGCCGCCGAGGAGCGCCGCTCCAGGGAGGGCCGAACGGCCCCCGTAGGGATCCGTCCGGCCCAAGCGGACCAGCCGTCGACCGCGTGACAGTGGCACCAGCCCCGCACCACGGAACCGAGGAGCACCCGCCATGAGCACCAAGCGAGTCCTGGTCGCCTACGGGACCAACCACGGAGCCACCGCAGGCATCGCCGAACAGATCGGCAAGACCCTCCGCGAGGACGGTCTCGACGCCGTCGTGCTGCCCGCCGACGACGTCCACGACGTCCGCGCCTACGACGCCGTCGTCCTCGGCGGCTCCCTCTACGCCGGCCACTGGAGCAGCAAGGCCAAGCACTGCGCCGAGCGCCATGCCGACTCCCTGCGGCACCGCCCGGTGTGGATGTTCAGCAGCGGCCCGCTCGACCGCTCGGCCGAGGAACACGACATCCCCCCGGTCTCCGCGGTCGCGCGGGAGATGCAGCTGGTCGGAGCGCGCGAGCACATGACCTTCGGCGGCAGCATCACGGCCCGCACCCCGGGCTTCCTCGCCAAGGCCCTGCTCCACGAGGGCAAGGGCGGCGACTACCGCAACCCCGAGCGGATCCAGAAGTGGGCCCACCACATCAGCGCCGAGCTCGTCGCCGCCTGACGGGACGACCCGGCTCGGCACGCACCGACACGCAGGCGTGCCATGCCATCCGAGCGGCCCGCCCGAGGGCGATACCGGCGATGACTGCCAGCAGGCAGGTCAGCGCGAAGGCGGCATGCATACGGGTCCGGGCGCGGTCGGCATCACGCCTGAGCGGGTTGGCCCGCGTCCCCTTCGTCCGGTGGCGATGAAACCGGCAGTGCGGTCGCCGCGCCGCCCGGCACAGCGGCACCGCCGCAGCGGCAGGGCGCCGAGCGGGACCTGCACCTGCTCGTCACTGGTCGGCCTGTACGACCGCTCGCGCCGTCGGCCGCAGCGCCGGTCGACTTCCGGCCGAGGCCGTAGGGCGCCGCGGTCCGGCGTGGGGCTCAGTACGGCCAGGTCCAGTCGGCGACCTCCGGGAGGTCGGTGCCGTGCTCGCGGATCCAGTCGTGGTGGCGGATGCGCTGGTCGGCCATGGCCTGGCGCAGCCCCTCGGCCCGGCCGGCGAGGCCCGGGACGCGATCGATGACGTCCATCACGAGCCGGTACCGGTCCATGTCGTTGCGCACGACCATGTCGAAGGGGGTGGTCGTGGTGCCGGACTCCTTGTACCCGCGCACGTGCAGGTTCGGGTGGCCGGTGCGGCGGTAGGCGAGGCGGTGGATGAGCCAGGGGTAGCCGTGATGGGCGAAGATCACTGGCCGGTCGGTGGTGAAGAGCGCGTCGTACTCGGTGTCCGACATGCCGTGGGAGTGTTCCTCGTGGGGCATGAGCCGGGCGATGTCGACGACGTTGACGACGCGGACGGCCAGTGAGGGAAGGTGCTCGCGGAGCAGGGCCGCCGCGGCCAGCGTTTCCATGGTGGGCACGTCGCCGGCGCAGGCGAGTACGACGTCCGGTTCGCGGGAGCCGTGGTCGGTGCCCGCCCACTCCCAGATGCCGGCGCCGCGCGTCACGTGGGTGCGGGCCTCGTCCAGCGGAAGCCAGTCGAAGGAGGGCTGTTTCCCGGCGACGATCACGTTGACCTGGTCGCGGCTGCGCAGCGCGTGATCGGCCACGGCGAGGAGGGTGTTGGCGTCCGGCGGCAGGTAGACCCGTACGACCTCGGGGCTCTTGTTGAGGACGTGGTCGACGAATCCCGGGTCCTGGTGGGAGAAGCCGTTGTTGTCCTGGCGCCAGACGTGCGAGGTGAGCAGGTAGTTGAAGGAGGCGATAGGGGCCCGCCAGGACAGTTCGCGCGAGGTCTTCAGCCACTTGATGTGCTGGGCGACCATGGAGTCGACGATGTGGGCGAAGGCTTCGTAGGTGGAGAAGAGGCCGTGGCGGCCGGTGAGGAGGTACCCCTCCAGCCAGCCCTGGCAGACGTGTTCGGACAGGATCTCCATGACCCGGCCGTCCCGCGACAGGTTCCGGTCCGTGGGCTCCGTGATGGCCTGCCAGGCCTTGCCGGTGGCGTCGTACAGGTCGTCCAGTCGGTTGGAGGCGGTCTCGTCCGGTCCGACGACCCTGAAGTCCCGCCGCTCGGCGGTGTCGTGCATGATCCGGGTCAGGAAGCGCCCCAGGACGCGGGTCGGTTCGTGGAGGGTG
Source organism: Streptomyces sp. NPDC028419 (assembly GCF_055565515.1). NCBI lineage: Bacteria > Bacillati > Actinomycetota > Actinomycetes > Kitasatosporales > Streptomycetaceae > Streptomyces > Streptomyces sp. NPDC028419. The sequence goes on along the minus strand of NZ_JBVHUE010000034.1, from coordinate 79,882 downwards.
GCTCCCGGCTTGTCGACCGGGACGGCGTACGCGTCGAGCGGGGGCATCGGCAGCGGCCGCAGCAGCCGGCCGCCGTTCGCGTACGGGACTGCGCCCAGGCGGCGATCGCCCTCGGGGACACGGGCGAGGACCTGCGCGGTGGGGCATCCGTCGGCGTCGAAGAGCTCCTGCGGCCGGTACGAGCGCAGCCAGTCCTCCAGCTGCCTGAGGTGGGCGGGGTTCTCGCGCACCCCGGCGAGTGGAACCTGGTGGGCCCGCCACGTGCCCTCGACCGGGTCGCCGTCGACGGTCGCGGGGCCGGTCCAGCCCTTGGGGGTGCGCAGAACGATCACCGGCCAGCATGCGCGCTCGCGCTGCGCGCCGGTGCCCGCTGTCCGGGCTTCCCGCTGGATGAGCGCGATGCGGTCCAGGGCGTGGTCCATGGCGCGGGCCATGGCGTGATGCACCTGGGCGGGGTCGCTGCCGGTCACGTACAGCGGGTCGTGCCCGTATCCGCGCAGCAGCCCGTCGAGCTCGTCCTCGGGGATCCGGGACAGCACCGTCGGGTTGGCGATCTTGTAGCCGTTCAGGTGCAGGATCGGCAGGACGGCGCCGTCGTGGACCGGGTCGAGGAACTTGTTCGAGTGCCAGGACGCCGCCAGCGGCCCCGTCTCGGCCTCGCCGTCCCCGATGACGCAGGCGACCAGCAGGCCGGGGTGGTCGAAGGCGGCTCCGTAGGCGTGGGCGAGGGAGTACCCGAGCTCGCCGCCTTCATGGATGGAGCCGGGTGTCTCGGGCGCCACGTGGCTCGGCACGCCTCCGGGGAAGGAGAACTGCCGGAACAGCGCGCCCATGCCCACCGCGTCCCGCGTGATGTCCGGGTAGGTCTCGGTGTACGTGCCCTCCAGCCAGGAGTTGGCGAGGACGGCGGGACCGCCGTGGCCCGGGCCCCAGACGCACAGGGCGCTCAGCGAGCGGTCCTTGATCACGCGGTTGAGGTGGGTGTGGACGAGGTTCAGGCCGGGGGAGGTGCCCCAGTGCCCGAGCAGCCGCGGCTTGATGTGCTCGGGCCTCAGCGGCTCGGTGAGGAGGGGGTTGTCCATGAGGTAGATCTGGCCGACGGCCAGATAGTTGGCGGCGCGCCAGTGCGCGTCGAGCTCCGAGATGGGGTACGCGGTCATGCCCGCTCCTGAGTGCGACGGTCCGGGACGTTCGTCGACTGAGCCGATGCCCCCACACTGCCCTCCCCGAGTCGGCGCCGCGAGGGGAGGACCGGCCCTGGGGGAGGGACCGTTGGCCCCTGTGTGCCACGGCGCCCAGCCTGGAGAGTGAGGTCAGCGGCGCCGGTCCCCCCGGCCGGCGCCGCTCCCCTGACGACCGACCTCGATGCCCCGGCATCGGTACGGAGGACAGACTCGTGAAGCGCACCCTGGTGGTCGGAGTGGACGGCTCCCCTCAGAGCCGGGCCGCGGCGGACTGGGCCGCACGGGAGGCCGTACGGCGTGACGTGCCCCTGCACGTGGTCCACGCCTGGCTGTGGCAGCCGCTCGCCGGCCCGCTCGCCGGCCCGATCGCCCAGGACCGCGACACCGAAGCCCACCGCGCCGATGACGTCCTGAACGAGGTCGAGGACGAGCTCACGCACCGGTACCCGGAGCTGGACCTCACCGCGGAAGTGCTCTCCGACGCACCCGTGCCGGCTCTCCTACGGGCCGCCAAGGACGCGGAGTTGCTGGTGATCGGCACTCGCGGGCACGGAGCCCTGGTCGGGTTCCTGCTGGGCTCCTACGGGCGGCAGGTGATCGCCGCCGCCGAGTGCCCCGTCGTCTCCGTGCGCTCCGCGGACGGCAGGCCGGTGGCCGTGCCGGCGGAGGGCGAGGTCGTCGTCGGGCAGCAGGGCGGCGTGGAGGAGTCCGCCGAGGTGCTGCGCGTCGCCTTCGAGGCTGCCGTGGCGAGGAGGGTACCGCTGCGTGCGGTCCGCGCCTGGAGCCTGCCCCCGGTCTACGGCTACAGCCCCGGGTCGATGTGGATCGCCGACCAGTTCGGTGGCCTGGAGCCGTACGAGAGGGCCGCGCTGGAGCAGGCGTTGGAGCCGTGGCGGCTGAAGTACCCGGAGGTCGAAGTCATCGCGCACGTGGAACAGGGCAGCGGTGGTCACGTGCTGCTGACCGCGGCGTCGGACGCGCAGCTGCTCGTCGTCGGCCGCCGGGTCCGCGAATCGACGGTAGGGGCGCACATCGGGTCCGTGGCCCATGCCGTCCTGCACCACGCGGTCTGTCCTGTCGCCGTGGTCCCGCACGCCTGACCCCCGGCCCGGGGCCGGAGGGAGCCGGGCACGCGACCGTACGGCGTGTCCGGCCGTCGGCTATTCCGTGGTGGGGACGGGGTGCTGGCTCGGTGGGATCAGCGTATGACTGGCGATCACGGCGGCTTGGACGCGGCGCTCCACACCCAGCTTCGTGAACAGGCGCGAGATGATGTTCTTGACGGTCTTCTCCGCGAGGTACATCCGTTTGCCGATCTCCCGGTTGGTGAGTCCCTCGCTGACCAGGACGAGGATCTCCTTCTCCCTGTCGGTGAAGCCGGGCAGTCCCGGGACCTGCTCCTCCTTGGGCACGTCACCCCTCATACGGGCCATCAGCCGGGTCGTGGCTCCGGGATCGAGCATGGACTGGCCGGACGCGACCGTACGGACGGCGGTGACCAGGTCGGTTCCGGTGATCTGCTTCAGCACGTACCCGGAGGCGCCCGCCATCACGGCGTCCAGCAGGGCTTCCTCGTCGTCGAACGAGGTGAGCATCAGACAGGCCAGGTCGGGCATCCGCGAGCGCAGCTCACGGCACACGCTGACGCCGTCGCCGTCCTGGAGCCGTACGTCGAGGATCGCCACCTGGGGGCGGAGCGCGGGGATGCGGATCAGGGCCTGTTCCGCCGTGCCCGCCTCACCGATCACGTTCAGGTCGGGCTCCGCGTCCAGGAGGTCGTGCACCCCGCGGCGTACGACTTCGTGGTCGTCGAGAAGGAAGACCGTGATCGGCGTCCTGGTGGGGGAGGGGGCACCGCTGTCGGTCATGACGCAACTCCTTCGCCTGGGTTCGTCCCGGGAGCACGAACTCCCGCATCCTGCCTGCCGAAGGAGCCGAACGGACAGGGCCGATCGGCCCTCATCCGGCGCCTTTCGCGCGCGAAGTGGCGCCCGGGGAGCAGGGACCTTCGGCCCTGCGCGGGGGGCATGTGGACCTTCCCGGGGCCGGACCGCCTGCGGTGAGCTGGTGCCGCACGGGGAAAGGGGCGGCTCGACCGCCGAGCCGCAGGCAGCGTGGAGGTTCCATGACGACCACCTTGATCGACCTGAAGACCGCGGTGAGGAGCGACGGCGACGTGCGCGTCACCTTGGCCGGAGAGCTCGACTTCCACACGGCGGGGCAGGTGGAGCCCCGCCTCACCGCTCTCGCCTCATCAGGGCACCGCAGCCTCGTCCTGGACCTGTCCGGGATCTCCTTCTGCGACAGCGCGGGCATCGATCTCTTCCTGCGCGTGCACCACCGCTGCCACTCGGCCGGAACCCGCCTGCGGCTGATGGACGTACCGCCTCTGGTGGCCAAGTCGATGCGGGTGCTCGGCGCCGACCGAATGCTGTGGCTCGTGGCTGCCTGACCAGGGCCCTGTCCGAAACCGGTGCCCGGTTCGGGACCGTTGGGCCCTGGTTCTCTTGGTGATCGGGAGAGAGGCTGGTGATTCGGAGGTCGCAAGGACCGATCGACAGGGGATGAAGGTGCGCAGCATGGACGAGGCAGGCGGCATACGGCGCACAGATGGTCAGGACGGCGATGTGACGGCCACCCGGCGCATGCGCGAGCTCGACAGGGCGGAGGCGCTCGGACTGGTGGCGACGGTGTCCCTGGGGCGCATCGTCTTCACGCAGCACGCCCTGCCGGCCGTCCGACCGGTCAACCATCTCGTCGAGGGCGAGGACATCATCGTGCGGATCCACGACGACGGCGCGCTCGCCTCCCTCGTCGGCCCGGCCGATGCCCCCGGTGTGGTCGTCGCCTACGAAGCGGACGCCATCGATCCCGTCACCCACCTCGGCTGGAGCGTCGTCGTCACCGGCTACGCGTGCCCGGTGACCGATGCCGACGAGGTGGCCCGGTTCGTTTCCCGGCTGCGTCCCTGGGTGGGACACCCCATGACCGGGGCCTTGCGGATCCGCCCCGACCTCGTCACCGGATTCCGGCTGGAGGCGGAGCGGACGCTGCCGGAGCCGGCCGGCCTGGGGTGATCGCGTCGGGGCCGTCAGCTCCCGGTGGGCAGGGGTGCCCGCCAGACGAGCCGGCTGCCCCCCTCGCCGGGGTTGTCCACGGTGAAGGATCCGCCCAGGCTCTGCGCCCGGTCCTCGAGGTTGCGCAGGCCGCTCCTGCGGCCCTGTGCCGGGATGCCCTTGCCGTTGTCGGAGACCATGAGTACGACCTCGCCCGGTTCGGCCTTCAGGGCCACGGCGACCCTGGTCGCCCCCGCGTGGCGGGCGGCGTTGCTCAGCAGCTCGCCCAGCGCCGCCATGACGTGATCGGCCACTTCGGACGGGACGTCCGTGTCCAGCAGGCCTTCCATGCTCAGGCGCGGCGGATGGCCGAGGGCGGTGGCCGCGTCACCCACGGCCCGGGCCGCGCGGGCCCGCAGACCCGGTCCGCCCTCACGGTCCTTGGTACGCAGACCGAAGATCGTCGAACGGATGATCTTGATGGTTTCGTCCAGATCTTCGACGGCGCGGCTGACGCGCTCGGCGGCCCCTTCGTGCTCGACGAGCCGTGCGGCGCTCTGGAGGGTCATGCCCGTCGCGAAGAGCCGCTGGATGGCCAGGTCGTGCAGGTCCCTCGCGATCCGGTCGCGCTCCTCCAGCAGTGCTATCTGCTCGGCGTCACGCCGCCGCTCCGCGAGCTCCAAGGCGATGGCCGCCTGCCCCGCGAAGGCGACGAGCGGCTCCAACTCGTTCTCGCCGAAGGCGGGCTCGCCGGCGGCGCGCGCGAGGAGGAGTACGCCCCTGCTCTCCCCGCCGGCGGTGCCCAGCGGGACCGCGACGGCGGGACCCAGCCCGTTCTGCGTCTGGGCATCGGCCGGATAGCGGTCGTCGTCCGAGGCGTGAACGACCGTGACGGGCTGCCCGGTCCGGTGAGCGGTTCCCGAGAGGGATCCCGCGAAGGGGACGAGGAGTCCTTGCCGGGCCCCGCTGTCCGCCCCGACCGCGAACTCCACGAACAACCCCTCGGCGCCGGGAACCGGCACGCAGATGTCCGAGATCCGGGCCCCCGTGATCTCCCGGGCCCGCAAGGCGATGAGCTCCAGCACCACCGGACGGGAACTGCCCGACAGCAGGCTCTCCGTGATCTCCGCATTGGCCTTGAGCCACCGCTGCTGGCGCTGCGACCCCTCGTACAGCCGCGCGTTGTCGATCGCCACACCCGCGGCCACCGAAAGGGTGGAGATCACCGTCTCGTCCTCGGTGTCGAAATCGACCCCGCCCCGCTTGTCGGTCAGGTAGAGATTCCCGAACACCTCGTCCCGCACCCGGATCGGTACACCGAGGAAGGTGCGCATCGGCGGGTGGTGCGGTGGAAAGCCGTACGACGAGGAGTGGGCGCCGAGATCGGAGAGGCGCAAGGGTTCCGGGTGGTGGATGACCTCCCCGAGCAGGCCGTGACCGGCCGGCAGGGGACCGATCTCGGCGATCGCCTCCTCATCGAGCCCCACGGTCAGGAACTGTGACAGGGTGCGGCCGTCGGGCCCGATGACCCCGAGCGCCCCGTAGTCGGCGTCCACGAGCAGGGCCGCGGCCTCCACGATCCGCCGCAGCACCTGCGCCAGGTCCAGCTCCCGACCTACCGAGACGACGGCCTCCAGCAGGCTGTGCACCCGGTCCCTGGTGCCGCGCACGGCATCGATACGGACTTGGAGCTCGTCGAGCAGCTCGTCCAGCCGCATCCGAGGCACCTGCGTCAACGGATCCCCGACACCCACGTGATTCCCCTTCGCCGCCGCCCCGTGCGGAGTCAGCGTATCGACAGCCCGGCCTTGCGGGGCGGGGAGCGACGGGCCGGGGTTCGCCGCGGCCGGGGCGGATGCGGAGAGCGGGAACGCCGGCAGGGCGAGGGCTCGCGACACGCCGATCTGTGAGGGGCGTCGTTGCGTACGGCGGCCGGCCGTGACTGACTTGATCGCAGAACCGGACGGCAGAGGGGCGGGGACGGCGATGGGTCTCAAGAAGGCGGTCTACGAGAGAGAACTGCTGCGGCTCCAGACGGAGCTGGTCAAGCTCCAGGAGTGGACGCGGGCGGAAGGCGCCCGCCTGGTCGTCGTCTTCGAGGGTCGTGACGCCGCGGGCAAGGGTGGCACGATCAAGCGGGTCGCCGAGCACCTCAACCCCCGCGTCGCACGCATCGCGGCGCTGCCCACGCCGACGGAGCGGGAGCGTACCCAGTGGTACTTCCAGCGGTACGTCGAACATCTGCCCGCCGCCGGCGAGATCGTCCTCTTCGACCGCAGCTGGTACAACCGTGCCGGCGTGGAGCACGTCATGGGGTTCTGCACACCCGTGGAGCACCAGCGGTTTCTGCGCCAGTGCCCGGTTTTCGAGCGGATGCTGATCGAGGACGGGATCCTGCTCCGCAAGTACTGGTTCTCCGTCAGCGACGCTGAGCAGGAGGAGCGGTTCCGGCGTCGTGCGCAGGACCCCCTGCGTCGCTGGAAGCTCTCCCCGATGGATCTGGAGTCCCTCACACGGTGGGAGGCGTATTCGAGGGCCAAGGACGAGATGCTCGTCCACACGGACACGGCGGACGCCCCCTGGTACGTGGTCGAGAGCGACGACAAGCGCAGCGCGCGGATCAACATGATGGCCCATCTGCTGTCCTCGGTTCCCTACGCGGACGTGGCCGTACCGTCGCTGACCTTGCCGCCGAGGCCCCGGTCCACGGGCTACGAGCGTCCGTCCAAGGAACTGCAGACCGCCGTACCCGACCACGCAGCCACCCTCGGGAAGGACTGACCCGCGGTAGGTGCCGGTGGTGCCTACTCCCGGATTTCCAGTACCTCGGTCAACGGGCGGCGGGGCGTGTCGGGGCCCGCGGGGCCGTAGCCGAGGCGGAAGACCATCTGCACGTGTCCCATGGCCGCGACCGGGTCGCGCACCGTCCATCGCAGCTCCGGCCATTCCAGGGGGTGGGACGTCATCGAAGTGGCCAGGCCATCGGCGGTGGCCTGGAGAAGGACGCGCTCCATCGCTTGGCCGGCGCGCAGCCAGTCGGCTCTCGTGTCCCCCTCGGTGCTCAGCAGCGCCAGCTGCGGCCGCTTCTCGAACACGGCCCAGCCGCGATCCGGTATCGGGTTGGCCCAGCCGAAGTCGCGCACGGGGGCGGGGCCGCCGGAAGCCTTGGGCCCGAATGCGGCGGTGGGGATGCCGTCGCGACGTGCGTACGTAGCGCTCTGCGTGTGGGAGGTCCAGGCCCTGGTCTCCGCCTGGGCGAGCGGATCGATCTCCTCGCGGTGTTCCGCGTCCCGTACCAGCCCGAGCACGGTGTCGATGTGCCAGGTGTCCGGGACGGTGAGCCGGCAGCCCTCCAAGTGGGCCGCGGCCCACAGACCGTCCAGCAGTGCAGTCGGCACCGGCTCCTCGCTGAAGGGGTACCGGCTGGTGTGCCGGCGCCGGATGGCGTCGTGCAGGGAGGCCAGCTCGCGGTCCGCGCCCGTGGATTCGTCGATGGTCACCGTGGCGAACAGCCATGGTTCGGCGTCGTCGGGCAAGAGCCGCACGCGAACCGGGAGACCGATCCAGGCCGCGGACACGCGCAGGTTGAACAGTGCTGCGGCGCAACTCAGGTGAAGGCCACGGTGGTTCGGGTCGGTGCGGGTCATGGCGCGTTCCGGGTCGCCGTACAGGGCGAGGGCACCGCCGCCGACATGGAACACGAACTTCCACGGCTGGGCGTTGTGCATGGACGGGGCGGTGACGGCGTCGCCGACGAGCCGGATGACGGTGTCGGGGTCAAGGTAGGTAGTGGTCACTGGACTGCTCCTGTCTGCGCACGGCCTCAGTCGTGCGCCACGACGGCGACCGGTGAGGTGGCGTGGTGCATCACCGCGTGGGTGATGGGGCCGATGCGGGCGCCGAGCTGGACGGCGGATCCGCCGGCCGACCACGGTCGAGCCCACGATGAACCCTGCGACGGCGCCGAGACCACGAGAGCCGGGGACGAGCAGGTCCGCGACCGCTGCGGACGAGGTGAGGGCCTTGGAGGCCGCGAGTCCATTCGTGCCGTGATCAGGGTCGACATGGTGTCCCTCCTGGGTCGGATGGTCGCCACTTCCAGGCTCTTGCGCTTGCGGGGCCTGCGGGAAGGACCGAGCGGCGCAACCCCGGGACCGATCGGCCCTCATTGCCTGCTCAGCTCCGCTCGGCGGTCCGGTCCCCGGTGCCGCTCCTTCAGCCGTGGGCGATGACGGCCACGGGGGCTGCTGCGTGGTGCAGGACCGCGTGGGCGACCGAGCCCAAGTGCGCGCCGAGGGCGGAGCGGCGGGCATGGCGTCCCACGACGACGAGGCCCGCTCCTTGCGAGGCCCGGACGAGATGATCGCCCGCGGATCCCATGAACACGTGGTGGCTGACGTTCACGTCGGGGAACTTGTGCTGCCAGGGCAGCAGCATGTCGTCCACCATGTGTGTGACGCTCCTGCCGATGTCCCGTTCGTTGTCCGGGTCGAAGAAGGGGACGTAGCTGTAGGCGGCCGGCATCTTCCAGCCGTGCACGGCCCGCAAGGTGCAGTCGCGCCGGGCTGCCTCTTCGAAGGCGAAGGCGAGTACCCGGTCACATGCTTCGTGGATGTCGACCCCCACGACGACCTCGGCGCCGGAGCCGGTGCCCGGGCCGTCCGGGTCGTCGGCGATGCGAACGAGGACGACCGGGGTGTCGGTCGCGACCACGGTGGACAGGGCCACCGAGCCGACGATGAAGCCGACGAGGCCGCCCAGGCCGCGCGATCCCAGGACCAGCAGCCCGGCGTCGGCGGCTTCGGCCCCGAGGGCGGCGGCCGGCCGTGCCGTCAGGCAGCGGGTCGTGATCTCCAGGTGCGGGTGGCGTCCGTGCAGCTCCTGCGTGGCTTCGGTCAGGGCCTGGTCCGCCCAGCGGTCCACGTCCTGGCGGCCCAGGCCGGGGAACGCCGGGTCCAGTGGCCAGTCGACGGCGTGCACGAGCCGTAGCGGCACCTGCCGCAGGACGGCCTCGTGCGCGGCCCAGCGTGCTGCTGCCCGGCTCTCGGGGGAGCCGTCGACTCCGACGGTCACGTGGTTCTTCATGGCTGCGATTCCCTTCGTACGGTCCGGCGCCCCTCACCACGGCATCGCGTGCCGGGCATGATCCGCGTGGGTTGCCGTGTCGTCGGTGCGGGCGGTGACGTGTGATGCCACGGCGACGACCCCGTCGAGCCGTTCGATGAGGCTGAGGAGTGCGGCGAGCTGACTCCGGCGTTCGACATGGCCCTCCAGGGTGACGATGCCGTCCACCACGTGGACGTCGACGTCACCGGCCGGCACGTCGAGCACCTCCGTGAGGACCTCATCGGTGATACGCCGGCGTATCTCGGAGTCCGGGCGCAGGAACGTGCGGAGCAGGTCCCGGCGGGTGACGATGCCGACGAGCCGGTCCTCCACGTCCACGACGGGGAGGCGTTCGATGCTCCGGCGGGTCATCAGCCGGGCGGCGTCGGCCACTGTCTCTTCGGGGTGGACGGTGACGGCGGGCGCGGACATGACGTCGCCCGCGGTGGGCGGCACAGCCACTGCGGCGCCCTGCTCGGAGGGACGGGGCTCCGACGCCGTGTGGGCCAGCAGGTCCGTCTGCGATACGACGCCCACCACACGGTCCTCGCCGTCCAGGACGGGGACTCCTGAGATGTCGTACTGGGCGAGGAGCTTCGTGACGTCCTTGAAGCCGGTGCCCGGGGCCACGGATACGACCTCGTCGGTCATCAGATCCGCCACCTTGAGGTGTTTCATGAGGCCCTCCTGCCCCGCGGTGTCACGCGAGGCTGATCTCCGCTGTTGGGTGTGCCCCCACCATCCGCCGGTGACCGCTGGTGATCGAGGGCCGAACGGTCCCGTCCAGGGGCCGTAAGGGCCCGGGGTCGCCGGGCGCGGACGGATGGGGACCATGTGGTCCCGTCGGCGGTCCCGGGCGGCCCTCTTCCCGAAGCGCCGACGGTGCCAGCGTGAGGGGTGTCCCTCATCAGCTCCTCGGTTGGGAGGAATCGTGGAAAGCACCTTCCGCACCCCGGACACCAGCTCGGTCGCCGTCGGCGTGGACGGCTCGAAGCCGGCGCGCACCGCCGCCCTGTGGGCGGCCAAGGAGGCCGTACGCCGTGACCGTCCCCTGCACATCGTCTACGGCGCCGACACCGACGGCAGGGCCCTGTACCTGTCGGCGGAGACCATCGAACGGGTCCGCGCCAACGGTCGGGCGCTCCTGGACGACACGGCGAAGGCCGTGTGGGCCGAGTACCCCGGGCTGAACGTGACCACCGAGTTCAGCCGCGCCGGGGCCGTCGACGCACTGCACCGGACCGGCGGGCGCCACGGCACGGTCGTGGTCGGCAACCGCGGCTTGGGCGGATTCGACTCCCTCATGCTCGGCTCGGTCGGCATGGACGTCGCGGCCACCGCCATGACCCCCGTCATCGTCGTCCGGGGCATCGACGGGGCCGAGGAGACCGGCACGGTCCTCGCAGCGGTCCGCGATGAGCACGACCTCCTGATCGCCCGGTACGCCGCCCGGGAAGCTCAGCTGCACAAGGCCTCGCTGCGGCTGCTGCACGTGTGGAACGTGCTCCAGTCCGTCGGAGAGGTGGTCAGCATGCTCGACGGCGTCGACGAAATCGCGGGCGGGCACGAAGAGACCCTGCGGGCCGTCACGAACATGATCCACGACGAGTTTCCCGACCTGGAGCTGCGGGCCGATGCGGAGAAGAGCATCTCCGTGGCCGGTGTCCTGGTCGAGGCGTCCCGATACGCCGATCTGCTCGTCATGGGCGGCCGCCGGGTCCCAGGGCCCCTCGGCCTCGCCCCCGGCCTGGGCAAGGCCACGCACAGCCTGCTGCACCACGCCCACTGCCCCGTCCTCCTCATCCCCCGGACCGGCAGCGAATTCGGGAGCCAGTCATGACCGGCCACCCGTCAGCGAGCCGTGACATCGTCGTGGGCATCGACCCGAAGAGGGACTGGCACCTCTCCCTGGCCTGGGCCGCCGACGCGGCGCAACGCCGGCGGCTCCCGCTGCGCCTCGTACTCGCCGTACCGCCCCAGCACGACACCCATCACCTGGACGACACCCCCGGCCAGACGGCCCTGCGGCAGGCCGGATCCGACAGACTCGAACAAGCGTGCAATTGGGTGCGGGACCGCCACCCCGAGGTGGCCGTCACCGGTGATCTGCTGAGCGGCTTTCCCGCCCCCGTTCTGGGCGGCGCGGCGCGCGAGGCCCGCATGGTCGTCCTCGGCTCCCGGCACCTGAGCCGCACCGCCGAGTTCTTCAGCGCCGGCTCGCTCGTGGTCCCCATCACCGCCCAGGCCCGTTGCCCGGTCGTCGTCGTGGGCGACGCCGAGCACATCAGCCAGCAGCCGCCCTACGTCGTCGCGGGTATCGACGGCAGCGCGTCGGCCATGGCGGCGCTGGACTTCGCCTTCGACGAGGCCGACCTCCGGGGAGCGGCGCTGCGGGTCGTCTGCGTGTGGCAGCCGCCGCTCATCATGCTGGACGACGAGGAGGTGGCGCTGCACGCCCAGCGCACCCTGCTCTCCGAGGCCACCGCCGGTCTGTCCGAGAAGTACCCGGACGTGCACGTGACGCACGAAGTCCTCACCGGCCACCCGGTCGAGGAACTGGCCCGGGCCGCCGAGCACGCCCTGGCCGTCGTCGTGGGCCGCCGCGGTCGCGGCGGCTACACCGGCATGCGGATCGGATCCGTCGTCCACGGCCTGCTGCACCGTGCGCACTGCCCGGTGATCACCGTCCCCACCGGATGAGCCCGCCATGACCAGCCGCGCGACCGAAATACCGCCGGCCCCACCGTCGGAACGACGGGCCGCGACGGTGAAGTCATCGCCCTGCACCATGAGGACGGCACCCCGCCGTACGACGTGCGCTGGTCCGACACCGGCCGCACCACCGTGTTCTTCCCCGGCCCGGACGCCCACGTCCGCCACCTGCACCACGACACCGACCGGGAGGGCTGGTGCCTCCGGCCGGAGATACCGTAGAAGTGATGGCCATCTCGCCATCACGTCCGGCCGGAGGTGGGCATGAGCGCAGGGGAACAGCCCACCCGGAGCGGTGTTCCTCGACTGCGGCTCGACGAACTGCTGGACGAGCTGCAGGTACGGATCGACGAGGTCAGGGGCACCCGGGACCGGCTGAACGGTCTGCTCGAAGCCGTCATGTCCGTGGGCCGGGAACTCGACCTGCCGCAGGTCCTGCAAGGCATCGTAGAGGCCGCCGTGGTGCTCGTGGACGCCGAATACGGAGCCCTCGGAGTCATCGGGAACGACAAGAAACTGGCCGAGTTCCTTCCCGTCGGCATCAGCGACGCCCTCCGCGCACAGATCGGAGACCTGCCTTCCGGGCACGGCATCCTCGGCGAGCTGATCCGCCACCCCGAACCGCTGCGGCTGTCGGAGCTGTCCGAGCACCCCGCCTCGTACGGGTTCCCGGACCACCACCCGCCGATGCACTCCTTCCTCGGTGTCCCGATCCGCATTCGCGAGGAGGTCTTCGGCAACCTCTACCTCACCGAGAAGCGCGGCGGAGCCGACTTCGACGCCGAGGACGAAGCGGTCCTGTCCACCCTCGCCGTCGCGGCCGGCATCGCCATCGAGAACGCCAGGCTCTTCGAGGAGGTCAGGCTGCGGGAGCGCTGGCTGGAGGCCAGTTCCGACATCACCAGCGCCCTGCTGTCCGGAGCGCCCGAGGACGAGGTCCTCGAAGGCATGCTGGAGCGGGCCAAGGACATCACCGGCGCGGACATGGGCGTCTTCTACCTGCTCGGCTCCAGCGGTGAACTGCGCGGCTCCCTCGCCCTAGGAGAGGGAGCCGAGGCGCACCGCGGGATCGTCCTGCCCAGCACCCAGGGCACCCTCGCCGAGGCCGCGCTGGCCCGCAACGGCCTCATCACGGTCCCCGACCTGGCGACCGACGAGCGCGTCACCGTGCAATCCGAGCGGTGGACGGGCTTCGGCCCGGCCGTGGCCGTCACCGTCGGCACCAAGGAAAAACTCAGGGGCGTCCTGATGCTCGCCCGTCGGCACGGTCGCCCCGTGTTCGCCACCGCGGAGATCGCCGCGCTTCCGGGATTCGCGGGCCAGGCCGCCCTGGCACTGGAGCTTGCCGACCGGCGCCACGACGCCGAGCAGATGAGCCTGCTGGAGGACCACGACCGCATCGCCCGCGACCTGCACGACCTGGCCATCCAGCGCCTCTTCGCCACCGGCATGACCCTCCAGAGCGCCCAGCGCTTCGTCGACCACCCCCAGGCGTCCGAACGCCTCGCGCGCGCCGTGGACGACCTCGACGCCACCATCAAGATCATCAGATCGACCATCTTCGGACTCCGCGAGCACGAAGCCCCCGGTGAGGCGCCCAAGCTGCGCTCCCGCGCCGTCAAGACCCTGGACGAGGCGGCCGCAGCCCTCGGCTTCGCCCCGGCCCTGCGGATGGAAGGACTGATCGACACCGACGTACCGTCGGCCGTCGCCGACGAGGTCCTCGCCGTGGTGGGAGAAGCTCTCACCAACGTCGCTCGCCATGCCGAGGCCACTCGGGTGGAGGTCTCGATCGTCGCGGCCGACGGGAACCTGACCCTCACCGTGACCGACAACGGGATCGGCCTGCCCGCAGGCGGTCGGCGCAGCGGACTGCGGAACCTGGCAGAGCGTGCCGAAAGGCTCAGCGGCCGTATGGAGGCCGCGGCGAGGGTCGATGGCGAGCGGGGCACTCGCCTGGAGTGGCGGGTACCTCTGGCCCCGCCACCGCGCTGACCCTCGCTGCCGCTACTTCGCCGTCCCGGCGTCGTGCTCGTGCACTTGGGCGGCGATCACGGCCGCCAGGACCTTCCGCTCTACTCCGAGCTTGCCCAGCAACCGTGAGATGTGGTTCTTGACCGTCTTCTCGGACAGGTAGAGCTTCTTGGCGATCTGCCGGTTGGTGAGACCCTCGCCGACTCCGGGTCGCGCAGGGAGTGCATCAGGCGGGCGGGGGTCGCAGGGTCCAGCATCGACTGGCAGACGGTGATCCCGTCGCTGTCGGGCAGCCGCACGTCGAGTACGGCTACGTCCGGACGGAGCGCCGGCCCGCGGGCGAGCGCCTGCTCGGCAGTTCCGGCTTCGCCTACGACCGTGATGTCCGGCTCTGCGTCCAGGAGGTCCCGCAGCCCGCGCCAGGGAGACGCACACGCACCTGTGGCCGACGAGATGGCTTTGTTCACGACTTCCGACAGCGATTGTGAAGCTCGTCGGGAGGCGGTCTTTCGTCAGGGAAGTCGTTGTTCATGAGAACGGGCAGCACCCTGCTGAGGGGGCCGCGGACGGTCCTCGGGATCGAACATCTCCGGCCCGCCGTGACACGACGCAACCGCCATCGCGGCTCTTCCCCCGATGGCGGTTGCGTCGTGTCTCAGTTCAGCCGGGTGGTGGCATGGGCCTCGATGGCATCGCGCTGGTATGCGGCCAGACCTGGGGCGATGGCCTCGTATGCGGCGCGCCACGTCTCGTTGTCGACGATGGAGCGTCCGATGGCCCGGTAGTCCTCGGCGGAGACGGCGCGCAGTTCGGTCAGCGCCCGGTACTGGGCGTCGATTTCGGCCTGGACCGGGTCGGCGTCGGCCGGGTGGCCTGCGGCCATGAGTTCGGCCAGTCGGATCATCTGCGCGGTGCGCTCACGGTGCGCGGCGTCGGCGTCCGCCTGGCTCATCGTGGCAGCGCGTCGTGCGACCGCTTCGGCGAGTTCGGGGAAGTCGTGCGTGTTCCCCTCGTACTGGGAGGGCGTCACGCCTTCGAAGAGGTTCTCCGGTCGGTTGATGGTCATGGGGTTGCCGTCCTTCCTGGACTGCTCCAGTTCGGCGATCGTGCGGGAGACGGTGCCGGCCAGGGCGTCGAGCCGGTCCCGTTCCATGAGGAGGCGCTGGTGGTGGCCCCGCAGGGCATCCACCTCGTCGACCTGTTCGGACAGGATCCGGCCGATCTCAGGCAGCCCGACGCCTAGCGCCCGTAACACGAGGATCTGCTGCAGCCGCAGGAGCTGGCGCTCCTCGTAGTAGCGGTGCCCATTGGCGCCGATCCGGGCCGGCGGCAGCAGGCCGGTCTCGTCGTAGTGGCGCAGTGTCCGGGCGGTAACGCCCGACATCCGGGCCACCTCCGCGATCGGCCAGTCCATCACCACTCCTGCACGTGTGTGTCGCCGGGCCGGTGTCTCCGGCCCTGGTCACGAAGGTAGGAGCTGCCGCAACGGCAACTTCAACCCCAAGACCCTCCCAATCGAACAGGCGCGGTCTGCACCCCAGGCGGAACGGCCTCCGCCCGCTGCCGAAACTCGTGAACATCTGAACCTGCCCAGGGCGCCGACGCCTCCCGAATCCCCGTAGAAACGCTGTCGCCTCTCGTGAACAGAGCCAACGAGAAGGCTCGCTAGACAGCGATGGTGCTTTCCAGCTCCATCCGGACGTCCACGACGCCCTCGACCGCGCGGATCGCCCGTGCGAGCGGGGGGACCAGGGCCCGGTCCCGCAGCGGGCCGCGCAGAGTGACGACGCCGTCCTGTACGGCGAAGTCCAAGGTCACGCCAGGCGCCAGCTCGGTGAGAACGGTGCCGAGCGCGTTCACCACGGGCAGGCGCTTGACGTGCCTGCGCGCCATGATCCGGGCGGCTTCTGCGACGAGCGCGTCGGGGTGCACGGTGAACGCCGGGCTCGACATCAGCTCCTCGGCCAGGACCGCGCCGGCCTTCGACGCGTCCTCCAACCGCTCGGGCAGCGCGGGGTCCGTACGCCGGAACTCCTCGGCCCTCTTCCCGTATAGCTACCGCCAAGTGGCGTGTAGCGCTGAGTGAGGCCCTTGGGGAGGATCCGACCGACCAGTAGCGACTCAACGACCTCGCCAGCAACCTGTATCCGAGGCACAGGACCGAGGTGCGGAAGCCTGTACGAGGTAGTACGAGCTGACGTCCGACGAGCGGCTGGTAGGGCTTCGCGGCCAGTGATGGGTGCCTGGTCGTGGGCGATGTGCGTCGTGACTGGCACCGTCCCGCTCAGCTCCCAGGCACTCACCGACCCGGGAATCGACTGGGCGCGGCGGGCGAGTCCCGCCCCAGAGCTGCTCTGGGGCGGTCGGGCCCCTGGCCGGCCTACCTGGTCAGGCTGATGGGCTTGCAGTCGGGGGTGGCGCAGACGAGATCGTTCTGGTCCTCGGGAAGCATCCGGCTCGCGATCCGCTTCGGGGCGGGGCGTGCCTCATATTCGGCCAGGACGTTCCCGGATCCGTCTACGACGGTGATGAGGGAGGGGACGATCGTGCCGCCGGTGAGGACGAGCGTGGGCACCAGTCCCCTGTACCGGATGCTGAACAATCCCACCTCCTCCGCCTTCACGTCGGCCGGGGCGACCACGGTCAGGCCGCTGTCGGCCTCCGGGTGGATTTCGGTCACCGGGATCGATCCCGGAGCAGGCGCCGCGGGACCGTCTCCGGATCCCGGGATCGCGCCGAGGTCGGTCACTTCATCGGACATGGTCTCTCCTCACAGGACGGCACGCTGCCTTCCTGGTCAGAGCCTTACACCGAAGATCACCACCAGGCCGGAACTCCCGTGAGAACGGCCGGAACCCGACGCTGGCGCACACACCGGCCCTTGGGGAGGATCGGACCGGCCAGTAGCGACTCCGCTTTGAGCGTCTGTGCGCAGTCGCTGAGCGCTACTGAACTTGAATGGGTGATGTCGGGGCGTTCGGCTGAGCGGCGGACAGTGGGGCTGTAGATCTGGTTGGGTGAGGTATGCGCAGGGCGGCGGGTTGACCGACGCGGAGAGGGCGGTCCGGGAGCGGGTCCGCCTGGATGCTGTGGCCCGATTCGAGGCAGGCGAGACGAACACGGCTGTCGCCGCTGCGCTGCGGGTCTCGAGGACGAGGCCGGACAATCGTTGACGCCGCCGCGTGCCAGGACGTGGGGCCGCAAGGGCTGCACGCCAGTCATCCGCGTGCGGGGTCGCGGCTCAGGCCGGGTCTCGATGACGGGCATGACGTGCTACAAACCTGGCGAGCGGTCCCGGCTGATCTACGCGGTCCGCGAATACACCGGACGCAAAGACCAACCGAAGGGCTTCGGCTGGAGCGATCTCCGCGGCCTGCTGGTTCGAGCCCGCATCCAACTCGCCGGCCCCATCGTCCTGGTCTGGGACAACGTCCGCTTGCACCTGACCAAGTCGCTGCGCGAGTTCATCGCCGCGAACGCCGACTGGCTCACCGTCTTCCAGCTGCCCACCTACGCCCCCGACCTGAACCCGCAAGAAAGGGTCTGGTCCCTGGTCAAGCGCGACATCGGAAACCTCGTCGCCGTCGACCTCAGACAGATCACCCGAGTAGTGAAGCGAAAGCTCAAGATGATCCAGTATCGCCCCCACCTGATCGACGGCTGCCTCACCGGCACCGGTATGACTCTCGACGACTGACCGCGCAGTAGGCCGACATCAGGAGCTCGTGTTCAGTTGGGTGAGTTGTCGGCGTCATTCATCTGGAGCACCAGAGAGCTCCACCGGACGCTGTCACGGCCGTGAAGATCGGGACGCTCGCTGTGGTGGACCGTCTGCAGGCCGTACGTACTACCCAGCTCGACTGTCTCAGCAGCGGACACGGTGAACATGTGGCGGCCATCGGGCACAGGGCCGTGGCGCAGATTGACGAAGAACCGGCCACCAGGCACCAGCAACGCTGCGATCCTGGCCATCGCGTGTCGGCGTTCCTCGGCGTCCAGATGCATCCACACTGCAGTGGCGAAGATCGCGTCGAACCGGCCTGTGTGTCGGCTCAGCTTCAGGTCCGGAAGAACGTCGTCGACCCAATCGATACCTCTATCTGCGTGGATTCGCTGTCCGTGCGCCCGCAGCTCCGTAGTCGGCTCGACAGCCACGACGCTGTGCCCGCGTACCGCCAGCGCGGCGGCATCACGTCCGGTCCCTGCGCCCACATCCAGGATGCGGCCGGGCTCGGCAGGAACCAGCTGAAGCACGTCGCAGTGGACTTCGTCGAAGGTGACGTCCTCGTACTGGACGGCCAGCGCGTCCGCCGTCTCGGCATACCCGGTGGTTCCCCTGGCTGGGCTGATGCCGTGCCCGGTGGGGGCCAATTGATCACTCATGGCCAAAGGCTAGCGGAGGGTGGCGAAGTCGGTCTGGGCCGCCTTGGCGGCCTCGGCGTACGCCTGGGCCTTCTCGTGCTCGGGGAGGGAGGGGCGGAGAGTTCCGGCCCACGCGAGAAGAGAGGAAAACCCAGGAAGGAGCGGTTCAATGAGCCCGATCATGGAGAGATCCGTGCCATGACTTTTGAATTCACCGGCGTACTCCTCCGCGGCACCAACTATCAGCGGACGGTCTCAATCGCGGCCACCACCCTCTCGGACGCCCTGGCCGAGGTGACAGTAAAGTTCCCTCAGCTGAAGCCTCTCCTGCTCGACAACAACGGACAGTTGCTCAGGGCTCACAAGGTCGTACGCAACGGCGAGGTGATCTTGCGTCCCGACGGGGCGATGCCGCTCGGTGACGACGACCGGATTGAGTTTCAGACTGCCGTCGTCGGCGGCTGAGGCGGCCACCGCGTCAGCGGGTGTTTGAGATGGGACGAGGTCGCTGCGGCCTGATGGCTGCGGCCTCGCCTTTCTGAGACTTGAACTCGGGGCGTGAGTACTTGGCGTACACGGCCTCGGGGAACATCGGTCGGGCCAGGTGGGCCGGAAGTGGTCCGTGACGGGCAGGTCGGATGCTGTCTGCGGCGTCCGGCCTGCCCGTCTAGCTACCGGGCCGGGCAGTCTTGGTTGGGCCCCGTCCGGCCCGGCGGCCTTCCCGTCACCAGGAGTAGCGCACCCCGACGTTGGCCCCCCACGGCTGCTCGATCTTGTCGCCAGCGGAGTAGTCGAAGTCGAGGGAAGCGGGAATGCTTGCGGTTTTCGGCGCGATCCGCAACTGGATGGAATCGGGGACGCCTTCCTCGGCTCGGGCCTCATCGGAAGTCGCATTAATGACCTGCGGGAGTGCAGCCGCGAGGTCCATAGCCAGCTCAGCAGGGTCGCTTCCAAGACTCGCGGCGGCCCGGTCGAGCTGTTCCGGGCCAAAGATCAAAGTGACCTGGTCAGCAGTGACTGACTCGTTGTGCCCGCTGCCAATCCACGACTGGACGTGGGAGTCCAAACCCGCATTCACCAGGCTCGCTCCCGAGATCGTCAGGGTCGTCGGCTCCACGTTCCCACCGTCGATGCTGGTCTCAAAGTTGCTCATTCTGTACATCCTTTCCGTCTCTCCGCGTGACGGGAAGTCGTCTCCTGGTCAAGACGACGACGTGTCATCTTGGGATGAGCTCATCTCCCTGGCGCCACGGGCGGCAGCCATCGCTGCCTCCAAGAAGGATCTTGACCGGTGGCGGCAGGCGAGGTGGCCAACTTGGTGTTTCCGGCTTCATCGAGTGCCGGTACCCATCCACCACCGTCGTCCCGTTGAACTGTCAGTAGCGACTCTCTACGAGCTGGTGGGCGTAGTCGCTGACCGCTGGCGTAGCGCTGCGAAGTCGGCCTGGGCCGCCTCGACGGCCTCGGGGTATGCCTGTGCCTTTTGGTACTCCGCGAGGGCCCGGTAGATGCTCGCGACGGAAGGGCTTTGCCCTTTGCGTTTGCCGGTGGGGATGATCAGGTCGGGCTGGATCTGCTCGACGGACTCGCCTGCCGTGCGGCGGCGGATCACGGTGTGGAGCATGTCGTCGGTGATGACCGGGGGACGGCCGCCGTGCTTGCCCTTGCGGGCCGCGGTGTCGAGGCCTTCGAGGGTGGACTCGCGGATGTTCTCCCGCTCGGTCTCCGCCATCGCCGCGAAGAACGCGAACAGCAGCCGGCCGGGCCCGCTCGGGTCGTACATCCCCGGCAGGGGCCCGGCGAGCATCTCCAGGACCAGGCCGTGGGCGGTGAGGTGGTCGGCGAGCGCGGTGAGTTCAGCTGCGTCGCGGCCGAGCCGTTTCATCTCGTAGACGGTGAGGATGACCCGGCAGTGCGGGGCGTGCGCCTTGACCTCGCGGGCCGCGGCGAGCGCGGCTTCGAACTGGGGACGGACCCGGATGCGGGTGCTGATCTTCTCGCTGAAGACCTTCTCCCGGGGGACACCGTGCTTGGCGAGGGCGTCGAGCTGGGAGTCGAGTTCGTGGCCCAGGGTCGAGCAGCGGGCGTATCCGATGCGGATGTCCGCGGTCGGGGTGTCCGGATCGAGCGGCGCCGGCGGTGGGGTGCCGGGCCGCCAGGGCTGGCCGGGGCCGCGGTCGGCCGGGGTCTGGACCCGCAGCAGCTTCGCGAGGCGGGGCACCTTGGTGAACCGGCCGGTGTGGTAGGTCCCAGCGACCGCGCCGGCGCGCGAGCGGCACGGCGAGCCCGGCTCGGCCGCGCACCGCGGGCACGGGTGGCGTTCGACGTGGTCCGCGTCGGCCGGGGCGGGTTCGTGAGGGTCCGTCATGACCGGGATGTTCTCACAACCCAGTTCTCAGAAGGGTGTTCCGCCCCGACCTGAGTGAGAACGGGTTGTGAGAACCGATTCCGGGTTCCGGGGCCTTATGCGGGCCTCCGGCGGGGGCTCTCCGGCAAAGGACCGTTTGTGAGAGCAGTCGTTCAGTGATGCGAAGTTGGTGATTCACCCCCGTCCGGTGCCACGAGGCCGATAGCTTGATCATCCGTCGACGGCCGGAAGAGGATCGATCACGGCCAAGTAGAAGACCGGGTTCGCACCACGGGTCTGACCCGATTCAGGCCGACGACACCGCCAGCCCCAACGGGGCTCCGGCCAAGGTTTGCCGTCCTGAAGACGGCTGCCAGGAGCATGAACGGGCCTATATCGCCGTAAACAGGGCAAATAAAAAGGAGCTCTTCACCATGAACAACCTGACGGTCACGGGCCTGATCAATCCCAGCGCCGCCACCCCCCGCCTGCTCGGTGTTCGGGCATCCAGGGTCGACCTGACGGTCACGGGCCTGATTACCCCCAGCGCCGCCACTCTCACCCTGTCGGGTGGTGGTGTGATCGACTGTGGCAAGGTTTCCGGCAAGGACTTGAACCCGCAGAGCTCGACGGTGATCGGCAACCGCACGCTGCAGATGACGGTGGTCTGCGATGCCCCAACCTTGGTTGCGCTGCAGTCGATCGACAACCGCGCCGCGAGCTCAGCCCAGGCATACGATGCCTATGGCCTCGGGCTGATCAACGGCACCCAGAGGCTGGGCTGGTACACCGTCACCCTGCACAATGCGTTCGCCGACGGCGTGGCGGTACGCCCCATCGTCTCCCTTGACCAGGGCCTCACCTGGAGCGGCGATGACCTCTGGCAGCCGGGCATGCTCATGTCGGTGGCATCCGTGGACAACGACAGGACTCCGCTGCCTTTCAAGGACCTGAAAACGGATCTGGTCGTGAGCAGCGTCATTGCCCCCACCGGGAGCCTGGACCTGAGCAACGAAGTCTCCATTGACGGATCCGCCGCCCTGGAAGTGAAGTACCTGTAACGCATCGACAGGGACACGGTGCCCGGGACGCTGAAGCGTCCCGGGCACCGTCGTCTTCACCCCGGGGCTCCGGCTGCCTGCCCCTGTGGGGTGCGCGGGCCGGGCAGCGTCGCCCGGAGGGACAGGTCGAGATCAAGGCGTCTGTTCATATCCAGCTCGAACCGGCCGTACGGATTCACGTGCGTCCAAAACAGCGGCGACAACGCCCGGCGGTCCGCCTCGGTGAGCTTGTCCGCCCACTTCGGGTCGGCCAGGACCTCTTGCATCAGCAGTGTGTTGACGTGGACCAGCGCGGACTGGAGGAGGTGCAGCGCGAGCATGCTGACCTCCTGGGACTCTTTGTCCGCACCGGCCAGGTCGCCGTCCTTGCCGTAGAAGAGGTCCTTGTTCGCGGAGTTCCAGTTCTCCACCACCTGCAACCCCTCGTGGATCTCCTGCCGCATTTCGACGTCGGCGAGGTAGTCGCAGACGAACGAGGTCCGTACCGCCCGTCCGAGTTCTTCGATCGCCCGGTACGTCGGGTGCTTGGGCCCGCCCCGGGTGAAGCGGCGCAGGACCTGCTCGGCCTCGGCGGTGCCCAGGCGCAGGGCGGTGGTGTATTTCACGATCTGGTCGTACTGCTGGGCGATCAGGTCCCAGTCGATCGTCTTGGTGGAGAGCACCGGGCCCAGGTTCGGCCACTGGTCGTCCTGACCGGCCGCCGGCCGGTACAGCTTCGTGGAACCGATGTTCTTCAGCCGCGGCATCAGCTTGAAGTCGAGCATGTGCGCGAAGGCGAACCCGACGATCGACGCGCCGTGGGTGTCGGTGTACGTTCGAGGACCAGGCGCCGAACTTGCGGCTGTCGGAGGCGCATGCGGTGCCGGTGCCCCACCACATCTCATCGCGGATGGCGAAGGTGGCATTCACCAGCTTCCGCAGGGCCGCGCGCATGTTGGCCCGGTTGACGAACAGGTGCCGCACCCGCCGGAGTGTCGCCTCCGTCTCGCTGTGCTTGCAGGTCACCGCGACCCGCTTGATCCCCATGTTCGTACCCAGGCCGAACAGGACCAGCAGCAGCCGGCGCCGCGGCACGTCCTTCGACAGCATCTCCCGGGTGGCCACCGAGGTGAACTCCTCGATGAAACCGGTGTCGAACTCGGCGTACTTCAGAATGTCCAGCAGGTCGATGGTCCCTTCTCTGAACTAGAGGTTCAGAAGTCGGTGGCAGCTGCGTGGGGCTCACTTCCCGCGATGGGCGTCCAGCTGCATCTGAACTTGGTCATCGATCTGCTCGACGGAGAACAGCGCTTGCTTTTCGAGTTTCTCGAAGGACGTCTCGATGGCGGTGAACTCCGTGAAGAGCGCATGCTTCTCCGCGATCCCGGAGAGGGACGCCGCCTGCTCGCGCCAGGTCACGAGTTCGCCCTCGTCGTGCGGGTAGGTCCGGCTCCGCATCACATCGCGGTTGAAGATCGCATCGATGTCGTGTTCGGCCATCTGGATGACGCGGAGGGCATCGCCAGGGAGGAGATCGGGGAGGAAGCCCTCGACAATTCGGATGCTCTCTTCGAGCTCTTCAAGACGCCCGAGCAGATGCTTGGTCAGCGCGTCGCGGACGACTTCGAGGTCCAGCCCCACCTCGTCCCGGAGTTGGTTCGCTGCTCGCTCGGGCAGGTCAAAGGGGTCGCAGTAGCCGTCGGGCCCCTCAATGAATCGATCGAGTTCAGGCCCCGTGTCCTCGTCGGTGACTGATCCGGGACTGTATGTGGAAAGGACGGTGCAGGCTGTGTCGAAGTAGATCAGCACAGCGGGACGGATCACTTCGAGGCGGTGGCGATCACGGTGATAGGTCTCGTTGAGGTACTCGTGTAGCCGCTTGAGTACCGGACCGACCTCGTTCGGGAGGCTGCCCCGCTTAAGCAGGAAGTCGATCTTGTCGAGAAAATTGCGATCGATGTCCCTCCTCTTTGTCTTCGAGGTCACCTGCCCTTCGAGCTCCTTGATCTCAGCCCTGATCGCGTCGTTGCCACGGCCGTCAGCCTCGGCTCTGCGGCAGCTCTCCAGCCTCCGAAAATCCCAATGCTCGAGAGCCAATACATCCTGAATCTGACGATGCATGATCAATTCGACGGCGCTGTCAAGGAGGATGAACGCGAGTCTGAGCTGCGGCACTCGGCCTACTTCGATCAGGCGTTTGACCTCCTCAAACTGCACGATCACCAGCTCAAGCTGCTTCATCGGTCCCCGTCTCTCCGGCTCATCGACCGCCCCTACCACGGGACCGAGCAGGCACTACGGTAGTGAGCGACGGAGCTGTCCGGCATGTGGGTTTCACGACCCGTGCATCTGCTACTGCCAAGACTCGGAGCTCTGGCCATCGACAGTCCGTCCCGCTTTCTAGCCGAGTGACGGCATGCCGAGATTCACGACCGCGGTCCGCCGGTTCGCCTCGGCGTCGATCTGGGTCAGCTTGCTCTCGGTGCCGGCGAGGCTGACCTGTAGGCCCTCGACCTCGCCCAGACATCCCTCCCGTTCGGCCTCGGCGATCCGCGCGATGAGGTTGTCCCGGATCTCGACGAGCCGTGGCCGCTGTTCCGGCTCGGGCCGCAGCATCGAGCACCGGATACAAGCTTCTCTGAACTAGCGATCGGTACTCGGGGCTCCTGGGGTAAACCGCTGGCAGCTGGGTCCTCGCCGGGCAAGGATGCAGCCATGCGCTATGCCAGCACCGATCCCGAGCTCATGGACCTGGTCCGACGATTCGTCACGCCCGGTCGGCGGTACATGCGGCTGGGTGGAAGCTCGCTGCGGTTGAGCGGGCCTGAGCGCGAGTTGTTCGTGAGGGAGCTGGTCCAGGCCGCCGGGGAGATCACTCCCGCTGAGCTCGGCATCCTTTTCGAGGGCGGGTGGCGAGAGCGTAAGACTGCCTCCTGGCTGGTTGCCGTGGCCGGGAGGACCGAGTTCCGGAGCCGCATCGGCGAACTGCTGCTGGCCAGCGGAGGCCCCTACCGCGGGGCTTTCTGCATCGCTCTTGCCACCTTCGGCACCAGCGCGGACGCCGATCTTGTCTGCAGCTACCTTGATCGCTACTTGCCTCAACCCGACCTCGTATGGGACCAGACCGAGGTTCTCAGCACGCTGCTCCACCTCGATGCCGTCCTTGGGACCGAGCGAGCATCCCCATACCTTGCCGTCGGCGGCATGTGGCAGCAGTGGACCGATGCCACGCCGAACACAGTGCGGGATCCGCGGGAGTACCAGCAGGTCGTGGACCAGCTCTGTTCCTTCGCCAGCGAGTGCGCTGAACTCTTTGCCAGAACGGAAACCAGGCACTGAGCCTCCCGGAGCAGGGCGTGAACGGCATGCGTGCTGACGGGAGGACTGTGCAGCAATGCATGTCCACAGCCCTGTCCCAGCTGCGCGAGACCGGGCTGTCGGTTCCGTTTTGATCTTCGTCTTCGCTCGCCTCGGGCTTCGATCATGACATTGGTCTCGGCGTCCCAGCGGTTCCTCCGGACCGGCTGAAGCCCGGCATGCCCAGCTGGACCGCAGCCGACTTTCTCTCGGCCAGCGCGTCGACCTGGGCGAGCTTGTCTTCGGCGCCGGCCAAGCTGACCCGGAGTCCTTCGACCTCACCGAGCCAGCCTTCGCGCTCGGCTTCGGCGATGCGGGCGACGAGGTTGTCGCGGATCTCCTCCAACCGGCCGCGCTGGACCGGGTCCGGCCGGAGGAGCGAACAACGAATGTCCCGTTGACCGAACTAGCTTGGGCTCCCTGCGAGGTCAACTCATAGTGATAGCAAGGGGGTTGTGGCTCCTGCTGGCGGGTCGCGGTGACTGCGCGTGTGGTGGTGGATCTGGTTTCATCGCGTGTCGTCGAGTCGGCCCGTGGAGGTATGGATGCCAGAGCACAGCACGACGGTCCGGGATGTGGCGGCGCTGAAGGTGGCGAGGGTCGGCCGCGTCGAGAAGAGCGATGACCCGCTGCAGCCGTTCCGGCTCGTAGACGCTGATGGCACGGAGGTGGCTGCGGTCAGTGAATTCCTGCACCACATGCTCGCCGACGACGCGAGTCCGATGTCGCTGCGGTCCTACGCCTACGAGCTGTTGGCGTGGGTCCGGTTCTTACGCGCCGTGGACGTTCCCTGGCATCTCGCGAGCCGCGTCGAGGCCCGTGATTTCGCACTGTGGCTGAAGACCACGAAGAAGCCGCCCCGGCGGCGCCGTCCCGACGCGCCCGCCCCGGGCTCGGTGAACCCGGTCACGGGGAAGGCCGCACCCGGCGAGAACTACGCCGCTCGGACCAGGCGGCACGCTCGTGCGGTGATCCGCTCGTTCTACGAGTACCACCGAGAGACCCACGGCCGACCGCTGATCAACCCGTTCCCGCAGGGAGGGACTGCCGACGAGGGAAGTCCGAATGCGCATCACAACCCGATGCAGCCGTTCCGGCCGTCGCGCCGGGGCACCTATCAGCCCAAGGAGCCCAAGCCGACCCCGAGGATCATTCCTGAGCAGGCATTCAACGACCTGTTCGCCGGGTTGAAGTACAACCGGGACAGGGCTCTGATCGCGTTCTACATCTCCACCGGCGCCCGCGCCTCCGAACTGCTCGGCGTCCTGCAGGGCCTGGTCTCGCCCGGGGACCAGACGATCGGCGTGGTCCGCAAGGGCAGCCAGGTCCTGCAGCACCTTCCCGCCTCCGCCGACGCATTCGTTTGGCTGCGGCTCTACCAGCAAGAACTTCGCGGCATGGTCCCCAAGCACCCATCGGAGCCGCTGTGGTGGACGCTGCGACGGCCCTTCCGCCCACTGGAGTACGACGCGGCCCGGATGGTCTTCACCCGTGCCAACCAGCTGCTCGGCGCGAACTGGACCCTGCACGACCTGAGGCACAGTGCGGCCAAGAGGATGGTCCGCGATCCGCACCTGACCCTCGCCGACGTGCAATGGGTCATGGGACACGCCCACATCACCACCACGGAAATTTACATCGCTCCCACACCCGACGAGGTCGTCGCCCACGTCCTGGCCCACCATGAGCGACAGCGCGCCGAGCAGGCCAAGCCGCCGGCCCCGCCAGCGCCGGGTTACCGCCCCGAGGTGCTGGCAGCGCTGTTCGGCACCTCGAGCGCGGGCGGCGAAAGCCGGTGAACCCGACCGCGAACATCGACGTCGCCAGGGCCGTCGAGCCACATGAGGTGGCGAACGCGCTGGAGTGGGAACCGCGAGTCGGCGAAGCGAGCTGGTGGCAGACCCGCCAGAGCCGGGAGAGCCTGGTCGAGCGGCTGCTTGGATTGTTCACCGACCCCGGTGCCGGCCTGACCCGCGACAAGACCCGGCGGCGGGGCCTGGACAAGCTGCTGGACTGGCTCGAAGGCCAGCCCGGAGAGACCTGGCAGGATCGCTGGATGGCCAGCGGGGCGGACGACGCCGGCTTCGAGTGGACTGATCTGCCCCTGCAAGGACGCGGCACACCCAAGAGCCACTGGCGCGATGAGCTGGCCACGGGACTGGTGCTCCTGGTCGCCGGGCAGGCGATCCGCCCCAGCTACCCGTGGCTGCTGCGGCAACGCGTGACGGTGATGCTCACCGAGTCCCGGGCCGCCAGCGACCCCGATGCCTTCCATCGGCTCGACCAGCTGGCTCAGCACGCGACAGCCACAGCGAGGTCCGACGCCCTGAACAAGCTCACCTGGATCGTGATCCGCAAGGGCGGCCTGGTCAGCGACATCACCGTCGGCGACTGCATCGAGCTGACCGCCGCACTGGAGGAACACCACTTCCGTGGCAGCGCCGGCCGGCCGCTGTTCTATGCCCTGCTCAAGGAGACCGGCGTACTCCCGGCCAGCGCACCGCTCCGGCTGCGGGCGCTCCGCATCGAAGGCCGCCGCAGCGTTGAGCAGATCGTCGATGCGTACGCCATCGAGTGCCGGGCAGTCCGTGACCTGCTGGTCGAGTACTTCACCGAGCGGGCTCCCGAGCTCGATCACGTCTCGCTGCGTTCCATCGCCCGCAACCTGTGCCGGTTGTTCTGGCGCGACCTGGAGATCCATCATCCCGGCATCGACTCGCTGCGGCTGACACCTGAGGTCGCGCAGGCATGGAAGGAACGCCTGGCCTACATCCGTGATGCCCAGGGCCACCCGGTGCGGCCGCGGGTGAACTTCCGCAGCGAGCTGGTGTTCGTCCGGGCGTTCTACCAGGACATCGCCCGCTGGGCCGCCGACGACCCGGCGCGGTGGGCGCCCTGGGTGGCGCCGTGTCCGATCAAGGCCAACGAGTGCGCGACGAAGAAGTCCCGGTCCGGGGTGAAGTCCCGGATGGACCAGCGGACCCGGACCCAGCTGCCGCTGCTGCCCGCCCTGCTCCGCGCCGTCGACCGGCAGCGCAAGGACGCCGAGGCCCGCATCACCGCGGCTCGCGCGACACCGGCCGGTGGACGGTTCCTCGTCGCCGGGGAGGAGTTCGAGCGCTGCGGGTCCGGGCAGGCCCGCCGCGTCTACGTTACAGAGGTGGCCGCCGGCAGGCGGCGGAACCTGACCCACGAGGAGGAGGCGGCGTTCTGGTCCTGGGCGACGGTGGAGGTGCTGCGGCACACCGGCATCCGGATCGAGGAGATGCTGGAGCTCACCCACCACAGCTTCATCGCCTACACCCTGCCCACCACCGGCGAGGTGGTACCGATGCTGCAGGTCGCCCCGTCCAAGACCGATGCGGAGCGCCTGCTGCTGGTCTCCCCGGAGCTGGCGGAGGTGCTGACCGCAGTGATCTTCCGGGTCCGGGCCGGGAACGCCGCACTGCCGCTGGTGTCGGCCTACGACGTGTTCGAGCAGACCTGGAGCCCGCCCATGCCGTTTCTGTTCCAACGCCGGTACGGCACCGAGGACCGGCCGCTGACCCGCAGCTACATCCGCGAGTGCCTGGTCGCGACCTCACAGTCCGCCCAGATCACCGTGGCCGGCGACCCGCTCGAATGGCGCCCCCACGACTTCAGAAGAATCTTCGTGACCGACGCCATCCGCTCCGGACTGCCGCCGCACATCGCCGCGAAGATCTGCGGCCACGCCGCTCTGGACACGACCATGGGATACGCCGCGATCTACCCGGAGGACGTGATCTCCCATCACCGGGCCTTCATCGCCCGCCGCAGAACCGAGCGGCCCAGCGAGGAGTACCGCGAGCTCACCGCCACCGAGTGGGACGAGTTCCTCTCCCACTTCGAACTCCGCAAGGTCGCCCTGGGGACCTGCGGCCGCGACTACGCGACCCCATGCCAGCATGAAAACGCCTGTGTCAGATGTCCCCTACTTCTCGTGGACCCGGCCCAGATGCCACGCCTACAGGAGATCCACGCCAACCTCGTCGACCGCCTCCAAGAAGCCAGGGACCAGGGCTGGCTCGGCGAGGTCGCCGCCATCGAGACCACCATGGCCGCCGCCGCCCAGAAGCTGGAGGCCATGCGCAACCGTGCGGCCCAGCCGTCCACCGTCCACCTCGGCATGCCCGACATCCGCAGCAGCGTTGGTCGCATTACTCCGGAGCTGTGACAGATACGGCCGCGCAAGCCGGGCACGCTGGTCCGTGATGACGCGGCTGCCCATCTTGACTACCGGATTTCCGTCGAGACCGGGTCGAGGAAGAAGAGGCACTGCTTCGCGTTGAATTCGCCCACCTCGGCGACGAAGCGGAACTCATCGCCCGCGCGGACGCTGGCGGGGATGTTCCGGCCGGTCAGCTTCAGGTCGAGGATGTTGACGTCCTCGTACTTGAAGGCCGGGCCGATCCCCGTATTCGGTCCCTTGTCGCCCGGGCCCAGGAGGAAGTCGTAGCGGGTGTCGTAGTCACCGTGGGGCGCCATGTGCACGATCGAGCCGTCGAAGGCGACCGTCTTGCCCTTGTACTTGGTCGCGAAGTCCGGGTTCGCGCTGTCACAGGAGTCAGGCGTCTTCAGCAGCGCCGCGAACTCCGGGTTGTTCTGAGGCGTGATCACCTCAGCGGCAGCCGACCCGGCCGCGGTCGGAGTCGACGTGACGGAGGGCTCTGCGCTCGCAGTGGCCGCCGTCGGCTTGTTCGACTCGTTCTTCTTCTCACCTCCGTCCTCGAGTGCCGCGGCTACGCCGATGACGATGGCCAGGATCACGAGGCCGCCGACCGCGGTGCCGATCAAGAGCCGCGGCAGGGGCTTCTTCGGCCGGCGGAAGTCGAGGGTCGAGCGCAGCATGCCCTGGGCCTGTTCCACGAGCTCCCAGCCGTCCTTCTGCATCTTCGAGATCACCAAGCCGTCGGTGCCGCGAACTGTCTGCACGGTCTTGTACTCGTACTTGATCCCGTCGGCCATGCGGCTCCGCGCCCCCTAAATGAACTGTTCATACCAACTGCCTCGCGAGCATAGGGGACTCCGCGAGGAACTCGGCATCACCGGCGTCACCCTTGGCCCCGAGCTCGCGATGCGGGCCAAGGACCACTCGGGCAGCAGGTCGACGGCCCGCCGAAGGAGTGTGAACGCCGCCTCATCCATGTCCTGCATTGCCCCCTGTCCCCGGCCGTCCGTTCATCGGCGACAAGACAGGAGTCAGCCGCAAGACACGCCCGGATGCTCCCAGCAGGCGAGATTTCTGCCCACTACTTTCAGCAACTCGACTTCGTTCCGCCCCACCGGGAGGCCAACTGGGCTAGTTCGGATAAGCGAAGCAGTGCTCCTGAGTACTTGCCCTACTCGCTTGCCCCGAAGCTGTCCTTATCCTTGAGGCCCTGCCACGCTTGGACGTTCCAGCTCTGGGGGTGGATGAGGATGATGGGCCTGAGCTTGCTGGTTGTGGTGATCTGGATGCGGTTGTAGAGCAGGCTGCGGTCAATCTTAAGGATCTCGGACGGCGGGTACTGGCGGGCGACGCCGCGGTCCGGGAAGAGGAAGATCCCACCGGTGACGAGAGGAACTGCCACTCCGGGGAGGATCGTTTCGTCATTTTCGACTCTCAAGCTGTACGCCGGCGTGGGCGCACCGTTCATCCCGGGAGCGTCGTCAGCGGAGACCCGCAGGTTCCATGCCGCTGCCACGCGATTCCCAACGACGGCCTCATGTATCCATGAAGCCGTGAGGAGCACTGCCAGTCCCATCCACGAGAACCCGTGGGTCAAGTCGTCCAGCCCCCAGGCGATGAGGCTGAGAACAACACCGCTGCTGACGATCTTGCTTGTGTCCGCGAAGGCGACATGCTGGTTGTAGGCGAGCCGGTTACTGCGGCCTCTGCGTTCTCTTGCCACTCTTGCTCCTCGGGGTACGCGCTCGGTGTGCTGAGAGCGGCATTGTCGCCCTACGGGTGGCGCGGAGACACCTCGGGGATTCTTTGGCGGGCGTGCTGCGCTGGTCACCGGAGCACGACACGCCCGCAAGCGCCCGTTCACCCAACTTCTTCACGACTACTTTCCGTGGTGAGAGTGGGCGCAGGACCTGCGGAACCGCCGCCCTTGGCTAGTTCGGATAAGCAAGCGTGTTCATGAACACAAGGGCTTGAAAAGGCACGAGCGCAGGTGCCGATGGAGACCTTGCGCTTCTCGAAGTGCGCGAGGAAGGCGTCCCATTCCTCCTCGGTGGGGGTTCGATACTCATCGCTGGGCCGGGTGGCCCTGCGGCGGGCGATGAACGCCCGGTGGGCCTCGATCGCCTCGGTCGGGTAGACCGCCTTGTAGTTCATCGTGGTCGAAATGGTCTTGTGACCGCAGATGACCTGCGCGATGTGCGGCGGCAGGCCGCTCATGATGGTGTCGGTGACGAAGATCCTGCGGAAGTCGTGCGGCTGGTAGCGCAACGGCCGGCCGGTGGAATCGGCCAGACCGGAGGCCAGCAGGGTCTCGTCCAGCCCCTTGCGGATCGTTGACACCGACACCGGCCGGTTCTGGCCACCCCAGCGCCACTGGAACAGCAGCGGCAAGGGCGCGTTCCAGGCGCGTTCGCTGGGGTCGTAAGAACGGACCAGGGGAATCGCGCCGGAGACGTCTCGTACTCGGCAGACCATCGCGCTGAGCACATCGGCCAGCTCCGGACTCACCAGGAGAAGGCGTTCCTCGTCGGTCTTGGAGGGGGCGATTTGCAGAAGCGGGACGACCTCGCCGGTGGTCGGCAGCCTGTACTGGGTGATGCTGTGGTGGCTCGCCTCCAGCATCTCCTCGATACGGACTCCGGTGTGACGGAGGAATTCCACGCTCGCCCAGGCCAAGAAGGCGCGCTGCTCGGCCGGTCCCAGGCAGTGCCGCCGGCCGTTCGCGTCGTAGGCGGTGGCCGATGCCGTGTGGTCGGTATAGCGGGTGCCCTTGACCTTGGTGTAGGTCTCGCCCAGCACGGTGAATGAGGTTCCCGGTGCCGCAGCGCGGACGGCGGCGAGCCGGGCCTGGGCCTTCTTGAGCTCGTCGGCCGCGGTCTTGACCAGGGTGGGAAGGACTGGGAGCCGTTCCCGGGTCCGCTGGTCCATGCGGGCCTTTCGCCGGGTGACGTGCTTCCGCTGTGAGATCTCGGCTTCCTTGACCGGGCACGGGGCGACCCATGGGCCCCAGCGGCCCGGTTCCTCCAGGGCCCACTGGGCCAGGTCCAGGTAGAACGCCCGGACTGCCGTCAGCAGGTTGATGCTGTTCGTTCGAGGGCTCGTGACCTCGACGGATGTACCGTCGGGCAGTCGGCGGACCGTGGTCTTGGTGCGGCAGCGTTCCTTCCAGGCCGCAGAGACCTCGGGGGCCAGGTGGAGAGAGTCGATGCCGGGGTGGTGACGTTCCAGATTGCCCCAGAAGTGCCGGGCGAGTGTGCGGGAGAGGTCTTCGAGGGAGTTGTAGTCGAGCGACGGCTGGCGCTCGGTCAGGTAGTCCACGATCAGGTCCCGGACGGGCCGGCACCGCAGCTGGTAGCGGTCCACGCGCTCGGCGGCGCTGACCTGGCCGGAGTGTCTGCTGACGTCGCGCAAGGTGGTGGGTGCATCGGCGGGGAAGTTTCCGAGTTCCCTGAGCCAGTTGTAGAACAGCGACCGCCCAGAGCCAGCATGTACGTAGACACGTGCCTCGGTCTCCCGCAGCTCCAGGCAGTCGCCCACGGTGATGTCGCGAACCCCGCCGCCCTTGGCGACGATCAGCATCGCGATCTGGTAGCGGGCGTTGAACCCGAGGTTCGTCGACCACAGCTCCGGGGCTCCGACGGCCGCGAGCGCGGCGAAGCCGTCCGCGTCACGGCGTTCGGTGACCACTTGGCGCAGGTTCAGGGACTGGCGTGTCATCAGCCACTCCAGGCTGGGACGGATCACATCAGCGCAGACCAGTGCGAGGACGCCCGAGGCGAGTTCGGGCCGGTCAGCTCGCCCGTAGCGGCCGTCGCCGATCGCCTCGATCAGGTGGTCGAGCCAGGCTCGCCGCTGATCGTCGGAGCCGGAGTTCCGCCATCGCTGCTGCCAGCTGTCCCCTGGAAACTCTTCCAGCCAGCGCAGGATCGTTTGGGCCCCGCGGCCCCGGACGTAGCGGGTGTGCTTGTTCGCGGTGGCCGAGAATTCCGCCAGGCGCTCTTTGACCTGGTCTCTGTCCTCGGTGGTCGCCAGCCAGTCGTCAGGAACCGATCTCGCGGGGAAAGCGGCGCGGAGGGACTTCTGGGCGGAACCGTGGAGCGGAGCCGAGGACCGCTGTCCCGAGCGCCTTGCCGTGGGCAGCGTCGTGGTCGTCTTGGTGGTCATGTCCGTCGTCCGAACAGCACGTCCAGGCTCGCCGGGTCGTAGCCGGGAGCCGGAGCCGGCGGCAGAACCGGCTGACGGGCCCGACGAGCGTGGTGGGCCAGCACGCTCTCGATCACCTCGTCCTGGCTGGCGGCCAGGTAAATTTCCGTGGTGGACAGATGGGCGTGACCGAGGACCCATTTCACGTCCGTCAGAGGCATCTGCGGGTCGCGGGCCATGCGGTAGGCGGCCGTGTGCCGCAGGTCGTGCAGGGTCCAGTTCGACCCCAGCAGCTCGTTCGCCCGGCCGAACATCGCTCTGGCCGCGTGGTAGTTCAGCGGCCTCCACGGCCGGCGAAGCGTCCACCACAACGGCAACCGGCGTCCATACGGGGCGCCCTGGCGCCGGGCATCCTCCTGGTAGAGACGCAGCCACACAAATGTGTCCGGTGACGCTGGCAGCGGCTGGCTCTCCCGCGTCCCCTTGCGGACGACGGTTATCAGCTGCTGGCCCGGGTCGGTGTCCAGCTGGCGGCTGGTGAGCATTCCGTCGGCTCGGGCACCGGTGGAGACCCAGGCTGAGAGCAGGGCGCGGTCGCGGTTGTACTTCAATGCGGCGAACAGCGCGTTGAACATCTCGTCCGGGATGCGCTGCGGAAGCTTCTTGGGCACGCGCGGCCGGTAGCGGCCCTTCCCCTCGTGTCGAAACGGTTCCATCGGGTTGTGGTGAGCGTTGGCCCGGCCTCGCCGGAAGCGGTCCAGCGGGAAGGGGTTGATGATCGGCCCGGTGCCCTCTTCGAGGTGGAATTCGTAAAAGGACCGCAGCACCGTCTCGCTGTGCGCACGGGTGGTCGGTGCGTACTTCCTGCCAGGCGTCGGCTTACCCGTCACCGGATTCGGCGCCCCCGGCTCGGTCCGCTTCGCTCCGCTCGACCTGGGGGTAGTGATGCCCTGGCGCTGGTGGCGCCAGTGGATCCGGACCGGCTTGTCCGCGAGTTGCAGCCAGCGGGAGAAGTCCCGGGCCTCGCTGCGGGTCGCCCGGTCCCAGGCGACGTCAACCGCCCACAGGAACCGGTACCACCTGAGCAGATCCATGCCGTACGACCGGACCGTGGTTGGCGGCCTGCTGGCCGCCTGCAACTCAGCGAAGAACGAGGTGACTGGCACGACCGGTAACCCAGCCGGATCAAGCAGCCGGTACGGATCACGCGGTTCGCCGGTCTCGACTAACCGGCCTACTTCGGGCAGCAGGAAGCGTGTCAGATCCCGCCCGGGATCGTTCAGATCGACCATGGCGAGAAGCTAGCAGAAACAGGCTCTGACCTGCTAAAACGCAAGAGTTAGTTCAGTCAATGGACCCCAGCGCCGCTCAATCTCGCCCTTAATGGCCACCAGGTTCTCGGGCTCCTTCTGCTTCGCCCGTGGGGAGACCCTGATCCACGGCTCACCGTGCTTCTTGACGGTCGCCACCCCGCCCGTCGTGCCCTCCGCCAGCGCTTGATCGAAGCGGTCCAGCGAGGTGCGGAGCTTGCCTTGCAGAGCGGCGATGAACTCCCCGGCGTCCTGCGGCTGGCCCAGCGCGGCGTAGTGCACGTCCCGGTTGTCCTCGAAGTCCGCCGGCAGGTCGTCCTCCGGGTTACGCCACCGGTTCGCCCCCGCCACCCAGATCTCCCGGCGCCGCACCGCGTCCCGAAGCGCCACCAGCACGCACAGCTCGTACGGGATGCGCTCGACACGGCTACGCTCGTCCACCACCGCGGCGGCCAGTGCTCGGGCACCACCCCCGCAAGCGGCACGCTCTCCGCCGGGTCGAAGAACGCGCCCTCCTTCAGCGGCTGGTCCAGGTAGCGCTGGAGCAGGTCGATCGCGTCCATCACCGGCCGGTAAGCCGTGTTGTTGCACTTCAGCTCCAGCGCGCCCAGCAGCGGCGATAGCATCCGGCGCCAGTGCGCCGAGTACGACGACCGCAGCACCGTACGCACCCGGGCCTTGTAGCGGGACTCGTTCGCCGCGGCCTCCGCCGCCAGGGCTTTGAGGGTCTTCTCTGCGCCCACTACCGGGTAGATCACCCGCCGTACAGTGCCGGACGGCTCCGACAGCGCCGCCTCCGCGACCCGCAGCAGCATGCCCTCCTTGCCCCGGATCTTCTTCAGCTCGGCGTTCAGCTCCTCGTCGACTTTCCGCTCCGCCCGGGTGTTGATCTTCAACACGAGCTGGATGAACAGGTCCACCAGCGAGTCGGTGATCTCCGTCTGCCGCACGTGGCACAGCGCGGCCAGCAGCGTCAGGCGCCGCGCCGGCTTCATCCGCTCCCGGTTCGCCGGATACTCCTTCGACGCCCGCGCTCGCCACGCGTCCACCAACTTCTCCGACACGTCCGCGAACAAGTCCGCGGGCAGCTCCAGCCGCCGGACCCGCTTCAGCTTGCTCACCTCGGCCAGCAGGCTCTCCAGGCCCGGGGCCCCCGGGTCGGCCTTCAGCTCGGCGAAGTGAGATCGCTCGCCGCCCGAGACCGCATCCTGGCTGTCCGCTCCCTCGGCCGCCTCGTCCTGGCTGCCGGCGACCGGGTCCTCCAGGCGCGAGCGCGTCGCGTGCGAGATCCGCTCCACCCTGCTGCTGCAGAACCGGGCCTCGAAGTCCTTGACCGCCTTGCCCACCAGCCGCCCGACCCGCCCCGGGGCCGGCGGCTCGATGTGGTCGTTACGACACCGGGCCACGACCGCCGCCGCAAGACGATCCCGCGACAGCTCCACCGGACACAGCTCAGCGGCCAGCCACTCAGCCAGCCGCTCCTGGTCCTCCTCGGTGTTCGCCCGGAACCCGTACGCCTCCCGGATCTCCTTGCGGTGCCGCTTGATCCGGTCGCCCTGCCAGTCGTAGTCCGCCCACGCCCCGGCAGGAACCTTCACCTGCTGGGCCACATACTCCACCGCCGCCGCGGGCACCTCCCTCGCGGACTCCGGGAACCGCGCCTCCACCTCGAAGAACTTGAGCAACAGCGCGAAGCCCAACCGGGTCGCCCCCGACTTGTTCCGCACCCTCTTCATGTCGTCTTCGAGCAGCGTCCAGACCTCGATCAGGTCTTCCGGCTCCCAGTCCGGCCGCATACCACCCACGCCTTCGCCGCCACTCGTTCAGCTCAACGAGACGGCCAGAGTCGGGAAACGAGGTCAATGCGGCTACTCAGCGCTACACGCCACCTGGCGGTAGCTATACGAGAACAGGGCCTCCTCCTTCGGCAGCAGGTCCGCCTCGGAGACCACGCCGACGCCCCGGCCCTCGCCTTCCAGGACGGGGACGGCGCTGACCTTCCACTGGTGCATCAGCTCGACGATCTCCTTGTAGGAGGCCTCGCGGCCGATGGCGACGGCGGTGTGCGTCATGACGTCACTGACGGTGTAGCGGGATGCGGGCATGACCGGCTCCTTCGGCGTACGGACGATCAGAGGAAGCTGCCGCTGCCATAGGGCGCGTACAGGTCGAGAAGGCGCACGCGGGCGGCCTGCAGTCGGTTGGCGAGGACCTGCCCGACCCACTGGCCCAGGGCGGAGCCGAAGGCGGCGTCGGCGTCCATCAGCGTCCGTACGCGCGCCGCGTCGAACTCGTGCGCGCGGACGGGCGTCATCGCCTCGGCGCCCAGACGCCAGGAGTACGACTTGAAGAGCCACGAGCAGCCGACCAGCTGGCCGGCGCCCAGGCTCTCGATGACGGCGACGCGCCGCCCGGGCACATGGACGTCCAAGGTCACGGTGCCGGACCGGACGATCCAGAAGCGATCGGCGTGGCCACCCTCGCGAAAGAGACGGGCCGGGCCGGTGAAGGGGTACTCATGAACGGCCTCCTGTTCGAGTCCGTCTTCAGTCTTGGTGTTCCCACCGGTGCCGGGCATGGGCCCTGTGGTCCCGTCTATGGGCCGACCGGCCCCTGCCGGGGCTCGGTGCGGCCGGAGATGCTGGGCAGCAGATGACCGGCTCGCGGCCGTCGCCCCGTCCACCTGGTAGGTGCGCGATGTACTGGAATGGCCATGGCATGGGGTCCTGGGGATGGTTCGCCATGTCCCTCACCATGCTGATCGTCTGGACTCTGATCGTCGCAGCGGCCGTCCTCGTGGTCCGCGCTCTCAGGCGAGACGGTGCGCACGGGCGCACAGCGCCCACGCCCTACGCCGCCTCCGACAAGGGCCCCGAGAGGCTTCTCGCGGAACGATTCGCCAGAGGCGAGATCGACGACGAGGAATACGGTCGGCGGCTCGCGGTGCTGCGACGCCATGCCCCTGGGCCCACGCCCCTTTGACAAGCCAACAGCGGGCAGGGGCCCTGGCGTCCCGCCCCCTTGACCAACGGTGCCCACGATGAAGAGCGATCCGGCCTTTACGACCACCAGCTCGCCTGCCGTCAGCATGCGGGGACGGCAGATCGACGAGCTCGGCGTTGACGAGGCGCTGCGGTTGCTGGGCACCGTCGAACTGGGCCGGATCGTCTTCACCCGTCACGCGCTGCCCGCGGTGCGCCCGGTCAACCACCTCCTCGACGCCGGCGACATCATCGTCCGGATCCAGGACAGCTCGACGCTCGGAGCCTTGCTCGCGGCCCAGGAGGGTGCGGGCGTGGTCGTCGCGTACGAAGCCGACGTCATCGATGAAGGCGCGCACCTGGGGTGGAGCGTGGTCGCCACCGGCTACGCCACCGCCGTCACCGCACCCGGCGAGATCGAGCGCTACGCGCACCTGCTGCAACCGTGGGTCGAGGGCGCCGCATCGGGCGCCATCCGGATCAGCCCCGACCTGGTCACCGGCTTCCGCCTGCGGGAGAGCAGCCCGTAGGGGTCGGCCCACCCGCCTTCCGTGGCTACCGGAGGGTGGTGCGGCCCCTCGGCGAGGGCTGGTCCGGAACCGGTCCGGATCTTGCTCCTCGGGGTCCCCAGGCTTCTTCGGCGGCGCGGGTGGCATGACGGTGGTGACCAGCTGGTGCTGGCTGCGCTCCCGAGCGCGCTCGGGGGAGCCGCGGCAGGCAGGTGAGGCTTGGCGGTGCTCTTGCGTGTTGTAGGAGCCGGAGCTGGATCGTGTGGTCGACTCTTGAAACAAATGCACGATTTGCCCGCTCAAATGACGGAGTGTTCCATGCCCCGCCTTCCTCGTTTCCTCTCTTCGGCATCTACTCTCGCGCTCAGCCTCGCCCTCGGAGTGTCCGGGGCCCTGATCTCCGCGCCCGCAGCCCATGCCACGGCCCCCAACACCTGTGGAGGTGCCGTCCAGGACTACGTCGGGCTCCTCAGCCTGGACAGCGCCTTCATCGGAGCCGTCAACGGCGACCCCGCGCGGGTCATCACGATCACCCCGCTCGTCGCGAACGGCCCCTCCTTCCGAACCGACGTGAGTGACGGCATCGACTCCCGCGCCGCGGCGGCTCCGTTCGAGCTGTTCGTGGACACCAGTGGCCGGGGATCGATCACGTTCCGCTCCTATGTCGGATACGGCAAGAGCAGCAACGTGGTCTGCGGAGGTCTCCCCGGAACCACCCGCGTCACCAAGATCACCGGGAAGATCAAAGTCACCGGCTTCGACAAGAAGGTCACCTTCACGGCGAGCCGCGCGTAGTCGTCACCGCAAGGTACTCCAGTGCCCCTTGATTCCCACCAGGCGTCAAGGGGCGAACAGATGTGAATCCCTGACAGAGAACTGCCGTGCCTGCATCCTGCCGGCGGAGAGGTCATGGCGACGGTGCGTGCGCAGGACTCGACCGCTCCACACGTCACCGATGACCCGCGCCATTCGGCCGGGAACGCCTTCGCTCCCCTGTCGGAGCGCCTGTTCCGGCTGTACTTCCTGGCCCGTCTGCTGAGCTGGACGGGGACCGGTGTGGCGCCCGTGGCATTGGCCTGGGCGGTGCTGGGACAGGGCGGGGGGCCGAGCGGCCTCGGTCTCGTGTTGGCCGCCGGGGTCGCTCCACAACTCCTGCTCCTTCCGGTCGGTGGTGTGGTCGCCGACCGTTGGCCGCGCACACGGGTGCTGACGGTCACCAACACGGTCTGTGCATCGACGCAGTTGCTCGCCGCCGGCCTGCTCTGGTCGCGGGTGGGCGGGATCTGGTGGCTGGCCGCGCTGACCGCGGTCTGCGGTGCGGCGGCCGCGTTCTCGGTTCCGGCCGGGGCCGGAGTGCTCCCGGAACTGGTGCCGGAACCACTGCGCATGCGGGCCAACGCGCTGCTGAGAATGGCACAGACGACGGTCAAGGTCGGGGGCCCCGCGTTCGGCGCCCTGCTGGTGGGGGCCGCCTCTCCCGCCTGGGTGATCTGCTGGGACGCGCTGAGTTTCACCGGGGCCGCGCTCCTGATCGCCCGGATGGGTCTGTCCTCCCGGGTGGAGGGCAAAAGCGCGGAGGGATTCCTTGGGCAACTCGCCTCGGGGTGGTCCGACTTCCGATCACGTCGATGGCTCTGGGCGCTCATCCTGCAGGCCGCCGCAGCGGCCCCGCTGTGGCTCGTCGGTTACCAGGTCCTCGGCCCGGTCTACGGGCAGGGCGAGTTGGGTGGCGTGCACGGCTGGGGCCTGGTGGCCGCGGGGTTCGCCGGGGGGCTGTTGATCGGTTCGGTGCTGGGTTTGTGGTGGCAGCCGGTGTGGGTGGGAACGGTGTGCTGCGTGGGGACCATGGCCATGGCCCTTCCCTTGTCGTTGATGGCGGCCGGCGCCTCTGCCGGGGTCCTGGCCGCGGGGGCGGCGGTGACCGGCGGGGTGGGAGCGATGTCGGCCCTGGTGTGGGCTTCCCTCGTACAGGTGATGATTCCGGCGGAGCGGCTGAGCCGGGCACTCTCGTACTCGGCGTTGGGGCAGCTGGTGGTCCAGCCCGTCGGCTACCTGCTCGCCGGGCCCGCTACGCGGCTGATGGGGC
Organism: Streptomyces sp. NPDC028419; assembly: GCF_055565515.1. Classification (NCBI taxonomy): domain Bacteria; kingdom Bacillati; phylum Actinomycetota; class Actinomycetes; order Kitasatosporales; family Streptomycetaceae; genus Streptomyces; species Streptomyces sp. NPDC028419. The sequence continues at coordinate 39,526 of NZ_JBVHUE010000034.1, read as the reverse complement.
TGCGCCCGACTCTGTTGGCCTCGGCCCTGCTGATCGTGCTGGCCGCTCTGTTGCCACTGCTTCTGCCGGACGTCAGACGGCTTCGGATCCCGGACGCGACACCGTCCTGGACGAACCGTGTCGATGACGGTCGGCCGGGTTCAGAGCCGGGCCCGGTGGCGCGGGTCACCGCTCCCTAGCATCGATGGCCTCATGCCGGGCGAGGCGCGACATCAGAGGGCCGGTGTCCGGCTGGACAGGTCCACGGTGGCGGGATCGTCCGCGGCGAAGGCCACCGCGTGCCATTCGGGGACCAGGTTCTTCCTGATCAGGTCATTGATCTCGCTGACCTGGGGTGCTGTCAGGTAGTCGCGGAACCCTCCGATGATCCCCCGGCGGGTTTTGAAGGACTCCGGCTCGCCCGACCTGCCGGGCCGCAGGCGGTCGGAGCCGAGGGCGTCGCTGAGTTCCATCGCACGCATGCTGGAGAAGCTGGCGAATCCGACCGATTCCCGCAGCACTGAAGGATCGACCCGCGGAACTCCGCAGAATTCCAGGATCCGCGCGAGTTCACCCGGGGTGTCCGCGGCGAGGCGCTCGTACGAGGTGAGGAGGAACGCGCGCGGGACGTCCTGGCATGCGTGCCAGATGTTCCAGAAGGCGACACAGGTCCGCAGGCTTCCTTCGTCCTCACCGATGAAGTCTTCGAGAGGACCGGTGTACGGGTTGTCCGGACGCAGGCTGCGCTGGAAGTAGTAGGAGACCGTTGTGTCCCGCAGGTCACGGGTCAAGAAGACCACCCGGCGGTCGCGGTAGCGCTCCTTGTCAGCGGACAGCTGGCCGGGTGTGCGCCACCCGACTCGGTCGTCGTGCCAGAAAGTGATCTCGGGGACGCGCGGATCGACGGCGCTGAACTCCTCCAGCCGCATATCCCGGCAGATCTCCATCGGCAGATCCCAGTGGAGCGAGATGGCTTTGGCCATCAGCAGACGTAGCCATGTTCGTCCGCACTTGGGGAAGGACAGCACAAAGGCATCCGGTGTGGCGGATGATCCTGAGAAATCCCGTGAGCCCGTCATGGAGGATGATTATGCACCCCGAGGGCTTCCGCGTGACACGGTCAGGCGTGTCCCTCACTCGGAGGGAATACGGTTGACCCCGTGGTCAGTTCGAGCACCGTTATGGCCTCCATCGGGCAGGTGAACGCCGCGTCCAGTACCCGTTCGTCGGGGGTGACGCGCGCGGAGTTCGGCCGTGACCGCCGACTGCTGTCGATCACGAAGTGATCGGGCGCGGCGCTCGCGCACACTCCCGAACCGATGCAGCGCCGACCGTCGACATCGATCTTCCAGGAGTCCGCCACGGCTGTCCCCTTCGCGTGTTCCCGTAACCGCCCTCTCGTTCCGGCAGCGCTACGGTGATCGGTCCGACGTAGGCGGACCGGCTCGGCTGATTTCTTCTCCAAATTAGCCGTATCTCGACTGACCCGTGGGTTAACGCCTTCAGCCCATTCAGCCGTATTCGCCGTCCCTGAGCGCGGATTATATGGCCGGAAAAATGGTTTGGGTAAGCATCTCCCCACCAGCACCGGACGTGGGCTTCGGACAACCCTGTGGTGGAGGCGCGGCTCCGTTCCACCGCCTCCCTTCCGGAACAGCCGTCAAGCCGCCTACCGGACTCGCTGACGTCGCCCGAATGCGCACCGTGTCCGGCCGCTCCTCCTTGGCTGCCGCGGTACGTCCCCCGACGATGACGCTGCCGGTGGATCCGACCGAGCACGGCCGGGCCGGTGAGGTGAAGGGAGCGTCAATGAACGAGGAGATCGAGCAGCTCGCAGACGAAGACCTTCCCGAGCTCGCGCTGATGGTTGACATCCCCTCGCGCGACTAGGAACCGACGGCGCATGCGCACACCGTGCGGCGGGCCTCCCGGCCCGCCGCACATCACTGCCCAAGACCCGGAAGAGGGAGTATGCGCGTCGAACCGGATGCGGAGGAGGCTGCCCGCGAGCAGGCACGGCTGCTGCAGCGCATGCGGGGCGTGCTCGCACGGGCGGAGCTGGCACCGCCCGAGAACGAGCGCCTGCGTCATCCAGCGGCGGTCGAGGTCGTCCACGCCGCGGGAAGGTCCCTGCGTTCCGGTCGGCTGGACGCGGAACAGCGGCGGAAGCTGGCAGCACGGCTGGCGCGGGTATCACCGTCCGCCTTCGGTCCGGCCGGCCCCCAGGACCATCTGAGGCGCAGCGTGGCTCGCGCCCTGAGGTCCGTACCGGTGAGTCCGTCCGCCGACGGGCAACCGGCCGCTGCCGAGGTCGTGGCGTGGCGGGATTCCGAGCGGGAAGCACTGGCGCGGGCGGTCGACCTGCTGACCCGGGTCTGGCCCCAAGGCGCCGCGGAGGTAAGCGAGACGGTCGCCGAGATCGCGCTGCTGGACGGCGGGGCGATCGACGGGTTCACCGACTTCACCGTTCACGGGGCCGTCTTGGTGCACCGCGACCGGCTGACAGCCAGCCGCGCCGGACTGCCCGGCGCGGTGCGGTTCGCCGAGGCGCTGATCCACGAAGGCACACACACGAGGTGCAACGCGGCAGCCCTGACGGACCCGTTCCTGCTCCCCGACCCGGCAGAGGACGCGCCCGCTACGGGTCGGAACGCGGAACTGCTGGTCGTGACGCCGCTGCGGGCCGATCCCCGGCCGCTGACCGGCCTGTTCCAGCAGACGGTGGTACTGGCCCGCAGCGTGCTGCTGTACCGCAGGCTCGCGGGTACGGGCCCGGTGGTCGACACCCGGCGCGAGACGCTGCTGCGCTCCGCGCACCAGGCCGTGCACACCTTGGGCACCCACGCCGACAAGCTGACCTCGCACGGGAACCGGATGCTCGCGCAGTGCACCGAAGCACTCGGAGAGTGAGCGTGACGTCCTGGGAGCCCCAGGTGTTCACGCCCTACCGGGAACAGCCGGAGATCCTGTTCGCCCGGGTGGCCGCCCGGTCGGCGGCGTTCGAGGGAACGAGCGCCGCCGGCGGGGCGCCGGTGCTGGTCGGCAGCGCTGCCGGCCACGACCGGGAACGGGTGGTCCTGGGCGCCCGCGGGGAGCTTCTGGAACGGCTCGGAAACGTGATGGCGGGGCGGGAGGCCGAGTCTGCCGCCGAACTGGTGGGAACCCGGGAGGAGCTGCGGCGCAAAGGATTGCCCGTCCTCGCACCGCAGCCGCTGCCCGGCGCGGACGCCAGGGTGCTGTGGGTACGCGGCCGGACGGTCCAAGGTGCGGAGGTATTCGTTCCCGCGGGCTCGGTGTTCCTGCACCACAGGCCCCCGGCCGGGTGTGACACGGCGGGCCGGGCAGGGTCCACCGGCATCGCCGCACATCCCGACCTGCGGGCCGCGACCCGGCACGCGGCCTGGGAAGTGCTCGAACGCGACCTGGTCAGGCGCAGCTGGTGCGGGCTCGCGGACCGGCCGCCCAGCCTGGTCCCCTTCGAGCCGCCCCCGCCGCTGGCCGCCTTCCTCCAGGACAGTGGACTGGAGACGACGGCCCTCCGCGTTCCCGCTCCGGCCGGAACCGCCTGCGTGGTGGTCTGCCTGCACCGCGCCGACGGCGGCGGTCAGGCGTTCGGTGCCCGCTGCGGGCCCGGCGACACCGTACAAGCCCTGGCGGTGAAGGCCGCGTACGAGGCGCTCATGGTCCGGTGGAGCATGAGCGCACCGGCCGCGAGGCGCACGTGGGAGCAGTGGCACGGTGCGGGCCCGCCGGAAACCGCTGTCCAGCACGCGCTATGGGCCTACCACCGCCAGGACAGCCTGCGATGGTGGGACGCGCGTCCGGGCGCGGGGTCCCAGCCCGCCGACGGTGTGCGGACGGACCCGCTCGACGTGCTCGCCGGACACACCGGCCAGGACGTGGTCCTGGTCGAGACCACCTCCGGGCCCGCCCGCAGCGCGGGGGTGCGCGTCGTACGCGTGCTGGCCCCAGGAGCCCTGCCCCTGCCGTCCGGGGACGGCGCCGGTCACCCCCATCCCTTCGGTTAGGAGCCCCATGGACGCCACGTTCCCCGAAGCGCGCTCCGGCTATGCCGACGCGTTCGCCGACGACTACGACCGCTGGTTCGCGAAGCCCGGTGTCACCGCGGCGACAGTCGAAGCCGTCGCGACTCTCGCGGGTCCCGGACCCGTCCTGGAGCTGGGCATCGGCACCGGCCGGATCGCCCTCCCGCTGCGGGAACGCGGCATCGAGGTGCACGGCATCGACGCTTCCGAGGCGATGCTCCGGCGGTTGTACGCCAAACCGGGCGGATCCCGGATACCCGTGACGGTCGGGGATTTCGCCGCGGTTGCGGTCACCGGGACCTTCAGCCTCGTGTACCTGGCCGGCGGTACCTTCGCCGAACTGCCGGATCAGGCCGCCCAAGCGCGCTGCTTCGCCAATGCCGCGGCCCGTCTCGCGCCAGGCGGCCTCCTCGTCCTGGACGCCCACGTGCCCGAAGCCCTGGCCACGGTGAACGGCCCCGAGATCGTCACCGAGGACGATGACCACCTGGTGCTGTGCTACCGCCGTCTCGACCCGTCGGACCAGACGTACCTCTCGCACTACGTCATCCACCACGACGGACGCACCAGGCATCTGCGCGTGGTCTTCCGGTACGCGGGCCACGGCGAACTCGACCTGATGGCGGCCCGGGCCGGCCTGCGGCTCAAGGAACGCTGGGGCAGCTGGAGCGGAACTCCCTTCACGCGGGACAGCGGCTACCACGTCTCCGTCTACGAGCAGGCCTGACCGCCGGACCACCAGGTGATGACGGAGAGCGGCATGAACCGGACCGAACGAATCCAGGCCTTTCCCTTCCCCCATCGGGACGGGCTCGACCCGATGCCGGAGTTCGAGGAACTGCGCCGCAAGGCCCCGGTCATCCGGGTCCGGATGCCCAGTGGTGACACCGCCTGGCTGGTGACCCGGCACGCCGATGTCCGTACCGTCCTGGCCGGCGCGTGCTTCAGCCGCGCCCGGGCGACCAGGGGCACCGGCCCCAGGATCAACCGGACGACCACACTGCCCGATTCCATCCTGGCCGCGGACCCGCCCGACCACTCCCGCCTGCGCAGACTGGTCGCGCCCGCCCTCAGCGGACGCCGGGCGGAAACGATGCGCGGCGGGATCGCGCTCCTGGCCGACGAGCTGCTCACGCGCATGAAGGGACAACAGCCACCGGCCGACCTCGTCGCCGGCTTCACCCGGCCGCTCCCACTGACCGTGATCTGCGACCTGCTGGGAACACCCCGCATCGACGGTGACCAGCTCGATGCCTGGAACGACGCGATGCGCAGCGTCACCGCGCTCCCGGACACCGCGGTGATGGCGGCCGTCGAGGACATGACGGACTATCTGACCCGGCTCGTCGCCGCCAAACGCTCCCACCCCGGCGATGACATGCTGAGCGCGCTGATCGCGGCACGTGACGCCGGCGACCGGCTGACCGAGGGCGAGCTCATCTCGTTCTGCATCGTGCTGCTCGCGGGTGGCTACGGAACCACCGCCGACCGGCTGGCCGGCCTGGTCCAGCTGCTGCTCGACCAGGACGAGCGTTACCGCCTGCTGTGCCGCGAACCGAACCTGATCCCCAGCGGCATCGAGGAACTGCTCCGGTACGCCCAGGCCACGGTCGGTGCGAACCTGCGGGTCGCCACGCAGGACGTGGTGCTCAGCGGCGTACGCGTCAAGGAGGGCGAGGCAGTCATCGCACTCACCTCTTCGGCCAACCACGACGAAGACGTGTACCCGGCCCCCGACCTTCTCGACCTGACCCGCGCCGCCCCGGCGCACCTGGCGTTCGGGTACGGCGCCCACTTCTGCGTGGGAGCGCAGCTCGCCCGCGTGCAGCTCCAAGAGGCCCTCACCGCTCTGGTACGCCACTTCCCCACGCTCAGGGCGGCAGGCCCGCCGGAGTGGAAGCGCGGCCAGATCACCCGAGCCCCCCGGATCGTGCCCGTCTCCTGGTGAGCCACAGCCCGCGGGCGGACGAGGCCGTCCCCACCGCTGCCCGACCGCCGCCCGAACCCATGCCCGTACCGACATCCACAGCAGCCGAGGGGTAGACCGCATGCGCATCGCTTATCTGCACGGAGGAAGCATCCCCTCGTTCTTCGCCAACGGCGTCCACGTCATGCGCATGTGCGACGCGTTCACCGACGCCGGACACGACGTCACCCTGTACTCCATGCCCGGCACCTACACCGACGCCGATCCCCACGAGTACTACGGTGTCCGGCACCGCTTCCCCATCCGGCTGATCCCCGCACCCGACCACACCCCGTCCGGCTACCGCGCACGTGGCGAACACATCCGCGACCTGCTGACCGGGGGGTCCGCACCCGACCTCATCTACGGGCGCGATCCCTACAGCCTCGCCGCCACCGCCGACCTGGCCCCCTTCGTGTACGAGGTCCACCAGTTGCGCAGGGACCTGCCGGAGGGAACCGACCGCGCCCTGATCAGTCACCCCGGCCTCGCGCGGATCGTCGTCATCACCCACGAACTCGCCCGAGATCTCCAGCAGGCGCACCAGGACCTGGGGAGACTGCCGATCCTCGTCGCACCCGACTGCGCCGACCCACCGGACCCCCGCGCGGCGGTCAACACCCCCGGGCTCCCCGGCCGCGCGGCCGCACCCAAGATCGGATACGTCGGACACCTCTACGACGGACGCGGCATCGACCTCATCCTCGACCTCGCCGGGCGCCTCCCGGCCTTCGACTTCCACCTGGTCGGCGGCACGGCCGAAGACAGGGCCCGCTGGGAGGGCCCGTGCCCGCATCCCAACGTCCACTTCCACGGGCACCGGCCCCCCGCCGAACTACCCGGCTACTTCCCCCTCTTCGACGTGGTCCTCGCCCCCCACCAGCGCAAGGTGTACACCTTCGGCCGATTCGACGAGATCGGACGCTGGACCTCACCCATGAAGCTGTTCGAGTACATGGCCCACGGGCGCGCCATCATCGCCTCCGACCTGCCCGTCCTGCGTGAAATCCTCCAGGACCGGGTCAACTGCCTGTTGTGCCCCCCCGAGGAACCGCAGACGTGGGCCACCGCCCTCACCGAACTCGTCACCGACACGACCTTGCGCAAGACACTCGGTGACGAGGCCCAACGGCAGTTCCTCGCCCTCTACACCTGGCGCCGCCGCGCCGATACGGTCCTCGCCGACATCACCCGGGCGAACCCCTCCAGGTTGGGAGACACTCCGTGACCAAAGCCGTCGTCACGGGGGCCGCCGGCTTCATCGGCTCGCACCTCGTCGAAGCACTCCTCGCCGAGGGAACCACCGTCGTCGGCGTGGACCGTCGCGCCCCCCGGTTCGACCCCGCGGTGGAAGCCAACCTGAGCGGAGCCCTCGACCACCCGAACTTCACCCTGGTGACCGCGGACTTGAGGACCTTCCCGCTCACGAAGGCGTTCCACCAGGCCGACGTCGTCTTCCACCTCGCCGCCCTGCCAGGAGTGCGCGGCTCCTGGGGAGAGCCGTTCGCCGCATACGCGTCGTGCAACATCTTCGCCACCGAACGCGTGCTGTCGGCGTGCGAGGACGCTCATGTTCCCCGCCTCGTCTACGCCTCTTCCTCCAGCATCTACGGGACCAGCGGCGGCCCCACCCGAGAGGACGCCACACCGAGCCCCGCATCTCCCTACGCGGTCAGCAAACTCGCCGGCGAACAGCTCTGCCTGGCCCACGCCGCCAAGACCCGTCCCACCGTCACCACCGCGGCCCTTCGCCTGTTCACCGTCTACGGGCCCCGCCAGCGCCCCGACATGCTGATCGGCCGCGCCCTGACGGCGGCGCTGGGCGGCCCGGAACTGACCCTTTACGGGGACGGCAGTCAAACGCGCGACTTCACCTACGTCGCCGACGTGGTCCGTGCCGCCATCGCCGCCGCGACCGGTCGCGACGCGACGACCGTCTTCAACATCGGGGCCGGCGTCAGCACCACCGTGCTGGACGTGTTGTCCGCGGTCGAGGAGCTGACCGGCCGCCCGGTGCCGGTCCGCAAGCTACCCGCGCAGGCCGGCGACGTGGAAGCCACGCTCGCCGACCGCTCCAAGGCGGCCGCCCTCCTCGGTTGGACCCCGAACACCGCTCTCGTCCAAGGCATCTCGCACCAGCTCTCCTACCTCACCGCCTCCTCGCGGCGCCCCTGAACACGGGCCCGCACGTCTGCCGATCGGTCCGTCGTACCGCGGTAGTTCCTCGACGGCGTTGGTGCTCAGCGCGGGTCGGTCACGGAGCACGGCTACGTGTTCAGGCGTCAGCGGGCGAGTACGTGGCCGTCGTGCGGGCGGTGGTCGCGGGAGCGGCGCAGGTCCGTGGTGACGTAGGTGCGTTGCAGCCAGCGGTCCGCTCCGTCGTAACGGGGGTGGAAGGCGGTCCGGCCGTGGACGGTGACGCGGTTGTCGATGATGACCAGCTCGCCCGGATTCAGGCGCAGGGTGCGGGCGGTCGCCTCGCAGGCGCGGCCGAACTCGGCCAGGGCCGCGGCGGCCCGGGGGGTGAGGGGGGCGGTGACGAGTTGGGCCATGCGTATGTCGGGGTCATCGGCTGCTCCCGACAGCACGGGTCGGGGCTCGACATCGGGCTCGCCCGCGGCGGCGTCGGAGCCGAAGGAGGGTGGTGGTGTGGTGACGAACTCCGGCTCGAACAGGGCCTGGCGGCTGGCCGGGGTGAGGAGCGGCAGTGCTTGGCGGATGCCGGCGACGCGCATGCCGGCGATCCGGTCGTGGTCGGCGCGCAGGCACAGGAAGACCACGTAGTCGGGTGGGTGGGGGTGGAAGCCGTTCTCGGTGTGGAAGGACAGCGGCACCGATCCGGCGTTGCCGTGGAAGGTCTCCTGGCCGGGCACGGGCACGACGTCCTGCACGAGGGCGCCCGATTTCTCGGCCAAGTAGGCGAGCGGCTCGCCGAGCCCGCAGGCCACCATGGTGAGCACTGCGGCCGAGACGGTGGCCTGGCGCTGGACCGAGCCGGGTGCGGTCGGTGTCGCGGGCAGGGTGGCTCGGCCGATGGGCAGGCCGCCGATCACCAGTGTGCCGTGCGGGCCGGAATGCCTTCGGAACCGACGCACTTCACGGCGCAGCCGTAGCGGAAGGTCGTCGCAGGCGTCCCGGGCGCGGGCCACCCACTCGGGGCCGTCGACCTGGCCGTGCCCGTCGCCGCACAGGGTGCGGGCCAGCCGCTCGCACACGTCGGCATCCGCGGGATCCAGTTCGTGGTCGGCGCTGATGGTGCTCCGGGTGGCGTCGGGCGTCGTCTCGGGCATCAGGTCTCCTACCGGGGGTGCGGGCGGCGGACGCACGGACTCACGAACGGCGCAGGCCGGCCACCGCGTCGGCGACGTAGTGGTCCCCGAACCGGATCAGGGAGGCGTACTGGGCCGCGCGGCGATGGCGCATGAGCCGTAGTTCGGCGACGGCGTTGTCGGGGCCTTCGGCTTTCTGGGCGATGGAACGACGCAGATGGACCATCGAGTAGGCGAGCGTGACGTGCCGTTCACCGTCCACGATGTCGGCTTCCAGGAGCGCGCCCCGGGCCTCGGCCAGCTCCGGGGCGCGGACCGCCAAGTGCTCGTAGGAGTCGGGAACCACGGACAGCAGCTCCTTCATCGCCGCCCGGAACAGCTTGTATCCGCGATGCTGGCGCCCGCTCAACGGGACGTCCACCGACGGGGGCGCCATGGTGTCCCGTATCGCCCCCATGTAGTAGTCGGCCGGGATCGTACTGGCGTGGGTCATCGCCGCCGGGAAACCACGCACGTACACCGTCGCATCTGCCAGCCGCGGCAGCGCGGCGTCGCGGTCGCCGTGCCGCAGGTGGCTGGTGGCATCGGCCACGGCGACCGCGGCGCAGACATTGAACAGGACATGGACCTGGTGACCGATGAGCCACCGAGCACTCCACACACTCTCCAACGACGGCCCCGCGCCCGGCTGGGAGACGGCCACCGGCGGTACGTCGTCATGGTCGGCGTCGGCCGCCGCGCCGGTGAGGTCGAGCACCGCCTGCCGCATCCCGGCCACCTCCAGCGTCAGGTCGGAACCCGACAGCGGAGCATCACACAGATCTTCCAGACCGCGGTGGATGACCAGGGCGCCGTGCAGGGCGGCCTGTTGATCCGACAGCTCCCCCTCACGGACCCGGAAGTAGGACTGACTGGTCGACTCCGGTGGCATTTCCTCACCGGCCGCGGCCGGAGCCAGCGCCGACAGCGCGGCCACCAACGCAGCGGCATTCGCGGTGGCCTGCCGCAGGGCGAGGGTCCGCTCGACAGGTCCGGCATGGGTCGCCACCCCGGCCAGCACGCGCGCGGCCCGCTTCGCCTCGGCATCGACCCGTGGGCCCAGCACCGGGACGGGCCGCCCGCCTCGGGGCTCACGGAAGACAGCGACAGCAGGATGGCCGGCAACCGGCGATAAGCCCATGGTGGAAGTACTTCGCCAAGAACGCTCCATCCGAAACCCTGATCCCCAAGGCGATTCCGGCACGGCGGTGCGGCGGGTCGTCGGCGCCGCCGAGACGGTGGGTGGGTTCCAGGGGCCACGTCGATGGGCGCACAGCATGTGGGGATGGCACGCTGTGCGCCCTGAGGTCGTCCGGGCCCCGGGGGCCGTGCCGGTGGTCATCGGCCCGCGGGGAACCGTCCGCGCCGGGGGACCGAGTCCAGGAGGAGCCGGGTGTAGGGATGTTCCGGGGTCTCCAGGACCCGCGGGACCGGGCCCGCCTCCACGACACGACCCGACTTGAGCACGAGGACCTCGTCGGCGATGTGCCGGACCACCGCCAGGTCGTGCGTGACGAACAGGTAGCCGATCCCCGACGCGCCGCGGATCCGACCGAGGAGTTCGAGTATCTGCGCCTGGATCGACACGTCGAGCGCGGCGACGGCCTCGTCGAGGACGAGGACCCTCGGCTCCACGGCAAGGGCGCGGGCGATGGCCACGCGCTGCCGCTGGCCGCCCGAGAGGGCGCGGGGAAGGGCGGCGGCCTCGCGCGTCCCGAGGCCGACCTGGTCCAGGAGCTGCGCGACCCGGGTGCCGCGGCCGGCCGCGTCGAGGTCCGTGTGCAGGCGCAGCACCTCGTCCAGGCAGCCGGTCACGGTCACTCGGGGATCGAGCGAGAGGTACGGATCCTGGAAGACCATCTGGATCTCCCGGGCCCTGGCCAGCCGCTGCGCCCGTCGCCGGGGCAGCGCGGAGCGGTCCCGGCCGTCCAGGCGGACGGTCCCGCCGTCCGGGCGCTCCAGGCCGACGAGCATCCGGACCGTGGTGGTCTTGCCGCTGCCGGACTCCCCGACGATCGCGAGCGAGGCCCCGGGCGCCAGGCGGAAGGACACGCCGTCGACCGCCGTGTGGTCTCCGTACTGCTTGCGCAGTCCCTCGACGACCAGCCCCCGTCCCTCGACGACCCGTCCCCCCTTCGCTGAGGCGCTCACAGCGTGATCCCTTCGTCGGCGCGGTGGCAGGCGGCGAGTCCGTCGCCGTGCCGGGTCAGTGCGGGCTCCTCCTCGCGGCAGCGCGGCAGCGCGTGGGCGCAGCGTGCGGCGAAGGCGCAGCCCGGTGGCGCTTCGGCCAGGGAGACGGGACGCCCGGGGATGGGGCGGGGCGCGGGCGCGCCCGCTTCGATGCTCGGCGTGCAGGCGAGCAGCCCCGCGGTGTACGGGTGCCGTGGCCGGTCGAACAGGTCGTCGGTGCCGCGCGTCTCCACGATCCGGCCCGCGTACATGACGTACACGCGGTCGCAGACGGTGGCGGCCAGTTCGAGGTCGTGGGTGACGAAGAGCAGGCCGGTGCCGCGCTCGGCACGCAGCCGGGCGAGGAGTTCGACGATCTCCGCCTGGGTCGTGACGTCCAGGGCGGTGGTCGGCTCGTCGGCGACGATCAGCGCGGGTTCGGCGGCGAGCGCCGCGGCGATGACCACCCGCTGGAGCATGCCGCCGGAGAACTCGTGGGGACGGCGGCGCAGGGCGCCGCGCGGGTCCCGGATGCCGACCGCGTCGAGGAGTTCGAGGGCCCGCGCGTCCGCCGTGGCGGCCGGGGTCCCGGCCGCGCGCAGCCCTTCGGTGAGGAAGTCGCCCACGCGGCGCAGCGGGTTCACGGAGGCGCGCGGGTCCTGGTAGACCATCGCGACCTGCCGGGCCCGCAGTTCGGCCAGCTCCGTACGGCTCATGGTGAGCACGTCCCGGCCGGCGACCCGGACCTCGCCGCTGGTGCGCGCACCCCCGGGCAGCAGCCCGAGGACGCTGCGGCACGCCACCGACTTCCCGGAGCCGGACTCGCCGACGAGGCCGACGCTCTCCCCGGGGCCCACCCGCAGGCCGACCCCGTCCAGGATCGGCCGGGCGGCCCGGTCGCCGGGCAGCCGGACGCCGAGCCCGTCGATCTCCAGTACCGGACGCGCGTCGTCGGCCGGGACCGCGGTCCCGCCCTCCTCTTCCCGCCGTGCCTTCATGCGGTTCACCGCTTCCGCCTCGCGATCCGGTCGGCGAGGCCCTCGCCGACGATGCCGAACGCCACCACCGCGAGCACGATGCACGCGGAGGGCGCGAGGGCGGGCAGCATCGCCCCCTGTTGGACGGCCGACTGGCCCTCGTTGATCATGGCGCCCCAGTCGGCGGTCGGCGGCTGCACGCCGAAGCCGAGGTAGGAGAGGGCCGCCAGGTCCATCAGCGCGTACCCGAAGTTCATCGCGGACTGGGCGAAGACGGTGGCGGCGATGTTGGGCAGCAGGTGGCGCAGGCACACGGTCCAGCCGGACCAGCCCTGGACCCGGTAGGACTCGATGTACGGTCGGGCCTTCTCCTGGCGCGCGATGCCGCGCACCAGCCGGCCCACGTACGGGGTGTAGGCCACCGCCATCGCGATCACGGGGGCGGTCATCCCCGGACCGACGACGGAGACGAGCAGGATCGCGAGCAGGAGTCCGGGGATCGCGAAGAGCATGTCCATCGAGCGGGACAGGACGGAGTCCGCCCAACCGCCGCGCCAGGCGGCCACCACGCCGAGCAGGGTGCCGAGCAGGGTGGAGACGCCGACGACGAGCAGCGGGCCGAGCAGTCCGGTGCGCGCCCCGTACATCAGCCGCGACAGGACGTCCCGCCCGGACTGGTCGGTGCCCAGGAGGTGCTCGCCGGTGGTCCCGGCCAGGCTCGCGGTGAGGTCGAGGGCCTCGGGGTCGTACGGCGCGAGGACGGGCGCGAGCGCGGCGATCAGGACGAGTGCGGCGAGCACCACGACCGAGGCGGTGAACAACGGACCCTGGGCGAGCAGGCGCAGGGGGCGCAGCCCGGGCCTGCGGCGCAGGGCGGCGGGCTCCGCAGGTGCGGTGGTGGTCATGAGGAGCCTTCCCCGTGGAGCGACAGCCGGGGGTCGATGAGCGGCGCGAGCAGGTCGACGGCGAGGTTGACGAGGACGAAGGCGCCCACGCTGAGCAGGGTGATCGCCTGTACGACGGCGAAGTCCTTGGCGGTGACCGACTGGACGAGCAGGGAGCCGAGGCCGGGCACGTCGAAGGCCGTCTCGACGATCGAGGTGCTGATGAGGAGTCCGGCGAGCATGGTGCCGCCGACGGTGACGACCGGGCCGAGCGCGTTGCGCAGGACGTGCCGGCGGACCACGGTCCGCCCCGGGACGCCGCGGGCGCGCGCCACCTCGACGTGCTCCCGGCCGAGTTCGTCGAGCATCGCCGAGCGGGTCACCCGGGCGAGCAGGCCGGCGAAGGTCAGCGCGAGGGCGAAGGCCGGCAGGGTCAGGTGGTGCAGCCGTTCGGAGAAGCCGACGGGTGTGCCGCCCGGGCCCGGGAACCAGCCCAGGCGGACGGAGAAGAGGGACACGAGCGCGATCGCGGTCACGAAGGACGGGGTGGCCGTGGCGACGCCGCTGCCGAGGAGCACCGCCCGGTCCAGCGGCCCGGGCCGCAGCGCGGCGAGGACCCCGGCCGCCACGCCGAGGAGGGCGACGAGCAGCGCCGCGTACCCGACGAGCACGGCCGTGCCCGGCAGCCGGGATCCGATGAGCGCGGAGACGTCCTGGTGGAACTGGGCGGAGCTGCCGAAGTCGCCCCGGAGGACGCCGCCGAGCCACTTCGCGTACTGCACGGGCAGCGGGTCGTCCAGGTGGTACTGGGAGCGCAGGGCCGCCACGGCCTCGGGGGTCGCGGGGCGGCCGTGGAGCAGGAACGACACCGGGTCGCCGGGGGCCAGGTGGACGCTGCCGAAGACCACGAGCGAGGTCACGAACAGCACCGCCACCAGGCCGAGGATGCGTCCGATGAGGTAGCGCGTCATTTCGCCGCGGCCCCGATCGTCGCGGCCCACGGGTAGTACAGCTGGGCGATCCCGGTCGGGGCGCCGGTCACGCGCTTGCCGAGGAAGACCAGGTACGGCGCCTCGTAGAGGGGGATGGTCGGCAGCTCGCGCAACACGATCTTCTGGAGTTCGGCGGTCAGCTCCGCGCGCTTGCCGGCGTCGGGTTCGGAGTTGGCCCGGTCGAAGGCGGCGTCGTACTCGGCGTTCGACCAGTTGCCGTAGTTCCCGAAGTCGCCGGTGCGCAGGTACTGGTAGAACTCCAACGGGTCGGGCGTGTTGTCGTACCCGTTGGTGATGACCAGGTCCAGGCCGGCGCGGGCGTTCGGGTCGACGAAGATGCTGCTGTACGCCTCGGGGGGCACCGACTTCAGCTCGACGTCCAGGCCGATCTCCCGGCCGGCGGCCTGTACGGCGTTGGCGACGACGCTGATCTCGGGAGCGAGCGTGCTGGTGACCAGGGTGATCTTGCGGCCGGTGGCGCCGGCCTCCTGGACGAGCTTCTTCGCGGCGCCGAGGTCGTAAGCGGGCTCGGGCAGGGTGTCGTAGAGCGCGGCGGTCTTCTCCGGGGCCAGCGCCCACGCGCCGCGCGCGGTGGGGGACTTGGCGGGGACGCCGATGCCGCCGGCGGCGGCCTTGACGATGTTCTTCCGGTCGAGCGCCAGGGAGAGGGCCTTGCGCACCTTCAGGTCGCCGAGCGGGCCGCCGAAGTCGAGTACGGCGAGGTTGGACGCGGCGGTGTTGGGGCCGAAGAGGACGCCGCCCTTGTCGCCGGAGCGCAGCTGTCCGACCGTCGCGGGGGCCACCATGTACCCGCCGTCGGCGGTGCCGGACAGGAAGGCGTTGGTGCGGGCCGCCACGTCCTCGACGAAGGTGAACTTCACGGTGGCGGACTTCGGGGCCAGCCGGGGGTCCCAGTACGCGGCGTGCTTCTTCAGGGTGATCTCGGTGCCCTGGGACCAGGAGTCGAGGGAGTACGGGCCGGTGCAGTTGACCTTGCCCGCGGGGGTGCCGTAGTCCTTGCCGGCCTTGGCGAGGGTGGCGGCGCTCTCGACGGTGCCCGGGGAGGCGGCCATCAGCTCGTGGAGCAGGACGTCGGGCTTGGTGAGCCGGAGCGTCACCTCCAGCGGACCGGTCTTCTCGACGGCCTTGACGTTCTTGAACGCCGAGCCCCAGGGGGAGCCTGTCTCCGGGGCCATCTGGCGCTGGAGGGAGGCGACCACGTCGTCGGCGGTCATGGTCGTGCCGTCGTGGAACTTCACCCCGGGGCGCAGGGTGTAGACCAGCGTGAGCGGGTCGGGGCGGTCGTACTTCACGGCGAGACCGGGCTCGATCTTCATGTCGGGCGTGACCCGCATGAGCTGCTCGCACACGTTGGCGAGGACCGTGTTCGGCGGGTAGTCGTACGCGAGGGCGTAGTCGAGCGTGTAGGGCTCGGCGTACAGGGACCAGGTGAAGGAGTCCAGGGGGCCCTGGGCGGGCGGCGAGAGCGGAGTGACCTCGAAGCCGGCGCCGCCGGCGGCCCTGGGGGCGGTGGCGCCGGAACAGGCGCTGGTGGTGACCGCGAGGGCGGCGGTACAGAGGAGGAGCGCGATGGTTCGGGACGTGCGCATGCAGACCCACCCCTTTACGGGTGTAGTGACGGGCGCTGTGGGATGGAGCGAGTATTGATGCGGGAACGTTCCCGCACAAGGTTGTGCGGGAACGGTTTTGCAAAGGTCGCGAGGGTGGCAGCATCAGTGGCATGACCGAAGCCCCACCGCCCGGCGGGCAGCCCTCGCCGCCCCTTCCACGCGTCCGCCTGGTCGACGTGGCCCGCGAGGCGGGCCTCTCCAAGACGACCGTCTCGGCGGCACTGAACGGCACCGGGAGGCTCTCTCCCGAAGTCCGGGAGAAGGCCCGCGAAACCGCGCGCGCCATGGGCTACCGGCCCAACGCCGCCGCGCGCCGGCTGCGCGCGGGACGGGCCAGACTGATCGGATACGTGGTCGGGGAGTTCGCCGACGCTCCCTGGACCTTCCTGGAGTCGCCGTACTTCGCCCGGCTGACCGCGGCCACCGCGGCGACGTCGCTGCGACGCGGCTACGCCGTGGTGCTGCTGCCCGCCGGGTCACTGCAGAGCGAGTGGGCGGACCTGTCGCTCGACGCGGTGGTCGTCGCCGACCCCGTCGCCGACGACCCGATCGTCGATGACCTCCTCTCCGCCCGCATCCCGGTGTTCAGCGACCGCTCCGTCGAGGGGCGGCCCGGGGCGTACTGGGTGGACGTGGACGCCGGCGCCGCCGTGCGCGGCGCCCTCGACCACGTCCGCGAGCAGGGTGCCCGCCGACCCGTCCTCGTGGTGCCGGACAGCAGCACCCGCTTCCACACCGAGGTGTTCGCCGCGCACCACGGGTGGTGCGCGCGACACGGCGTGCCCGAACGGGTCGTACGCGTCGGCGCGCCGGGCAACGGGCCCGTCATCCGCGCCGTCGAGACCGCCCTCGCGGGCGATCCGGCGGACGGCGGGGCACGGCCCGACGCCCTGCTCGTCGTGGCCGAGGCCAGTCCGCCCCTCGTCCTGGACGCGGCGCGCCGGCTCGGCTACGGGGTCCCCGGCGACCTGCTCCTCGTCTGCGTGAGCGAGGACGTCACCGCCGAGCACACCGAGCCGCCCGTGACCACCCTGAGCCTGCGGCCCGAGGCGATCGCGGAGGCGGGGATCGAAACCCTGGTCGCGGTCCTGGAACGCGGCGACCGGGAGGCGGCGGGCGTGCTCGTCCCGACCCGCCTCGACGTACGGGCGTCATCGCTGCGGCCCGCTCAGCCCGCGTGGACGAGCCGGCCGCCGACGTAGGTCCGCTCCACCCGGGCCTCGGCGATCTCCTCCGCGGGCGCCGTGAGGATGTCGCGGTCCAGGACGACCAGGTCGGCGAGGTTGCCGACCCGCAGGCTGCCCGCGTCGTCGTGACCGTTCACGTGGGCGGTCCCGGCCGTGTAGGCGGCCAGCGCGGTCGGCAGGTCGAGCCGCTGCTCGGGGTAGAAGATCCGCTCGTGGCCGGCTTCGGGATCCCGGCGGTTCACCGCCACGTGGATGCCCGCCAGCGGGTCGGGGCTGCTCACCGGCCAGTCGCTGCCCGCGACGAGGGTCGCGCCCGCGCGCACCAGGTCGCCGAACGGGTACTGCCAGGCGGAGCGCTCCGGACCCAGGAAGGGGATGGTCAGGTCGTCCATCTGGGGCTCGTGGGCCGCCCAGAGGGGCTGGATGTTGGCCAGGGCGCCGAGCGCGGCGAAGCGGGTGAGGTCCTCGGGGTGGACGACCTGGAGATGGGCGAGGTGGTGGCGGTTGCCACGGTGTCCGTTGGCGGCCACGGCCGACTCGATCGCGTCGAGGGCCTCGCGCACGGCCCGGTCGCCGAGGGCGTGGAAGTGCACCTGGAAGCCGAGGGCGTCGAGCTCCGTCACGTACCCGCGCAGCGCCTCGGGCTCGACGAAGCTCAGACCGCTGTTGGCGGTGGCGCAGCCGCAGCCGTCCAAGTAGGGGGAGGTCATGGCGGCGGTGAAGTTCTCCGCGACCCCGTCCTGCATGATCTTCACCGAGGTCGCGCGGAACCGTCCGGCCCGCAACTTCTCGCGCCGGGCCACCAGCTCGGGAATCTGCTCGGCGCCCCGGGCCCGGTCCCACCACAGCGCCCCGGTCACCCGGGCCGTCAGCGAGCCGTCCCCGGCCGCGGCCAGGTACGCGTCCGAGGGGTCGGGCCGGCCGCCCAGTTCGCCGAGCATCGCGTCCTGCCAGCCCGTGATGCCGAGGGAGTGGAGCAGCTTCTGGGCCCGCAGCAGCCCGGCGAGGAGTTCTTCCCGGGTGCTCGCCGGCAGCAGCCGGCCGACCAGCGAGGTGGCGCCTTCCTGGAGCATGCCGCTGGGGGCGCCGTCGGGCTCGCGCTCGATCCGGCCGTCGGCGGGATCGGGGGTGGCGGCGGTGATCCCGGCGAGTTCGAGCGCCCGGGTGTTGGCCCAGGCGCCGTGGTGGTCCCGATTGGCCAGGAGGATCGGGCGGTCCGGCACGACGGCGTCGAGCAGCTGCCGGGTCGGCAGCCCGCCCTCGAAGCTCTCCATCGACCAGCCGCCACCGGTGATCCACTCGCGGTCGGGGTGCGCGTCCGCGTAGGCGCGGATCCGGGCCAGGTAGTCGTCCACGCCGACGGTGTCGGTCAGATCGCACTCGGCCATTTCCACTCCGGCGAAGACCGGGTGCACGTGGGCGTCCTGGAAGCCGGGGAGCAGCAGCTTCCCCGTCAGGTCGACCACCTCGGTGCCGGGACCCACGAGCTCGCGCACCTCGTCGTGGCCGACGGCCGCGATCCGGTCGCCGACGACGGCGAGCGAGGTCGCCCGGGTACGGGCCGGGTCCACGGTGAAGACGGGGCCGCGGGTGAAGACCAGATCGGCCTTGGCCATGTGAGAGCTCCAGAGCGTGAGGCGGCGGGGGGATGGGCGCCATGGAAGCCGCAAGGCCGTTTACACGTCAATGGTGTTGACGTAAGGTCCCGGCCATGTCCGAACGTGTCATCCCCGAAGGCGGCCGCCGGCGCCGCAGACCCACCAAGCAGGGCGCCGTCCTCTCGGAACGGCTCATCGTCGAGACGGCGCTGCGGCTGGTCGCCCAGCACGGCGCCGACGCGCTCTCCGTACGGAGGCTGGGCGCCGCGCTCGGAGCCGACCCGAGCGCGCTCTACCGCTACTTCCACAACACCGACGCGCTCCTCCTCGCCCTCGCGGACGAGCTGATCGGCAGGGCCCAGGAGGGCTGGCGGGCCACCGGGGACTGGCGGGAGGACCTGCGCTCGATGGGCCTGCGGATCCACGCCTGCTACCTGGCCCATCCGCAGGCGGCCGTCCTCGGCGCGTACCGCACGACGGGGCGCCTCCACGAGACCCGGGCCGTCGAGCGGATCCTCGGCATCCTGCGCTCGGCGGGTTTCCCGGACCCCGTCGCCGTCCGCGCCTACCACGCGTTCGTCGATCAAGCCCTGGCCTTCGCCGCCCTGGACGCCGCCGCCCTCGCCCTGCCCAAGGCCGCCCGGGAGGCGGACGAGGCCGTCTGGAACGCGGTCTACAGCAGGCTGCCGGCCGACACCCACCCGAACGTCGCCGCGGCCTTCCCGCTGCTCGCCGCCGACATGCGCGACAGCGGCTACCCCTTCGCCCTGGAGCTGATGCTCAACGCGATGGCGGCGCTGCGCCCCGCGGCGCCCGGGGCCTGAACCGGCTCCGCTCCCGCGGGCGGTGCGCCGCTCGCCCCGCGGGCCGGTCGCGTCAGGACAGGGCCCGCCAGGCCTCGTTCAGCGCTGCCCGGAAGGCGTCGGTCTCCTCGGAACTCAGGCCGGCGGTCATGCGTTCCTCGATGCGCCGGGCCGGCTCGGCGTACTCCGCCAGCAGTCGCCGCCCGGGATCGGCGAGCAGGATGAGGCGCTCGCGGCGGTTGGCCGGGTTGGGCTCGCGGCGGATCAGGCCCCGGCTCTCCAGCGCGCGGACCATGTCGGCCATCGACTGGGCGGTGACGAAGGAGTCGCGGGCGAGCTGCGCCGCGGAGATGCCGTCGTGCCGCTCCAGCACCGTCAGGGCGGTGTACTGCAACGCCGTGACCCCGGCGGGCCTGAGCAGCTCCTCCAGGCGGGCGCGCACCACCAACTCCGTTCTCTTGACCAGGTAGAGCAGTGACGTGCTCACGTCCATCCTTCCGTCGTGACGGCCCGCGCGGAGCGGCTCGTACCGCCCGGGTGCGGTGTCACCGGGGCGGTCCCACCTTAGGTCATTGACAGGAATCCTGACGATTGCCCAGACTGTGTTCATCAGGATTCCTGTCGATCCCGGCTCGGCCGGCGCTTTCGGCATTCCCTCTTCCACCCCTTTTCGAGAGGTACCTCTCATGGATCTTCAGGGCAAGGTCGCCGTCGTCACCGGCAGCGGACGCGGCCTCGGACTGGCCTACGCGCAGGCCCTCGCCGCCGCGGGCGCCGCCGTCGTCGTCAACGACGTCGACGCGGACGCGGTGGACGCCGCCGTCGCCGCGATCACGTCCCGCGCGGGCACGGCGACCGGCGTCACCGCGGCCGTGGGCGACACCGGGGCGGCCCAGCGGCTCGTGGACACGGCGGTCGAGCGGTTCGGGCGCTTGGACGTGCTCGTCACCAACGCCGGCATCCTGCGCGACCGCGTGCTGTGGAAGATGACCGACGAGGACTTCGACGACGTCGTACGGGTCCACCTGCGCGGCACCTTCACCTGCGCCCGCGCCGCCGCCGTCCGCATGCGCGAGCAGGGCACCGGCGGCCGGCTCGTCCTGATCTCCTCGCCCGCCGGCCAGCGCGGCAACTTCGGCCAGACCAACTACGCCGCCGCCAAGGCCGGCATCGTCGCCATGGCCCGCACCTGGGCCATGGAGCTGGGCCGCGCCGGCATCACCGTCAACGCCGTCGTGCCCGTCGCCGCCACCGAGATGACCAGGACCATCCCGGCCTTCGCCCCGGTCATCGAGGAGTCCGAGCGCACGGGCGCGCCGCTGCCGGACTGGCTGCGCAAGGACGAGGGCCTCGGCACCGTCGAGGACGTCGCCGGCCTGATCACCTTCCTGGCCTCGGACGCCTCCGACGGAGTGACCGGGCAGGCCATCGGCATCGGTGGTGACCGTCTCGCCCTGTGGGCCCACCCGAAGGAGAAGGCGGTCGCCTTCGCCGACGGGGGCTGGAGCGGCGACGCCATCGCCGCCGCGTGGCCGGACGGCGTCGGCGCCGAGCCCGAGACCTACGGCATCCCCGCACCCCAGGCCCCGGAGGCGTGAGATGACCGCCCGCCCGCACGCGCTCGACCTCGACGCGCTGACCGCCATCGACGTGCACACCCACGCCGAGGTCTCCAAGGACGGCCATGGGGCGTTGAGCCCCGAACTGTTCGGCGCCTCCGAGAACTACTTCAAGGCCCACGGCCACCGGCAGCCCACCATCGACGAGATGGCCGCGCACTATCGCGAACGCCGCATGGCGGCCGTCGTCTTCACCGTCGACGCCGAACATGCCACCGGACACCCGCGGATCTCCAACGAGGAGATCGCGGAGAGCTGCGCCGCCCACGGCGACGTCCTGATCCCGTTCGCGAGCGTCGACCCGCACAAGGGCCGCGCGGGGGTCCGCGAGGCCCGCCGCCTGGTGACGGAGTACGGGGTGCGCGGGTTCAAGTTCCACCCCAGCATCCAGGCGTTCTCCCCCAACGACCGCCTCGCCTACCCGCTGTACGAGGCCATCGAGGAACTGGGCGTACCGGCCCTGTTCCACACCGGCCAGACCGGGATCGGCGCCGGCGTCCCGGGCGGCGGCGGCATCCGGCTGAAGTACTCAAACCCGATGGCCGTCGACGACGTGGCCGTGGACTTCCCCGAGCTGAGGCTCGTCCTCGCGCACCCGTCCTTCCCCTGGCAGGACGAGGCGCTCGCGGTCGCCACCCACAAGCCGCACGTCCACATCGACCTGTCCGGCTGGTCGCCGAAGTACTTCCCGCCGCAGCTCACGCGCTACGCCAACACCCTGCTCCAGGACAAGGTCCTCTTCGGCTCCGACTATCCGGTCATCACCCCCGACCGGTGGCTCGCCGACTTCGCCGCGCTCGACATCAAGCCCGAGGTCCGGCCGAAGATCCTCAAGGAGAACGCCGCCCGCCTGCTCGGCCTGTCCACCGACTGAAGGAAACGCTCGTGCTGAACCGAGGCATCGGCTCCTGGCCCGCGCGCCGGGCCCGCAAGACTCCCGACCGGACCGCCGTCGTCCACGGGGACCGCGCCCTGACCTACCGGGAGCTCCACCGGCGCGTCCTGCGGCTCGCCCACGGCCTGCGCGCCCTGGGGGTGGCGAGCGGCGACCGGATCGCCTACCTGGGCCCCAACCACCCGGCCTTCCTGGAGACGCTGTTCGCCGCCGGAGCGCTCGGTGCGGTCTTCGTCCCGCTCAACACCCGTTTGACCGCTGCGGAGTTGGCGTACAACCTCGCCGACTCGGGCAGCGTCGTCCTCGTCCACGCTCCCGAGCAGGCGGCGGCGGCACGCGCCGCCGCCGACGAGGCCGGGGTGCGCCACCGGATCGCACTCGAAGGACCCGACGGCCCGGGCGAAGGCGCCCTCGCGTACGAGGAGTTGCCGGCCGGGGCCACGGACCGGCCCCTGGACGTGGCCGTGGCGCCCGAGGACCCGTGCATGATCATGTACACCTCCGGGACCACGGGACGCCCCAAGGGAGCCGTCCTCTCCCACGCCAACATCACCTGGAACAGCGTCAACGTCCTCGTCGACACCGACCTCACCGCCGACGAGGTCACCCTCGTCGTGGCCCCGCTGTTCCACACCGGCGCCCTCAACATGACCTGCCTGCCCACCCTCCTCAAGGGCGGCCGGGTGGTCCTCCTCGCGTCCTTCGACGCCGACCGCGTCCTGGAACTGGTCGAGGACCTTGGCGTGACCTACCTGTTCGGCGTCCCCACCATGTACGACGCCATGGCCGCCCGGCCGCGCTGGGAGAGCGCCGACCTCTCCAGCCTGCGCACCCTCAACTGCGGCGGTGCTCCCGTGCCCGCCCGCACCATCGCCGCGTACCTCGACCGCGGCCTCGCCTTCAGCCAGGGCTACGGCATGACCGAGGCGTCCCCCGGCGTCCTCTTCCTCGACCGGGAACAGACCGTGGCCAAGGCCGGTTCCGCCGGCGTCGCGCACTTCTTCACCGACATCCGCATCGTCCGGCCGGACGGCAGCGAGGCCGGACCGGGCGAGCGCGGCGAGGTCCTCGTCCAAGGCCCCCACGTCATGGCCGGCTACTGGAACCGGCCCGAGGACACCGCGGCCGTCCTCACCGACGGCGACTGGCTCCGCACCGGCGACATCGCCCGGACCGACGCGGACGGCTACGCCTACATCGTCGACCGGGTCAAGGACATGTACGTCTCCGGCGGCGAGAACGTCTACCCGGCCGAGGTCGAGGACGCGCTCCTCGACCACCCCGCCGTCGCCGAATGCGCCGTCATCGGCGTCCCCGACCCGGTCTGGGGCGAGGTCGGGCGGGCCGTCGTCGTCCTCGAACCCGGGGCCCGCGCCGGCGAGGACGACATCCTCGGCCACCTCCGGGGCCAGCTCGCCAAGTACAAGATCCCCAAGTCGGTCGTCCTCACGGGCGACCTGCCCCGTACGGCCTCCGGAAAGATCGTCAAGTCGGCCGTGCGCGAAGCCTTCTCCACCGGGCCCGCCTGCCCCGCCGGTCCCGCCGAACACCCCGCGCCGTGAACGGCGTTCGAGCACCACGCTTCCCCCGGGCGCGCTCAGCGCCGCCCGCGCCATCGAAAGGTTTCCTCATGCCCATCGCCATCGCCGACGGCCTCGACGCACTCACCTCCCTCGGCGGAGCCGACCTCGGCCGCACCGAGTGGTTGGAGATCACGCAGGACCGCGTGAACACCTTCGCCGACGCCACCGACGACCACCAGTGGATCCACACCGACCCGGAGAGGGCCGAGGACGGGCCCTTCGGCGGCCCCATCGCCCACGGCTACCTCACCCTCTCCCTGATCATCCCGCTCTTCGGTGAGCTGCTCGGCATCACCGGCACCAGGATGAGCGTCAACTACGGCCTGGACAAGGTCCGTTTCCCCAGCCCCGTCCGGGTCGGCGCGAAGATCCGGCTGCACGGCGTCGTCGGCACGGTGGAGGAGGTCAAGGGCAACGGCGTACAGATGCCGATCACCTTCACCGTCGAGGTCGAGGGCAGCGCCAAGCCGGCCTGCGTCGCCGAGGCCGTCTACCGCCACTACGCCTGACCACCCCGGGCCGCCACGGCGGCGGGCCGGGCACCGATGGCCCCGCCCGCCGCCGGGCGGCTCCCGCGCACCACGAAGGAAGCCCCCATGGACCCCCTGCTGTCCCTCCGGGACGCCGCCCCGACCCCCTTCTGGCTCGACGACGCCCACCGCCCCGGGACCACCCCCGCCCTCGTCGGCTCCACCACCTGCGACCTGCTCGTCGTGGGCGGCGGGTACACGGGCCTGTGGAGCGCGCTCATCGCCAAGGAGCGCGATCCCTCCCTGGACGTCGTCCTCGTCGAGGGAAGGGAGGCCGGCGGCGCGGCTTCCGGCCGCAACGGCGGCTTCTGCGAGGCGAGTCTCACCCACGGCCTCTCCAACGGCCTGGACCGCTGGCCCCGCGAGATCGACACCCTCGAACGCCTCGGCCGCGAGAACCTCCGGGCCATGGAGGAGGCCCTCGCCCGCCACGGCATCGACTGCGACTGGGACCGCACCGGCTCACTCACCGTCGCCACCGAACCCCACCAGGTCGCCTGGCTCGCCGAGGAAGCGGAAGCGGCCGCGCGGCACGGCGCCACCGTCGCCCTCCTCGACGCCGACGCCGTCCGCGCCGAGATCGACTCCCCGACCTTCCTCGGCGCGGTCTGGAACAAGAGCGACGTCGCCATGGTCAACCCGGCCCGCCTCGCCTGGGGCCTCAAGCGCGCCTGCCTCGACCTCGGCGTCCGCATCCACGAACACACCCCCGCCCTCGCGCTCGACGAGCACGGCGCGGTCGTCTCGGTCCGTACCCCCTACGGGCGGATCACCGCCGGACGCGTGGCACTGGCCACCAACGCCCACCCCTCGCTGCTCCGCCGCCACCGCCCCTACACGGTGCCGGTCTACGACTACGCGCTGATGACCGAACCGCTGACCGAGCAGCAGCTCGCCTCGGTCGGCTGGCACAACCGGCAGGGCTGGGCCGACTCCGCCAACCACTTCCACTACGTACGGATCACCGCCGACCACCGCATCCTGTGGGGCGGCTACGACGCCGTCACCCACTTCCGCGGCCGGGTGGCCGCCGAACACGACCGGCGCCCCGAGACCTACGCGACCCTGGCCCGCCACTTCTTCACGGCCTTCCCGCAGCTGGAGGGCCTGCGCTTCAGCCATGCCTGGGGCGGTGCCATCGACACCAGTACCCGCTTCTGCGTCTTCTTCGACACCAGCCACCGGGGCAAGGTCGCCTACGCGGCCGGATTCACCGGCCTCGGCGTCGGCGCGACCCGCTTCGGCGCCGAGGTGATGCTGGACCTGCTGGCCGGCGCGACGACCGAGCGCACCGCCCTCGACCTCGTACGCCGCAAGCCGCTGCCCTTCCCGCCCGAGCCCTTCCGCTCGATCGGCATCGGCATCACCCAGAAGTCCCTGACCCGCGCCGACCGCAACGAGGGCCGACGCGACCTCTGGCTGCGCACCCTGGACCGCCTCGGTCTCGGCTTCGGCAGCTGACCGCACGCCAGAACGGGCTCCCCGTGCCGAGCGGCACGGGGAGCCCGTTCCGGCGTTCTGTGACGTGCTCAGAAGCCCGAGGTCGCGCTCAGCTGCTCCTCCAGGGCCGCCAGCGTCCGGTAGCAGGACATGACCTGGGCGATGGAGGAGTTCGGTTCGCGGCCCTCGCGGATCGCGGCGACGAACTCGCGGTCCTGCAGCTCGATGCCGTCCATCGAGACGTCGACCCCGCTGACGTCGATCGGCTCGTCCTTGCCGGTGAACAGGTCGTCGTAACGGGCGAGGTAGGTGCCGGTGTCGCCGATGTAGCGGAAGAACGTGCCCAGCGGCCCGTCGTTGTTGAACGACAGGGACAGGGTGCAGATCGCGCCGTTCGCCGCGCGCAGCTGGACCGACATGTCCATCGCGATGCCGAGCTCCGGGTGGATCGGACCCTGGACGACGTTGGCCCGCACGATCGGCGAACCGGTCTGGTGGGCGAAGAGGTCGACGGTGTGCGCCGCGTGGTGCCACAGCAGGTGGTCGGTCCACGAGCGCGGCTGCCCGAGGGCGTTGAGGTTCGTACGGCGGAAGAAGTACGTCTGCACGTCCATCTGCTGGATGTGGTACTCGCCGGCCTGGATCCGCCGCCGCACCCACTGGTGGCTCGGGTTGAAGCGCCGGGTGTGGCCCACCATGGCGACCAGCCCGGTGCGTTCCTGCGCCGCCAGGCACGCCTCGGCGTCGGCGAGGGAGGAGGCGAGGGGGATCTCGACCTGTACGTGCTTGCCGGCGTCGAGGCAGGCCAGCGTCTGCGCGGCGTGCATCGGGGTGGGCGTGGCGAGGATGACGGCGTCGACGTCGTCCATCGCCAGCACCTCGTCCAGGGAGGCCACGGCGCGGCCGACGCCCTGCTCCGCGGCGAACTTCCGCGCGGTGTCGAGGGTGCTGCTCACGACGGCGGCCACCTCGACGCCCTCGATCCGCTTCAGCGCGGCCGCGTGTTTGGCGCCGAAGGCGCCGCCGCCGGCCAGGGCGATCCGCAGGGTTCGGTCGTCGGTCATGTCAGTTGACTCCTTCGGCGGGCTCCTGGGCCCGGGGGTGGTTCTCGAGGATCAGATGGCCGACGGCGGTGTTGGACGCCGGCACGTGGTAGAAGCGGTGCTTGACCTCGACCCGTCCGGCCCCGTCGACGTCGCTCATCGCCCCGCGGGCGATCAGCCACATGACGAGCTCGATGCCTTCCGAGCCGGCTTCCTCGACGTACTCCAGGTGCGGCACGCGCGACAGCCCGACCGGATCCGCGACCAGCCGGTCGAGGAAGGCCCGGTCCCATTCCCGGTTGATCAGACCGGCGCGCGGGCCCTGCAACTGGTGGCTCATGCCGCCTGTGCCCCACACCTGGACCTTCAGCGGTTCGTCGTACGACTCGATCGCCTTGCGCAGTGCCCGGCCGAGCGTGAAGCACCGGGCGCCCGAGGGCACCGGGTACTGCACCACGTTGACGTGGAACGGGATCACCTTGCACGGCCACTTCTCGACGTCCCCGAACATCAGCGACAGCGGGACGGTCAGGCCGTGGTCGACGGTCATCTCATTGGCGAGCGTGAGGTCGAAGTCGTCCCTGATCAACGAGTGCGCGATGTGGGCGGCCAGGTCCGGGTCGCCCTCGATGCCGGGGACCGGGCGGGGGCCGTACCCCTCGTCGGCGGTGGCGTAGGTCGCGCCGGTGCCGAGCACGAACGTCGGGATCAAGGACAGGTCGAAAGCGGACGCGTGGTCGTTGTAGACCAGGAAGATCACGTCCGGGAGGTTCTCCCGCTCCCACGCCTTGGAGAACTCGTACCCCTCGAAGACCGGCCTCCAATAGGGCTCGTCCGTCTTGTCGTGGTCCATCGCCGCGCCGATCGCCGGCACGTGCGAGGTGAAGACCGCGCCGGTGATCACGGCGTGTTCGGCCGGGGGAGCCGGATCGGTGTGCGCCGCCTCCAGGACGGCGTGATCGATGCGGTTGCCCTCGACGGAGCGGCCGCCACCGACCATCATCGCGCGGTACTCCTCCTCGGTCATCCCCGTCATCGAACCGGCCATCTGCTGGAACGAGAAGCCCAGCGTCGCGCCCCACTTGGCGAGGAAGTAGATGTTGCCGCCCTCGTCCATCGCGGCGTTGAGGTCCCGGTCGAGCAGCGCCTGCTTCTGCTCCTCCCGCAGCGGCCACGCGTCCAGGTAGGCCCGCTCGTCGGCGAGGTAGCGCTCGCGGTTCTCCGCCGTCATCAGCGACATGCAGAACTGGTTGAGGTGGTAGCCCCGGGCGGACTGTTCGGCGTCGAAGACGGTGGTCCCCGGCACCAGCTTGTAGGTCTTGTCCAGTGACAAGGTCGGGCTCCGATCGTGAGACGGGTCAGCCGGCGTCGGGCCAGTACAGGCGCATCGGGTTGTCGACGAGGAGCCGTTGGCGCAGCTGCGGCGTCGGCGCGATGCCCGGGACGAAGTCGACGAGCAGACCGTCGTCGGGCATGTGGGTGGCGAGGTTCGGGTGCGGCCAGTCCGTGCCCCACAGCACCCGGTCGGGGAACTCCTCGACCACGCGGCGGGCGAAGGGGACGACGTCGCGGTACGCCGACCGCTCGCCGTCGAGGGCCGGCGGGCCGGTCGAGGACAGCCGTTCGGGGCAGGTCACCTTGCACCAGATGTCCGGCCCGGCCCGCATGAAGTCCAGGAACGCCTCGAACTCGGGGCCGTACGGGTCCTTGGTGACATCGGGCCGGCCCATGTGGTCGATGACCAGCGCAACCGGTATCGACAGGAGGAAGTCGCGCAGGTCGGCGAGGTCGGACGCCTCGAAGTAGACGACGACGTGCCACCCGTAGGGGGCGATCCGCTCGGCGACGGCCCGCAGGTCGCGGTGCGGCGCCGCGTCGACGAGCCGCTTGACGAAGTTGAACCGCACGCCGCGCACGCCGGCCTCGTGCAGCTCCCGCAGCTCGGCGTCGGAGACCTCCGGCCGCACGGTCGCCACGCCCCTGGCCAGCCCTCCCGAGGAGCGCAGGGCGTCGACCATGGCGCTGTTGTCGGCGCCGTGACAGGTCGCCTGGACCACGACGTTGCGGGTGAAGCCCAGGTGGTCGCGCAGCGCGAAGAGCTGGTCCTTGGACGCGTCGCACGGGGTGTACTTGCGTTCGGGCGCGAACGGGAACGCGGCTCCCGGGCCGAACACGTGGCAGTGCGCGTCGACGGCCCCCTCGGGCAGCCGCAGCCGCGGCCGGCTCGGGTCGGCGTACCAGTCCAGCCAGCCGGGGGTCTTCTCGAAGCTCGTCATCATCAGTCCTCGTAGCGCAGGCCGAGCTCGGCCAGCGGGCCGCGCATGGCGTACAGGTCCAGGCCGAGTTCGCCCGCGCGGAACCGCACCCGCTTGCTCTCCTCGCCGGCCTCGCGCCGGGCGGCCGCCCCGGCGACCTCGGCGGCCCGCTCGCGCGGCACCACCACGACGCCGTCGCGGTCCGCCACGACGACATCGCCCGGCCTGACCAGGGCGTTGGCGCAGACCACCGGCACGTTGACCGAACCGAGGGTGGCCTTGACGGTGCCCTTGGCGTTGACCGCCCGGGCGAAGACCGGGAAGTCCATCTCCTCCAGCTCGGCCACGTCGCGCACGCCCGCGTCGATGACCAGGCCCCGGCCGCCACGGGCGCGGAACGAGGTGGCGAGCAGTTCGCCGAAGAACCCGTCCTCGCTCTCCGTCGTGCAGGCCGCGACCACCACGTCGCCGTCCTGGATCTGCTCCGCGGCGACGTGGAGCATCCAGTTGTCGCCGGGTTGCAGCAGCACGGTCACCGCCGGCCCGCACATCCGGGCCCGGGTGTAGGCGGGACGCAGGTACGGGCGCATCAGGCCCACCCGACCCATCGCCTCGTGGACGGTCGCGACGCCGAACGCCGACAGCGCGGCCACGTCCTTCGGGTCGGCGCGGGTGATCGCGGTGTGGACGACACCGAGCCGGGTGTGTTCCATGTGTCCCTCTCCTGGGGCAGGTGGTCAGTGGCCGGCGGCGGAGAGCCGGGCGGCGAGTCGGGGGTAGACGCGCAGGGCGTTGCCGCAGTAGACGGCGTCCCGTTCCTCGTGGGTGAGGTTCGCGGTGGCGTCCACGTAGCGCTTCGTGTCGTCGAAGTGGTGTCCGGTGTGCGGGTCGATGTCGCGGACGGCGCCGATCATCTCGCTGGCGAACAGCACGGACCGGCTGGGCACCACCCGCGTGAGCAGGTCGATGCCGGGCTGGTGGTACACGCAGGTGTCGAAGAAGACGTTGTCCAGCAGCGTCTCGGGGTCCGGTCGGCCCAGCGCCATCGCCAGACCGCGGAAGCGACCCCAGTGGTAGGGCACCGCGCCGCCGCCGTGCGGGATCACGAACCGCAGCGAGGGGAAGTCGGCGAACAGATCGCCCTGGACCAGCTGCATGAACGCCGTGGTGTCCGCGTTCAGGTAGTGGGCGCCCGTCGTGTGGAAGGCCGGGTTGCAGGAGGTGCTGACGTGGATCATCGCGGGGACGTCGTACTCGACCATCGCCTCGTAGAGCGGGTACCAGCTCCGGTCCGTCAGCGGTGGCGCGGTCCACCCGCCGCCCGACGGATCGGGATTGAGGTTGACCGTCACCGCGCCGAGTTCCTCGACCGCGCGGCGCAGTTCGGGCAGGCAGGTGGCCGGGTCGACGCCCGGCGACTGCGGCAGCATGGCGCCCATCGCGAAGCGGTCGGGATAGAGCCCGCTGACGCGATGGACCAGATCGTTGCAGATCCGCGCCCACGTCGCGGAGACCCGGAAGTCGCCGATGTGGTGGGCCATGAAGCTGGCCCGCGGGGAGAAGATCGTCAGGTCGCTGCCCCGCTCGTCCATGAGGCGCACCTGGTTGCCCTCGACGGCCTCGCGGAGGTCGTCGTCGGTGATGGCGAGGTCGTCGGGATCGGGCGCGTCCGCGGGGGAGCCGACCGCCGCGACCTGCCGGTCACGCCAGCGGGCCAACTGCGGCGGCGCCGTGGTGAAGTGACCGTGACAGTCGATGATCATGGGTTGTCTCCTTGGGGTCGTCGGGGTCAGCCCCGGGAGCGGACGGGCCAGCCCGTGTACTGCTCGGCGAGATAGGTGCGGCCGGAGCGCGTGCCCACCACGCCCTCCAGCTCACCGAGTTGGCGCCGCAGGTCGAACGGGCTGGCGCCGGGCGGGGTGTGCAGCAGTTGGGTCATCCAGTGGGAGAAGTTCTGCGCCCGCCAGATCCGTTGCAGCGCGCGCGGCTGGTAGTCCTCCAACGCGGCCTCGCCCGCGCCGGCGAGTGCCCGCAGGAGGACCTCGGCCAGGACCTTCACGTCGTGCAGGGCGAGATTGAGTCCGCGGGCGCCGGTCGGCGGCACGGTGTGCGCGGCGTCCCCGGCGAGCACCATCGAGCCCCAGCGCATCGGCTCCTGCACGAACGACCGGAAGCGCAGCACCGTCTTGTCCAGGATCGGGCCCTCCTGGAGTCGGAAGCCGTCCTCGCCGGCCACCCGGGCCTGGAGCGTCTCCCAGACGCGGTCGTCCGGCCAGGCGCCCGTGGGCTCGTCGGGGGAGCACTGGAAGTACATCCGCTGTACGGTCTCGGTCCGCTGGCTGATCAGCGCGAACCCGTGCGCGGAATGGGCGTAGACCAGCTCGGGCGCGCTCGGCGGTGCCTCGGCCATGATGCCGAACCAGGCGAAGGGGTACTCCTTGCCGTACCGCACCCGCCGGTCCTCGGGGACCAGGCCCCGGCACATGCTGCGGGACCCGTCCGCGCCGACCACGTACCGTGCGCGGACCTCGTGCCGGGTTCCGTCGGCCGCGGTGTACCGGACCCGCGGAGCGCTGGTGGTGACGTCGAGGACCTCGGTGTCCGCGACCCCGAAGTGGACCGTGCCGCCGTCGCGGTCCCGCGCGTCGGCCAGGTCGATGAACACGTCGGTCTGCGGGTAGAGCCACACCGACTCGCCGACCAGCGACTTGAAGTGGATCCTGTGCGCCCGGCCGCCGAACCGCAGCTCGGTGCCTTCGTGTTCGTGGCCGTCGCGCAGGACGCGGTCGCTGACGCCGGTCTCGACCAGGTCCCGGGCCGCGTCGGCCTCCAGGATGCCGGCCCGCTGCGTCGTCTCGATCTCGCGCCGGGTGCGGGTGTCGACCACGATCGTGTCGACTCCGGCCCGCCCCAGCCGGTGGGCGAGCATCAGGCCGGCAGGACCGGCGCCGATGACCGCGACGGGAACCGAGGCAACGGTGTCGACGACGGCGTCGGCCATGACATCTCCTGAGCAACGGTGAACGTTCCGAACACGTCGAACGTTGACACCCAGGGCCCGGGCCGGTCTCCGGCGTTTCCGTCAGGCGGAAGCCCGCTCGGATCTCAGGGGGTGGGGCGGGTGCGCCGGCCGAGCTCGTCGGAGATCCCGTACGCGGCCCTCAGCAGTGGCTCGCGCAGTCCGCGCGCGCGGCTCGCCCCACGCGCCGTGATCACGATCCCCAGAGCGGCGCTGACCGGCCCGTTCCGGCCGATCCGCACGGGCGCGGACACCGCGACGGTGCTCTCCGAGAGCTGCCGGTCGCTGACGAAGACCTGTTCGCGACGGATCCGGTCCAGCTGCGTGCGCAGCGTCTTCGGGTCGGTGACGGTGTGCGGGGTCCAGGCCCGCAGCGGCGATCCGAGGACCTCCTCCTGGAGGTCCGGCGGCGCGTGGGCGAGCAGCACCCGCCCCATCCCGGTGGAGCCGATCGGGAAACGGGCTCCCACCATCGTCATCAGCTCCACCGACCGGTGCCCGGCGATCCGCTCGACGAACACCAGCTCCGTGCCCTCGCGCACCGCGAGTTGGACGTTCTCGTGGGTCGCCTCGTAGAGGTCCTGCATGAAGGGCAGCGCCACATCGCGCAGGATCTGGGTGCGCGGACATCCCGAGGCGATCTCCCAGAGCCGCAGCCCGACGTGCCACGACCCGTCCTCCCCGCGCTCCAACGCTCCCCACGCCGCCAGCTCGGCGACCACGCGGTGCGTCGTGCTCAGGGCCAGCCCGGTGCGCTGGGCGATCTCCGACAGTGTCTGCGAGGTGTGCTCGCGGTCGAAGGCCGCGAGGACGTCGAGGACCTTTCCAGCCGCCGTGCTCCGGGTTGCGCTCACCCGGTCAGTTTCGCAGACCCGCGTGGAGCGGCCCCGACGAGCGCCGTACGATCTGCCGGACACCGAGGAGGCGACGTGAACACAGTGATCTCCGGGCTGTCTTCGATGGCGACACGGCTGCTGCTGGCCGAGTTGTCCGAGCGGATCCGGCTCGTGCACGGGCTTGCCGTGCGTTTCGAGGCCGCCGGCGGGGTCGACATCGCACGGCGGGTGCGCGAGGGCGCCGAGGCGGATCTGCTCGTGCTCGCCGACGGAGCCTTGACCGCGCTGGAGGAGGAGGGTCACCTCCTGGCCGGCACGGCGCGGCCGCTGTGGATCTCCCAGGTCGTGGCCGCCGTGCCGGCGGGATCACCGGTTCCGGTGCTCGAATCGGAATCCGATCTGCGCGCCGCTCTGCGGTCCGCGGAGAAGGTCGCCTACTCCACCGGTCCGAGCGGGACGGCCCTGCTCGATCTGATCGGCCGGCTGGGTCTCGCCGACGCGCTCGCCGGCCGGCTGGTCCAGGCGCCGCCGGGCGTGCCGGTCGGCAGCCTGCTGTCCTGCGGCCAGGCCGACTTGGCGTTTCAGCAGCACAGCGAGCTGATGGACCTGCCGGGCGTCACCATCGCCGGGCCGCTGCCGGGGGACACCGCCATCACCTCGACGTTCAGCGCGGGCGTACTGGCCTCGGCCGCCCGGCCCGGCCTCGCTCTGCGGGCCCTCGACTTCTTCGGCTCCGGCACGGGGGCGGAGATCGCCCGGGCCCGGGGCATGCGGGCTTCGGGGGACGGCGACGGCGCCTGACGTACGGCAAGCCGGGGCGGGCACCGGAGCCCCCGCGTGCCCACGAGGGCTACGGCCCGGACCTCACAGCGGCTTCGGCCGGTCGGGTCACTCCCGCGGCAGGCGGGGGGTGCGCGGCGGGGGCGTGCGCCGGGTGCCGGTCCTTTCGAAGGCGGCGGCGAGGGTCAGCAGGGCGTTGTCGTCGTAGGCGCGGCCGGCGAAGGTCAGGCCGACGGGCATGCCGGTGTCCGTCATGGTGCCCATGGGCACGGTCACGGTCGGGATGCCGAGGTGGCGGGGGACCAGGTTGCCGTTCGCGACCCAGACGCCGTTGCGCCAGCCGAGGTCGGCGGACGCCGTGTCGACGTCCATGTCCGCGGGGCCCACGTCCGCGACGGCGGGGAAGACCACCGCGTCCAGGCCCAGGCCGTCCATCCACAGCTCCAGGTCGACCCGGCGCGTCTCCTCCAGCCCGCGCAGCCCCTGTTCGAGGAGCGGCATGTCGGTGAGGGAGGCGTACGGCCGCTCGCGCACGAAGCGCGGGTAGTCGCCGACGGTGTCGTCGAAGCCGTCGTAGCGGTCGGGGAGTTCGCCCTCCCGCTTGGGCCAGATGCGGGCGCCGTCGACCTCGGCCAGGGTGGAGAGCGCCGGGTCGCCGTTGGCGCGCAGGAAGTCGTCCCAGGCCCAGGCGGACAGGTCCTCGATCTCGAAGGTGAGGTAGTCGCGGCCGACCAGTCCGCGGGTGAACAGGGAGGGCGCGCCGGGGCGGTCGGCCTCGTAGTTCGACACGACGGGGAAGTCGACCTCGACGACCTCGGCGCCGGCGGCCTCCAGGTCGCGGCGGGCGGCTTCCCACAGGGCGATGACCGAGGGGCGGGTGTCGATGCGCTGCCCGGTCTGGCCGCCGATGCCGCCGTCCGGGTGCGTTCCGGCCTCGGGGTCGGCGTTGATGTACATGCGGGGCACGCCGACGCGCCTGCCGGCCAGTGCGTCGGACGCGGTCCCGGCGTCGGCGGGCGCGAGGGCCGGGTAGGAGGCGGGGCGCACCTGTGACGGTGCGGGCAGGTCCACCCACGGCTGGGCGCGCCACAGGTCCCCGCGCGGGTTCGGGTCGTCGGCGACGATGACGTCGAGCAGTTCGAGCAGGTCGGCCATGGTGCGGGTGTGCGGGACGACCACGTCCATGGTCGGTACGAGCGGCCAGTTGCCGCGGGTCGAGATCACGCCGCGGCTCGGGGTGTAGGCGCACAGCGCGTTGTTCGAGGCGGGGGCGCGGCCCGAGGACCAGGTCTCCTCGCCGAGGCCGAAGGCGCCGAACGACGCCGCCGTCGCGGTGCCGGAGCCGTTGGAGGACCCGGATCCGTAGGCGCTGGTGAGCCACTCGGCGCTGTACGGGCTCTCCGCGCGGCCGTACACGCCGCGCTGCATGCCGCCGTTGGCCATCGGCGGCATGTTGGTCAGGCCGATGAGGACGGCGCCGCCGGCGCGCAGCCGCTCGATGGCGAAGGCGTCGCGCTGAGCGACGAGGTGCTCGAAGGCGGGGGAGCCGGACGCGGCCGTCAGGCCCTTCGCGAGGTAGCTGTCCTTCGCGGTGTACGGGATGCCGTCCAGCGGGCCGAGGGTCTCGCCGCGTGCGCGGCGGGCGTCGGAGGCCGCCGCTTCGGCGCGGGCGTCCGGGTTCATCACGACCATGGCGTTGAGGGCCGTGGCCGTACCGGGCCGGTCGTACGCGTCGATCCGCGCGAGGTAGGCGTCGAGCAGGCCGACCGCGGTGGTCTCGCCCTTCTCCAGCGCCGCGCGCAGGTCGGCGATACAGGTCTCCACAACATCGAATCCGCGCGTCATACGGCTGTCTCCTGGAATGGCGGAACTGACTAGATTTTCAGTCTAGAGCAATAATCTAGACTAAGAATCTAAACCCATGGAACCGAGGTGTGCTCATGTCGACGTCAGGGGCCTGGCCGGCCCGCCCCGCGGTGGACAGGAAGCGTCAGCCCAGCGGGGACGAGGCGCGGGGGCGGGCGATGCGGGCCGCCATCAGCGTCATCGCGGAGAAGGGCACCGCGGGCCTGAGGATGTCGGACATCGCCGCGCGGGCCGGCATGAGCACCGGGCACATCCTCTATCACTTCGGCAAGAAGGACCGGCTGCTGCTCGAAGTCCTCGCCTGGAGCCAGGCCGACCTCTGGGCCCGCTTCGAGCGGGCCACCGAGCAGGCCGCGTCCCCCGCCGAGAAGCTGGACCTCTTCGTCCGCTCCTACCTGCCCCGCCACCAGGGCGACGAACGCTACGCGCTGTGGACGCAGGTGCTGGCCCAGCGCCACGACGAGGCGGGCCGGCGCACCCTCACCGCACTGCTGGACGGCTGGGACGAGCGGCTGGAGGCCATCCTCCGCGAGGGCCGGGACCTGGGGCACTTCGCCGAAGTGGACCTTCCCGAGTTCACCATCCGGGCCGTGGCCATGCTGAGCGGCCTCTCCGAAGACGTGATGTTCGGGCGGTCCCGCTGGCAGCACACCTCCGCGCACGCCTTCGCCCTGTCCGCCCTCGAACGGGAACTGCGCCCGACCGGGCGGGCGTGACGACGTACGCGGGATTCTCAGGCGCAGGCTCCGGCGGCTGCCCCGGCCGCCGCTCGGGAGCGGGGCCGGGTATCGGATGAGGCGTGGTGGGCGATCCGCATCCTGGTCCCGGCGAATTCCACCGTCTCGCCCGGCAGGATGAGCAGTCCCGGCTCGCCGTCGGAGCCGGACCCCACCGGCCGGACCTGGACCGCCGGGCCCAGGCCGCCGGCCATGAACACCATCGGGTCGACCTCCCAGCCGTGGTCGGCCAGCCAGCGCTCCAGCGCCGCGCTGTCCGCCGCCTCCGCCCCGCGAGGCCATGCGTACGCAGTCGTGCTCTCCATGCCTACCCCCTGTAGCTGATGGGACCACCGGCCCAGATGGTGCCACCTGCCTACGACACTGCCCCCTGGGTTTCGGAGGCGACAACTCGCCTGGAAGTGGCTCTCCTTGAGGCTTCAAGGTAGGGGGTCGCTTCGTCCTGCGGATCGAAGTCCCTTATGCCGGTTGCGCCTTGGAAGCTGTGCATGGCGGGTGTGGGCGACACCACTCGAAGGTGGTGCGTCGTGACGCCGTCGGGTCCGGTGGAGCGGACGGCTCCGCCTGTGGCGGCGTCAGTTCGCATCAACTCTCGTTTTAGGGCGGCGAGTTGGAGTGCGCTGACCTATCTTCTAGTGGCTCGCAGCGGTTCACTTTTCGCCCAGGAGGTCCGATTGCATCCCAGACGCACCGGCACCAGCGCCCGCACCCGTAACGGCACCCGCACCCGCACCCGCATCCGCACCCTGACCCTTTCGCGAGCTCTGCGCCGCTCCCACCTGCTCATCGCCTTCGCCCTCGGCTCGCTGCTCGTCGGCATCACCCCCCTGCTCGGTGTGGCGAGCACCGGGCGCGCCGGCCGGGACCCGGCGTCGCGGCCGGCGCCCGTGCCCTTCGACCAGCAGACGGCGAAACAGTCGCCGCACCACGGCGTGGCCCCGGCGAACGCGATGGAACCCACGGCTCCGCTCCTCGACCGGACCGGATGGACGGCCACGGCGAGCGACGAGGAGACCAGCGCGGAGAACGGTCGAGCGGCAGGCGTCCTGGACGGGAACACGGCCACCATCTGGCACAGCAAGTGGTCCGGGACCCCGACCCCGCTGCCGCACACCATCACCCTCGACATGCACCGCACGGCGGTGGTCTCGGCGCTCCTCTACCAGCCCCGCACCGACGGACCCAACGGGCGCGTCGGCGAGTACAGCATCAGCGTGAGCGCGGACGGCCAGAACTGGGGCGCCCCGGTCGCCACCGGCACCCTCGCGGACGACGCGAGCGCCAAGACCCTCGGCTTCGCCCCGCAGGGCGCCCGGTTCGTCCGGCTCACCGCCACCACCGAGGCCGGCAACCGCGGCCCGTGGAGCTCCGCCGCGGAACTCAACCTGCTGGGCGACCCCGGAACCCCGGCCGCCACCGTCGACCTGCCCCGGACCGGATGGACGGCCACGGCGAGCGACGAGGAGACCAGCGCGGCGAACGGCCGGGCGGCAGGCGTCCTCGACGGTGACGCCGCCACCATCTGGCACAGCAAGTACTCCGGGACCCCGACCCCGCTGCCGCACACCATCACCATCGACACGCACCGCACGATGGCCGTCTCCGCCCTGGTCTACCAACCCCGCAACGACGGCCCCAACGGGCGCGCGGGCGCGTACACCATCAGCACCAGCACCGACGGCACCACCTTCGGCGCGCCGGTCGCCGCGGGCACCTGGCGCGACGACGACACCGTCAAGACCGCCACCTTCACCCGCACCGAGAACGCCCGCTACATACGCCTGCGCGTGACCAGCGAGGCCGGCAACCGCGGCCCCTGGACCTCCGCCGCGGAGATACGCCTGAGCGGCCCGGCCAACCCGGCCGCGCACGGCTCCTGGGGCCGGATCACCGGCTTCCCCCTGGTGCCGGTGGCCACCGCCGTCCTGCCCGGTGACAAGCTCCTGGCCTGGTCGGCGTACGCGGTCGACCGGTTCGGCGGCAGCAACGGCTACACGCAG
This sequence comes from Streptomyces sp. NPDC028419, assembly GCF_055565515.1. Classification (NCBI taxonomy): domain Bacteria; kingdom Bacillati; phylum Actinomycetota; class Actinomycetes; order Kitasatosporales; family Streptomycetaceae; genus Streptomyces; species Streptomyces sp. NPDC028419. The sequence continues at coordinate 1,383 of NZ_JBVHUE010000034.1, read as the reverse complement.
ACCGCGATCCTGGACCTGAAGACGGGCAAGGTCACCCAGCGCCGCATCGACAACACCGGCCACGACATGTTCTGCCCGGGCATCGTGATGCTGGCCGACGGCCGGGTCCTGGTCACCGGCGGCAGCAACGCGGAGAAGGCGAGCATCTACGACCCGGCCACCGATGCCTGGTCCGCGACCGCCAGCATGAACATCGCCCGCGGCTACCAGGCCATGACCCTGCTCTCCACCGGCGAGGCCTTCGTCCTCGGCGGATCCTGGAGCGGAGTCGCGGGTGACAAGGCCGGCGAGGTCTGGTCCCCGGACACCCGCACCTGGCGCAGGCTGCCCGGCGTCCCCGCCGCCCCGGCGATGACGGCCGATCCGGCCGGCGCCTACCGCGCGGACAACCACATGTGGCTGCACGCCACCTCCGACGGCAAGGTGCTCCAGCTGGGACCGAGCAAGCAGATGAACTGGATCACGACCGGTGGCAGCGGGAGCATCACCGCCGCCGGCACCCGGGCCGACAGTCAGGACGCCATGACCGGCAACGCCGTCGCGTACGACATCGGCAAGCTGCTCACCCTGGGCGGCTCGCCCGCGTACGAGAAGACGCCCGCCACCCGGCGCGCGTACACCGTCGGCATCGACGGCAACCAGGTCCGGGCCGCGCGCACGGGAGACATGGGTCACGCCCGCGCCTTCGGCAACAGCGTCGTCCTGCCCGACGGCAAGGTCGCCGTCTTCGGCGGACAGGCGTACCCGGTGCCGTTCAGCGACGCCACGTCCGTGCTGACCCCCGAGCTGTGGGACCCGGCGACCGGGAGCTTCACCCAGCTCGCCACCATGGCCATCCCGCGCAACTACCACAGCGTGGCGAACCTCCTGCCCGACGGACGGATCTTCTCCGGCGGCGGCGGCCTGTGCGGCGACTGCGCCACCAACCACGCCGACGGGGCCGTGTTCACCCCGCCGTACCTGCTGAACGCCGACGGCTCGGCCAAGGCGCGTCCCGTCATCACCGGCGGCGTACCGCCCCGGGCCGTCGCCGGCGCGCAGCTCACCGTCACGGCCGAGGGGCCGGTGGCCTCCTTCGTCCTGATGCGGGCCGCGGCCGCGACCCACTCCACGGACAACGACCAGCGACGGGTCCCGCTGGTGTCCACGGCCGCGGCCACCGGCACGTACGCGGTCTCCGTCCCGGCGGACAAGGGCGTGGTCCTGCCCGGCACCTACATGCTCTTCGCCCTGGACTCCCAGGGGGTGCCGAGCACCGCCCGGTTCATCACCGTCACCTGACGGTACGGGCGCGGGGGGGGGGGGGGGGGGGGGGGGGGGGGGGGGGGGGGGGGGGGGGGGGGGGGGGGGGGGGGGGGGGGGGGGGGGGGGGGGGGGGGGGGG
>NZ_JBVHUE010000033.1:99301-107047 GCF_055565515.1 Streptomyces sp. NPDC028419 | reverse complement strand
CCCCCCCCCCCCCCCCCCCCCCCCCCCCCCCCCCCCCCCCCCCCCCCCCCCCCCCCCCCCCCCCCCCCCCCCCCCCCCCCCCCCCCCCCCCCACCGTGCTCACTTGGCCGCGGTCTTCTTCGCCGCGGTCTTGGTCGGCTTGGCCGCGGCGGGCTTCGCCGCCGGGGCCTTCGCCGGGGCCGGCTCCGCGGGCGCGGCGGGCGCTGCCGGAGCGTCCACCGACCCGGAGGCCAGCCCGGCCACGCCGAACTTCAGCGAGGCCTCGTAGGTGTTGTCCGGGTCCAGCCGGCGGAGCTCCTCCGCCAGCAGCTCGGCCGTGTCGCGGCGCTTGAGCGCCACCGCGCGGTCGGGCTGCCCCGGCATGCACAGGGTGGCCAGCGCCCCGTCCGCCCGGTCCAGGACGATCGCGCCGTCCTTGGTCTCCAGCCGTACGGCCGTCAGGCCCGGACCGTCGGAGAGGGTACGGGTGACGGGGACCCCCAGGCGGTCCGCCAGCCACATGGCCAGCAGCTCGCAGCTCGGGTTCTCGTCCTCGCCCTCGACCGTGGCCGACACGATCCGCAGCGCCTGCTGCTGGTCGAGCGCGGCCGCGAGCATCGAGCGCCACGGGGTGATCCGGGTCCAGGACAGGTCCGTGTCGCCGGGCGCGTAGGCGGCCGCCCGGGTGGCGAGGGACCCGATGGGCTCCTCGGACGCGTAGGTGTCCGTGATCCGGCGCTGGCCCAGGGCTCCCAGCGGATCGCCCGCCAGGTCGGACGGCGCGCCCTGCGGCCACCACACGACCACCGGGGCGTCCGGCAGCAGCAGCGGGAGGACCACCGACTGCGCGTGGTCCACCAGTTCGCCGTGCAGCCGCAGCACAACCGTTTCGCCCGTGCCGGAGTCCGCCCCGACGCGGACTTCCGCGTCGAGCCGGGCGTCGCGGCGGCTACGGGCCGATCGGCTGACGCGCTTGATCACGACGACGATCCGCGAGGGGTGCTCGTGGGCCGCGTCGGTTGCCGACTTGAGCGCGTCGTACGCGTTCTCCTCGTCGGTCACGATCACCAGCGTCAACACCATGCCGATGGCGGGCGTGCCGATGTCCCGGCGCGCCCGCACCAACGCGGCGTTGATCTTGCTGGAGGTGGTCTCCGTGAGGTCGATCTTCATGGCCGGCGCCAGCTCCGTCCGTCTCGTGCGAGCATCTCGTCCGCTTCGACCGGTCCCCAGGTGCCCGCGGGGTACTGGGCGGGCTTGCCGTGCTTGTCCCAGTACTCCTCGATCGGGTCGAGGATGTTCCAGGACAGCTCGACCTCCTGGTGGCGCGGGAAGAGGTTCGCGTCGCCGAGGAGGACGTCCAGGATCAGTCGCTCGTACGCCTCCGGGCTCGACTCCGTGAAGGACTCGCCGTAGGCGAAGTCCATCGTGACGTCCCGGACCTCCATGGAGGTGCCCGGAACCTTGGAGCCGAAGCGGACGGTGACGCCCTCGTCCGGCTGGACCCGGATGACCAGGGCGTTCTGCCCCAGCTCCTCGGTCGCGCCCGACTCGAAGGGCAGGTACGGGGCCCGCTTGAAGACCACCGCGATCTCCGTCACCCGGCGGCCCAGGCGCTTGCCCGTCCGTAGGTAGAACGGCACGCCCGCCCAGCGGCGGTTGTTGATCTCCAGGCGGATCGCGGCGTAGGTGTCGGTCTTCGACTTGGGGTCGATGCCGTCCTCTTCGAGGTAGCCGACGACCTTCTCGCCACCCTGCCACGCGGCCGAGTACTGCCCGCGCACGGTGTGCTTGCCCAGGTCCTCGGGCAGCTCGACGGCGGTCAGCACCTTGAGCTTCTCCGCCACCAGCGCCTTGGGGTGGAAGGAGCCGGGCTCCTCCATCGCGGTGAGCGCGAGCAGCTGGAGCAGGTGGTTCTGGATGACGTCACGGGCCGCGCCGATGCCGTCGTAGTACCCGGCCCGGCCGCCGATGCCGATGTCCTCGGCCATGGTGATCTGCACGTGGTCGACGTACGACCGGTTCCAGATCGGCTCGAACATCGTGTTCGCGAAGCGGAGCGCCAGGATGTTCTGGACGGTCTCCTTGCCGAGGTAGTGGTCGATCCGGAAGACCTCGTTGGGCGGGAAGACGTCGTGCACCAGCTGGTTGAGCTCCTGGGCGCTGGTCAGGTCGTGGCCGAACGGCTTCTCGATGACCGCGCGCCGCCAGGAACCCTCCTTCTGGTCCGCCAGCCCGTGCTTCTTGAGCTGGGCGACGACCTTGGGGAAGAACTTCGGCGGGACGGACAGGTAGAAGGCGAAGTTGCCGCCCGTGCCCTGCGCCTTGTCCAGCTCCTCGATCGTCGACTTCAGCGTCTCGAACGCCTCGTCGTCGTCGAAGTCGCCCTGGACGAACCGGCAGCCCTGCACCAGCTGCTGCCAGACCTCCTCGCGGAAGGGCGTACGGGCGTGCTCCTTGACCGCGTCGTGCACCTCCTGGGCGAAATCCTCGTCCTGCCATTCGCGCCGGGCGAAGCCGATCAGCGAGAAGCCCGGGGGCAGCAGGCCGCGGTTCGCCAGGTCGTAGACGGCGGGCATCAGCTTCTTGCGCGACAGGTCACCCGTAACGCCGAAAATGACCAGGCCGGACGGCCCCGCGATGCGCGGGAGCCGCCGGTCCTGTGCGTCACGAAGCGGGTTCGCTCCGTTCACAGACAAAATTCTCAGGCCTCCGTGGGGGCGAGGCGCTCGAGCTCCGCCTCGGTGGACTTCAGCAGGTCGTTCCAGGACGCCTCGAACTTCTCGACGCCTTCGTCCTCCAGCAGCTGCACCACATCGTCGTACGAGATGCCCAGCTTCGCGACCGCGTCCAGCTCCGCGCGAGCCTGGTCGTAGGTGCCGCGAATGGTGTCGCCGGAGACCTCGCCGTGGTCGGCGGTGGCCTCCAGGGTGGCTTCCGGCATGGTGTTGACGGTGCCGGGGGCGACCAGGTCCACCACGTACAGGGTGTCCTTGTACGCCGGGTCCTTGACGCCGGTCGAGGCCCACAGCGGACGCTGCTTGTTGGCCTGCGCCTTGTCCAGGGCCGCCCAGCGCTCGCCGGAGAACACTTCCTCGTACGCCTCGTAGGCCAGACGGGCGTTCGCGAGCGCCGCCTTGCCCTTGAGGGCCTTGGCCTCGTCGGTGCCGACGGCGTCCAGGCGCTTGTCGATCTCCGAGTCCACGCGGGACACGAAGAAGGAGGCGACCGAGTGGATCTTGGCGAGGTCCAGGCCCGCGGCCTTCGCCTTCTCCAGACCCGCCAGGTACGCGTCCATGACCTCGCGGTAGCGCTCCAGCGAGAAGATCAGCGTGACGTTGACGCTGATGCCCTTGCCGATGACCTCGGTGATCGCCGGCAGGCCGGCCTTGGTCGCCGGGATCTTGATGAGCGTGTTGGGACGGTCCACCAGCCAGGCGAGCTGCTTGGCCTCGGCGATGGTCGCCGTGGTCTCGTGCGCCAGACGGGGGTCGACCTCGATCGAGACCCGGCCGTCCTGGCCCTCGGTGGAGTCGTAGACGGGGCGCAGGATGTCGGCGGCGTCGCGGACGTCCGCCGTGGTGATCATGCGGATCGCCTCGTCGACGGTGACCTTGCGGGCGGCGAGGTCGGCGAGCTGCTGCTCGTAGCCGTCACCGCTGCTGATGGCCTTCTGGAAGATCGACGGGTTGGTGGTGACACCGACCACGTGGCTCTGGTCGATGAGCTCGGCCAGGTTGCCGGACGTGATGCGCTTGCGGGACAGGTCGTCCAGCCAGATCGCCACGCCCTCGTCGGAGAGGCGCTTGAGTGCGTCTGTCATGGGAATTGCATCTCCTACTTGTCTTGTTACGGGCGTCAGCGCGCGGTGGCGGCGATCGATTCCCTGGCGGCGGCGGTCACGGCCTCCGGGGTGAAGCCGAACTCGCGGAACAGCACCTTCGCGTCGGCCGAGGCACCGAAGTGCTCCAGCGAGACGATCCGGCCGGCGTCGCCCACGTAACGGTGCCAGGTCAGGCCGATGCCCGCCTCGACGGCGACGCGCGCCTTCACCGACGGCGGCAGGACGCTGTCCTTGTACTCCTGGGTCTGCTCCTCGAACCACTCGACGCACGGCATCGAGACCACGCGGGCCGGGACGCCCTCGGCCTGGAGCGCCTCGCGCGCCGCGACGGCGAGCTGGACCTCGGAACCGGTGCCGATGAGGACGACCTCGGCCGGAACGGTCTCGCCCGCGGGGCCTTCGGCCTCGAACAGGACGTACCCGCCCTTGGCGGCGTCCTCGTTGCGGTCGTAGGTCGGCACGCCCTGGCGGGTCAGCGCCAGGCCGTGCGGGGCGCCCTTGCCGAACACCTTGGTGTGGCGGCGCAGGACCTCGCGCCAGGCGATGGCGGTCTCGTTCGCGTCGGCCGGGCGGACCACGTTCAGGCCCGGGATGGCGCGCAGCGCGGCGACGTGCTCGACCGGCTGGTGCGTCGGGCCGTCCTCGCCGAGGCCGATGGAGTCGTGCGTCCACACGTACGTCACCGGCAGGTGCATCAGCGCGGACAGGCGCACGGCGTTGCGCATGTAGTCGGAGAACACCAGGAAGGTGCCGCCGTAGATGCGGGTGTGGCCGTGCAGCGCGATGCCGTTCATGGCCGCGGCCATGGCGTGCTCGCGGATGCCGAAGTGGATGGTGCGGCCGTACGGGTCGGCCTCCGGCAGCGGGTTGCCCTTCGGCAGGAACGAGGAGTTCTTGTCGATGGTCGTGTTGTTGGAGCCGGCGAGGTCGGCCGAGCCGCCCCACAGCTCCGGGATGACCGCGCCGAGCGCTTCGAGCACCTTGCCGGAGGCGGCGCGGGTGGCGACGCCCTTGCCGGTCTCGAAGGCGGGGATCCGCTCTTCCCAGCCCGCGGGCAGCTCGTTCGCCTGGATGCGGTCGAACTCGGCGGCGCGCTCCGGGTTGGCGGTGCGCCAGGCGGAGAAGTCCTTCTCCCAGGCGGCCTTGGCCTCGCGGCCGCGGTCCAGCGCCTTGCGGGTGTGCGCGATGACCGCGTCCGACACCTCGAAGGTCTGCTCCGGGTCGAAGCCGAGGACGGCCTTGGTGGCCGCGATCTCGTCGTTGCCGAGGGCCGAGCCGTGCGAGGCCTCGGTGCCCTGCGCGTGCGGCGCGGGCCAGGCGATGATCGAGCGGGCGGCGATGAAGGACGGACGCCCGGTCTCGGCCTTGGCGGCCTCCAGCGCGGCGTACAGGGCCTTCGGGTCGAGGTCGCCGTTCGCCTGCTGGGCGACGCGCTGGACGTGCCAGCCGTACGCCTCGTAGCGCGCGATGGTGTCCTCGGAGACGGCCGTCTCCGTGTCGCCCTCGATCGAGATGTGGTTGTCGTCCCACAGCAGCACGAGGTTGCCGAGCTTCTGGTGGCCGGCCAGCGAGGACGCCTCCGCGGAGATGCCCTCCTGCAGGCAGCCGTCGCCCGCGATCGCGTAGACCATGTGGTCGAACGGGGAGGTGCCCGGGGCGGCCTCCGGGTCGAACAGGCCGCGCTCGTAGCGGGCGGCCATCGCCATGCCCACCGCGTTCGCCACGCCCTGGCCCAGCGGGCCGGTCGTGGTCTCGACGCCCGCGGTGTGCCCGTACTCGGGGTGACCGGGGGTCTTCGAACCCCAGGTGCGGAACGCCTTGAGGTCGTCCAGCTCCAGGCCGAAACCGGCCAGGTAGAGCTGGGTGTAGAGGGTGAGGGACGAGTGCCCCGCGGAGAGCACGAAACGGTCCCGGCCGACCCATTCGGGGTCCGACGGGTCGTGCCGCATCACCTTCTGGAAGAGGGTGTAGGCGGCGGGGGCCAGGCTCATGGCCGTACCGGGGTGGCCGTTCCCGACCTTCTGCACCGCGTCAGCGGCGAGAATGCGGGCCGTGTCAACGGCGCGCTGGTCCAGTTCGGTCCACTCGAGCTCTGTGGTCGTCGGCTTGGTGCTCACCGTGGGTCAGGGCTCCTCTCCACATGTCGAATCCCGGTGACGTACCGTGCACCGGCGCGATTCCGAGCCTACCCTCGCCGGGGCGTGCAGCTATTCGAGTGCCTCCACACCGTCACCACCTTGCCACGTCCGGTTCAGCGCGACGGGTGCCGATCGGCCCAACACGGGGTGACCCCCGCGCGGGGCGACGTAAGGGCAACGTCTACAGTGGCGTGGTACGCGCAAGTCTTTACCGGGCCCTCATGTCCGGAGCTTGCTGGGAGTCTCTGTCAGGGGTGTGCGTGACGGCCGTCGAATCCCGTCCAGCGGGGGTGCTCGGTTCCCCTTCCGGTCACCGGCCGTTCGGGGCCCGGGCCATGGCCTTCGTGGCGCTGACGAAGCCGCGGATCATCGAGCTGCTGCTCATCACGACCGTGCCGGTGATGTTCCTCGCCGAGCAGGGCGTTCCGTCGATGTGGCTGGTCCTCGTGACCTGCTTCGGCGGCTACCTGTCCGCGGGCGGCGCGAACGCGCTGAACATGTACATCGACCGCGACATCGACGCGTTGATGGACCGGACCTCGCAGCGGCCGCTGGTCACCGGAATGGTCAGTCCGCGGGAATGCCTGGTCTTCGGCATCTCGCTCGGGGTGGTCTCCACCCTCTTCTTCGGCCTGCTGGTCAACTGGCTGTCGGCCGCGCTGTCGCTCGGTGCGCTCCTCTTCTACGTCGTGGTCTACACGATGCTGCTGAAGCGGCGCACCTCGCAGAACATCGTGTGGGGCGGCATCGCGGGCTGCATGCCGGTGCTCATCGGCTGGTCGGCGGTCAAGGACGAGGTGTCCTGGGCCGCGGTCATCCTCTTCCTCGTCATCTTCTTCTGGACGCCGCCGCACTACTGGCCGCTGTCCATGAAGGTGAAGGACGACTACGCGCGGGTCGGCGTGCCGATGCTGCCGGTGGTCGCGGGCAACCGGGTCGTGGCGCGCCAGATCGTCCTCTACAGCTGGGTGATGGTGGCGGTCTCGCTGCTGCTGACCCCGCTGGGCTACACCGGGTGGTTCTACACCGCGGTGGCGCTGGTGGCCGGTGGCTGGTGGCTGTGGGAGGCGCACGCGCTGCACGCCCGGGCCAAGGCCGGGGTGACGGGCGCGAAGCTCAAGGAGATGCGGCTGTTCCACTGGTCGATCACCTATGTGTCGCTGCTGTTCGTGGCCGTGGCCGTGGATCCCTTCCTCCGCTGATTACTCACCGGTAGCATGCCGTCCATGGCAGACACCGCAGCAGTCACTCCCGACAAGAAGCAGGACCGCACCGCGGCGAAGCTGGCCAAGCAGATCGACGCCTTCGCCAAGTTGCACGGCGGCGCCGAGGGCCAGCTCGCCCACATCGGCCGGGCGGGCACCCGCATCGTGCTCGTCGGCGCCGACGGCGGCTGGGGCGACCTGGTGGCCCCCGCGTACGAGGTCGCGCGGCTCGCGGCCGAGAAGGCGGGCCTGACGCTCCAGGACGCCTTCGACGGCGAGATGGCGGCGCGGGTGCGGACCGGCCCGTACGAGTGGACCCGGATGGCCGGCATCCAAGTGGGCGGCCCCAAGAACCCCCCAGCCGCGACTCCCGCTCCCGCGGTGGAGGCCGCCCCGGCCGCGGAGGCGAAGCCGGCGCCCGCTGCGAAGGCCGCGCCCGCCGCCGCCACGAAGACCGAGCCCGAGGCTGCCAAGCCCGCGCCGGCTGCCGCCGCGAAGGCGGCTCCCGCCGCTGAGGCGAAGCCCGAGGCCGAGGCTCCGAAGCCCGCGCCCGCCGCCGAGGCGAAGGCCGCGCCCGCCG
>NZ_JBVHUE010000033.1:82631-99204 GCF_055565515.1 Streptomyces sp. NPDC028419 | reverse complement strand
CCGCTGAGGCTCCGAAGGCCGCCCCGGCCGCGGAGGCCAAGCCGGCGCCCGCCGCCGCGGCGAAGGCCGAGCCCGCGCCCGCCGCGAAGGCCGCGCCCGCCGCCGCCACGAAGACCGAGGCCGCGAAGCCCGCGCCGGCTGCCGCCGCGAAGGCCGCTCCCGCCGCTGAGGCGAAGCCCGAGGCCGAGGCTCCGAAGCCCGCCCCCGCCGCCGAGGCGAAGGCCGCGCCCGCCGCTGAGGCTCCGAAGGCCGCCCCGGCCGCGGAGGCCAAGCCGGCGCCCGCCGCCGCGGCGAAGGCCGAGCCCGCGCCCGCCGCGAAGGCCGCGCCGGTTGCCGAGGCGAAGGCCGAGCCTGCGGCTCCGAAGGCCGCTGCCGCTGTCGAGGCCGCGCCCGCCGCCGCGGTGAAGGCCGAGCCCGAGGCGTCGAAGGCCACTGCTGAGACGAAGGCCGAGCCCGCGCCCGCCGCTGAGGCGAAGGCTGAGCCCGAGGCTCCGGCGGCCGCCGCCGAGGGCAAGGCTGAGCCCGCCGCGGAGGAGAAGGCCGCGGAGTAGGGCCGGCGGGGCGGGGGTGGGGGCGGGGCCCGCCGCGAGGCGACCGGCTCGGTCAACAGCGCGAGCAACACCTCACACCCCGCTCACCCGTTAGGACGTGTGGAAGCGCACCCGCACGTTCGCCCACGTCCGCAACGGGATGACCGGATGATCGAAACGCCGCCCCTGGTGGACCAGTACTGCCAGGGAGTGCTCCGCACGGAGCTGGGCCTCGCCACCTTCGAGGCCCGCCTCGGCGGGTCGGTGGGACCGGCAGCCGCCGGGACCACCTTCTTCGACACCCAGGCCGGCTTCGCCGTGCGCCGCTGGTGTCCGCCGCTGCTCGGGCTGGAAGCCCACTGTCCGCCCGCCCACTACCTGGCCCGGCGCCGCGAACTGGGCGTCCTGGAGGCGGGGCGGCTGCTGCTGCGCGGCTCCGGAACCGCCACCTTCCTCGTCGACACCGGGGCCTCGGGGGACCTGACGGGCCCCAAGGAGCTCGCGCTCGCCGCCGACGCGGAGGCCCACGAGATCGTCCGGCTGGAGTTACTGGCCGAGCACGTCGCCGACACCTCCGGCACTGCCGAGGGCTTCCTCGCCAATCTCGCCGAGGCCTTCCAGCACGCGGCCGCCGGAGCCCTCGCCTTCACCGCGGGGACCGGTCCGGGCGCCGGTCACGGCGCCGCCCTGGCCTTCGCGCCCGAGCCGCCCGGCCCCGACGAGGTGCGCGGCGCGGCGGCGCGGTGGTTGGCCCGGCGGGTCAAGGGCGGGCCGGTGCGGGACCCCGTACTCGTCCGGCACCTGCTGTGGAGCGCGGTCGACTCGGGGCTGCCGCTCCAGCTGCACGCCGGCGCGGGGGACCCGCGCGAACGCCTCGACCGCGGCGATCCGGCCCTGCTGACGGACTTCGTCCGGGCGACGGCGGGCCTGGGCACCGATCTGGTGCTGCTGCACGGGTACCCGTACCACCGGCACGCCGCGCACCTGGCGGCAGCCTTCCCGCACGTCTACGCCGACCTCGGTCCGGCCCTCGCCCGGACCGGGGCGCGCGCCGACGCGGTGCTGGCGGAGATGCTGGAGACTGCGCCGTTCGGCAAGCTGCTCTACTCCAGCGGCGGCCGTGAACTGCCCGAACTGCACGTGGTCGCGGCCCGGGTGTTCCGGGAGGCGCTCGGTCGGGTGCTGGGCGGCTGGGTCGCCGACGGCTCCTGGTCCTGGCGGGACGCCGAGCGGGTGGCGGCCCTGCTCGCGGCGGGCAACGCCCGCCGCGTCTACCGGCTGGACCGGACCTGAACCACGCCTCAGACCGAGGCCGAGAGCGCCGGGTCCGGCTGCGCCGGGATCTCCGCCCGCGCGTCGGGGCGTTCGCGCAGGCTCAGCGCCACCCGCAGGACGGCGATCCACACGAGGCACGAGCCGAGCATGTGGGCGGCGACCAGCACCTCGGGCACCTTGGTGAAGAACTGGACGTAGCCGATGGCGCCCTGGGCGAGCAGCACGAGCAGCAGGTCGCGGGCGCGCGCCCGGGTGTCGTCCGGCGCGTCCACCACGCGCAGCACCAGCCACATCGCGACGGCCAGCGCGCACACCAGCCAGGCCGCGACGGCGTGCACGTGCGCGGTGGTGGTCCAGTCGAAGGGCATCCGCTTGATGTCGCTGCTGTCGCCCGCGTGCGGCCCGGAACCGGTGACCACCGTGCCCGCCGCGATCAGCACCAGCGTCGCCGCGAGCATCGCCCACGACAGCTTGCGCACCGGCGCGGGAACGCGCGGTCGGGGCGCGGTGTCACCCTCGCGGGTGCGCTGCCAGGTGACGGTGGTGACGGCGATGAGCGAGGTGGCGAGCAGGAAGTGGCCCGCCACGCTGTAGGGGTTGAGGCCCGTCATCACGGTGATGCCGCCGAGCACGGCGTTCCCCATGACGATGACGAACTGGATCCACCCGAGCTTCGTCAGCGACCGGCGCCACGGCTTCGCCGAGCGGGCCGCGACGATGCCCCAGCCGACCGCCGCGCACAGGACGTACGTCAGCATGCGGTTGCCGAACTCGATGGCGCCGTGGAAGCCCTGGGCGGGCGTCGCGAAGAGGCTGTCATCGGTGCACTTGGGCCAGGTGTCGCAGCCGAGGCCCGAGCCGGTCAGGCGCACGGCGCCGCCGGTGACGACGATGACCACGCTCATCACGAGTGCGGTGAGCGCGGCCCGCTGGACCGTGCGCGGCGACGGCGTCCAGCGGCTGGCGATGTAAGCGAGGGGGGAGAACACGCCCCCTATCGTAGGCGGCGCCTTGTGCAAACTTTCACGAGGGGGTGCCGTCAGGTGTGTCAGGCGCGTCACTTGGGGTCTCGGGGGCGATCATCAGCCGGAACCGGGCGCCCGCCGGGTCCCCTTCCTCCTGCCACCACACCCGGATCCGCCAATGCGCGCCGGGGCCGGGGTAGTCCGGGGACCCGGTGAAGCGGCGGAAGAGGTCGGTCGCCACCTCCTCCGCCGTCCTGTTCGTCACTTCTGCGGCGTTGTGCCAGGGATGTCCCTGTACGTTCCACAGCCCGTCAGGACCCCGGACGTCGAACCGCCACACCGCGAGCCAGGGGAGGGCGCCGAGCGTCTCGGCCACCCGGTCGCCGTCGAGGCGCAACCCGGCCGCGATCCGCTCCGGCTCCACGGCCTGGATCCGGGCGGCCACCACGGCCTGGGGGAGCAGCCGTTCGGGCAGCAACCCGTCCGCGCGCAGACCCACCAGGGAGTCGAAGTCGAGGAAGCGCAGCCGCAGTTCCAGCTGGCGCTCGATGTGCGCCAGCGCGTCCTCGGCCTCCTGGGCCTCCTCCGGCCCCGGGCCGACCTGGAGCAGCCGCCGGAAGTCCCGCTCGGCGTCCACCGCCCAGGCCACCGCGTCCTCGGCCAGCCCCAGCTCGGCGAGCCGGTCCCCGAGGAACACCTTGGCCTGGGCCAGGCCGCGCTGGTTGACCGGATCGTGCGGGTCCAGCCCCGCCAGCACGTCCACCGCCGAGCGGGTCACGTCCAGGGCCCGCTCGCCGGCGGCCCGCTCCATCGGGCTCGGACCCTCCTCGGCCGCGGCGCCCAGCGGGTGCCGGGGCAGCCGGTCCGCGTCGCTCAGCGGCCACGCCAGCCAGACCCCCTGGTTGATCAGGCCCCGGGCGTACCAGCGGGCGTACTCCGGGTCGTGCGCGGCGGCCTGTTGCGCGTGCCGCAGCCCCTCCTCCAGGGCCGACAGCGCACCGGCCCGGTCCCCGTCCGCGAAGCGGCGGGCCGCCAGGTCGCCCAGGCGCAGGCCGAGCCGGGCCGCGCACTCGGGGTCGCCGCGCGCGGGCTCCCGCAGCGCGGAGATCAGCTCGCCCAGCAGCCGCTCGCGCTCGCCCGGTTCCGCGTGCGCGGCGCCCGAACGGATCCGGGACCACTGTTCGTCGAGCCGCAGTGCGGCCTCTCGCTGCGCCATGCCCGCCCCCCGGCTTCGTGTCGTGTGGAGGCGTCCATCCTCGCGGGAAGGCCCTGGCAGGGGGAAGGTCTTCTCTTGCGGCGCAACAGGAACCGGTCACTCCCGGGCGGCGCGCCGCACGCCCGCTACTCCCAGCGGAAGAACCGCGCCGCGGCGCCCAGACCCAGTGCCGCCCAGGCCGCCAGCACGGCCGCGTCGCCCCACGGCAGCGACGCGCCCTCCTGGAGCACCGCCCGCAGCCCGTGCGACAGGGCGGTGATCGGCAGCAGTTCGAGGACCGTGCGCACCGCCTCCGGGAACTTCTCCATCGGGACGATCACCCCGCCGCCGACCAGCAGCAGCAGGAACACCAGGTTCGCGGCGGCCAGCGTCACCTCGGCCTTCAGCGTGCCCGCCATCAGCAGCCCGAGCCCGGAGAAGGCGGCGGTGCCGAGCAGGACCAGCGCGGCCACCGACAGCGGGTCGCCGTGCGGGGACCAGCCGAGCCCGAGGGCGATCACCGACAGCAGGGCGATCTGGAGCACCTCGGTGACCAGGACCGACAGGGTCTTGGCGGCCAGCAGGGCCCAGCGCGGCAGCGGTGAGGCCCCCAGCCGCTTGAGGACCCCGTAGCGGCGGTCGAAGCCGGTGGCGATGGCCTGGCCGGTGAAGGCCGTGGACAGCACCGCGAGGGCCAGGATGCCGGGGGCGAGGAAGTCCACGGACCGCTGCGCACCGGTGTCGACGATGTCCACGGCCGAGAACAGCACCAACAGCAGCGCCGGGATGATCACGGTGAGCAGCAGCTGCTCGCCGTTGCGCAGCAGCATCCGGGTCTCCAGCGCGGTCTGCGCGAAGATCATGCGGGACACGGGCGCGGCCCCCGGCCCGGGGGTGAACGTACCGGCGCTCATGCGCGCAGCTCCTTGCCCGTGAGTTCCAGGAAGACGTCTTCGAGCGTGTGCCGCTCGACCGTGAGGCTGTCCGGCATGACCCCGTGCTGGGCGCACCAGGAGGCGACCGTGGCCAGCAGCTGCGGGTCGATGTCGCCGGTGAGGCGGTAGACGCCGGAGGTGGTCTCGGCGGCCTGCGTGCCGTCGGGCAGCGCCTTGAGGAGCGAGGCGAGGTCGAGCGCGGGGCGGCCGGTGAAGCGCAGCGTGTTCTCGGCGCCGCCGCGGCACAGCCGCTCGGGGCTGCCGTGCACGATGACGCGGCCCGCGTCGACGATGGCGACCTCGTCGGCGAGCTGCTCGGCCTCGTCCATGTGGTGGGTGGTGAGCACGACGGTGACCCCGTCGGCGCGCAGTTCCCGTACGAGGTCCCAGGTGGCGCGACGGGCCTGGGGGTCCAGGCCGGCGGTCGGCTCGTCCAGGAAGACCAGCTCGGGGCGGCCGACGACGGCCATGGCGAGGGAGAGGCGCTGCTGCTGGCCGCCGGAGAGGCGGCGGTAGGCGGTGCGGCCGCAGTCGCCGAGTCCGAGCCGCTCCACCAGCATCCCGACGTCGAGGGGGTCGGCGTACAGCGCGGCCATGTGCCGCAGCATCTCGACGGCGTGGGCGCCGGAGTAGATCCCGCCGGACTGGAGCATCACGCCGATCCGCGGGCGCAGGGCCGGAGCGTCGGCGACGGGGTCCAGGCCGAGGACGCGGACGGTTCCGGCGTCGGGGCGGTGGTAGCCCTCGCAGATTTCCACAGTGGTCGTCTTGCCCGCGCCGTTGGGACCTAGGACCGCGGTGACCGAGGCCCTGGGGACGGTGAGGTCGAGGCCGTCCACCGCGGTCTTGGGGCCGTACCGCTTCACCAGTCCGCGGATCTCCACGGCGGGGTCGTTGCTCATGCGGGTGAGTCTACGGAGGCGGCCCGGGGGTCCTAGGTCCCGGGTCCACCGGGTCGCGGGTCCGCCCTTTCATGACTTTTTCATACCGGACGGAGCACCGGGAGGACCTAACTTCGAAAGGTGAACAGCATCGCGCAGAACGTCGAAGCCACCTCGGGGCAGGCCGAGCACAAGGCGCACGATCTCGGGCACCCGACGCGCTATTTCGTCTCGGCGATGCTCGCCGGCGCCTACATCGGGATCGGGGAGATCCTGCTCCTGGTGGCCGTTTCGCCCTTCGTGGCCAAGGGGTCGGCGGCCGTGAAGCTGCTGGAGGGCGCGGTCTTCCCGATCGCGCTGACCATCGTGATGTTCGCCGGCGCCCAGCTCTTCACCAGCAACGTGATGGTCATGCTGGTCGGCGCGCTGTCCGGCCGCACCGGGGTGAAGGACCTGCTCGCCTCCTGGTCGCTCTCGCTGGGCGGCAACCTGGTGGGGGCCTTCGGCTTCGGCGCCATGGTGCACGCCTCGGGCGTGACCTCCTCGCCCTCCGCGCGGGCCATGCTCGCCGAGATGGTGCACGGGAAGACGGCGCTCGGCGGCGGTCAGCTCTTCTGGCGCGCGGTGCTCTGCAACATGCTGGTCTGCCTGGCGATCTGGATGTTCACCCGGGCGCGCGGGGACGCGGCCAAGATCTTCGTCCTGTGGCTGCCCGTGGCGGTGTTCGTGGCGGTCGGATTCGAACACTGTGTGGCGAACATGGCGGTCTTCAGCCTGGCGATCCTGGACGGGCGGGCCGGATTCGGTGACCTCCTGCGCAATCTGATGTTCACCGTGCCGGGGAACATCGTGGGTGGAGGCTTGCTGGTGGGGGCCGTGTACTGGTTCACCGGAGGGTCCCGCCGGGATGTCGGAGCAGTTGCTTCCGGTTGATCGGCGTCACGCTGCGTCGACAGATTAGGTAACCCTTAGTGATGGAGGCCACCAGTGGTGGCCTCCATCACGGCTTGTCGACCCCCGGGTAATTACGCAACAATGGCGTTGTGAAATACGGCGAACGGCTGACCGAGACCCCCCCGGGGGAACTCGCGACCGGAGAGCGGTCCACCCGCAACCGGGTCGCGCGGTCGATCCTGGACCACGGTCCGTCGACCGTCGCCGACCTGGCCCAGCGGCTCGGCCTCACCCAGGCCGCCGTCCGGCGCCACCTCGACGCGCTCCTCGCGGACGACGTGGTCGCCGCCAGGGAGCAGCGGGTGTACGGCGCCCGCACCCGGGGCCGGCCCGCCAAGGTCTTCGCGCTCACCGACTGCGGCCGGGACGCCTTCGACCAGTCCTACGACGCCCTCGCCACCGAGGCCCTGCGCTGGATCGCGCGGTCCGCCGGCGGCGGGGAGCAGGGCGAAGCGGCGGTCGCCGCCTTCGCCCGGGCGAGGATGGAGGCGCCGGCGCGGGCCTACCGCGAAGCGGTCGAAGCGGCGGACCCCGCGGACCGCACCGAGGCCCTTGCCAGGGCGTTGACCGCGGACGGGTACGCTGCTACGGCGAAGAGCGCCCCGGGGCCGCACAGTGGAGAGCAGCTCTGCCAGCATCACTGCCCGGTCGCCCACGTGGCCGAGCAGTTCCCACAGCTGTGCGAGGCGGAGACCGAGGTCTTCTCCCGCCTGCTCGGGACGCACGTGCAGCGGCTCGCCACCATCGCCCACGGCGACGGGGTGTGCACCACCTTCATCCCGCGCGGCAGCGGGCCGGGCGCACACGCCCCACAGACCGACACGTCAGCATCAACTTCTGTACGCACCGCCGGGAGGAACCCCGCATGACCACGGAGATCGCTCACCCTGAGCTGGATGGCCTGGGCACCTACGAATACGGCTGGGCCGACTCCGACGCGGCCGGTGCCACGGCCAAGCGGGGTCTGTCCGAAGAGGTCGTCCGCGACATCTCGGCGAAGAAGTCCGAGCCGGAGTGGATGCTGAAGCTCCGCCTCAAGGGCCTCAAGCTGTTCGGCAAGAAGCCCATGCCCAACTGGGGCTCCGACCTCTCGGGCATCGACTTCGACAACATCAAGTACTTCGTGCGTTCGACCGAGAAGCAGGCCGCTTCCTGGGAGGACCTGCCCGAGGACATCAAGAACACGTACGACAAGCTCGGCATCCCGGAGGCGGAGAAGCAGCGCCTCGTCGCCGGTGTCGCGGCCCAGTACGAGTCCGAGGTCGTCTACCACCAGATCCGTGAGGACCTGGAGGAGCAGGGCGTGATCTTCCTCGACACGGACACCGCGCTCAAGGAGCACCCGGAGCTCTTCCAGGAGTACTTCGGCACGGTCATCCCGGTCGGCGACAACAAGTTCGCGTCGCTGAACACCGCCGTGTGGTCGGGCGGCTCGTTCATCTACGTCCCCAAGGGCGTCAAGGTCGACATCCCGCTCCAGGCCTACTTCCGCATCAACACGGAGAACATGGGCCAGTTCGAGCGGACGCTGATCATCGTGGACGAGGACGCCTACGTCCACTACGTCGAGGGCTGCACCGCCCCGATCTACTCCTCGGACTCGCTGCACAGCGCCGTCGTCGAGATCATCGTGAAGAAGGGCGGCCGCTGCCGCTACACGACGATCCAGAACTGGTCGAACAACGTCTACAACCTGGTCACCAAGCGCGCCGTGGCGTACGAGGGCGCGACCATGGAGTGGATCGACGGCAACATCGGTTCCAAGGTCACCATGAAGTACCCGGCCGTCTACCTGATGGGCGAGCACGCCAAGGGCGAGACCCTCTCCATCGCCTTCGCGGGCGAGGGCCAGCACCAGGACGCCGGCTCCAAGATGGTCCACATGGCGCCGAACACCTCCTCGAACATCGTCTCCAAGTCGGTGGCCCGCGGTGGTGGCCGCACCTCGTACCGCGGTCTGGTCGAGATCGGCGAGGGCGCGCACGGCTCCAAGTCGAACGTGCTCTGTGACGCCCTGCTGGTCGACACGATCTCCCGCTCGGACACGTACCCGTACGTGGACGTCCGCGAGGACGACGTCTCCATGGGCCACGAGGCCACCGTTTCCAAGGTCTCCGACGACCAGCTCTTCTACCTGATGAGCCGCGGTCTGACCGAGTTCGAGGCGATGGCGATGATCGTGCGCGGCTTCGTCGAGCCGATCGCGCGCGAGCTGCCGATGGAGTACGCGCTGGAGCTGAACCGGCTGATCGAGCTGCAGATGGAGGGTTCGGTCGGCTAGTTCGACCGCCCGCCCCGCAGCGCAGATCCCTTTGACGCACGACGCAGGAAGAGAGCAAGACGACAGCCATGGCAGAGGCTCAGAGCATTCCGGTGGGCTCCACCACCGCCGGCGCGATCGCGGTGGCCGCCGAGTCCACCGTCGCCACCCGGATGAGCGCGCCCCCGTCCTTCGACGTGGCGGACTTCCCCGTGCCGCACGGCCGTGAGGAAGAGTGGCGCTTCACCCCGCTGGCCCGCCTGCGTGGTCTCCACGACGGCACCGCGGTCGCCAACGGCACCATGAAGGCGCAGATCGACGCGCCCGAGGGCGTCACCATCGAGTCGGTGGACCGCGACGACGCCCGCGTCGGCAAGGCCGGTACCCCGGTCGACCGCGTCGCGGCCCAGGCGTTCTCCTCGTTCGCCAAGGCCACGGTCGTCACCGTGCCCAAGGAGCAGGTGCTCACCGAGCCGGTGCGCGTCTCGCTGCACGGCGAGGGCGGCACCACCTTCGGCCACACGGTCTTCGACGTGCAGGCCTTCGCCGAGGCGATCATCGTCATCGACCACACCGGTGACGGCGTCCGCGCCGCCAACGTCGACTTCCTGGTCGGCGACGGCGCCAAGCTCACCGTGGTCTCGGTCCAGGACTGGGACGACACCGCCGTCCACTGCTCCCAGCACAACGCGCTGATCGGCCGTGACGCGAGCTTCAAGTCGATCGTGATCACCTTCGGCGGTGACCTCGTCCGTCTGCACCCGCGCGTGAACTACGCCGGTCCCGGCGGCGAGGCCGAGCTCCTCGGCCTGTACTTCACCGACAAGGGCCAGCACCAGGAGCACCGCCTCCTGGTCGACCACGTCGCCCCGCACTGCAAGTCCCACGTGGTCTACAAGGGCGCGCTGCAGGGCCAGGACGCGCACGCGGTGTGGATCGGTGACGTCCTCATCGAGAAGACCGCCGAGGGCACCGACACCTACGAGATGAACCGCAACCTCGTCCTCACGGACGGCGCGCGCGTCGACTCGGTGCCGAACCTGGAGATCGAGACCGGCGAGATCGTCGGCGCCGGCCACGCCTCCGCGACCGGCCGCTTCGACGACGAGCAGCTCTTCTACCTCCAGTCCCGCGGCATCCCGGCCGACGAGGCCCGCCGCCTGGTCGTGCGCGGCTTCTTCGCCGAGCTGGTCCAGCAGATCGGTGTCGACGACATCGAGGAGCGCCTGCTGGCGAAGATCGACACCGAGCTGGCGGCGTCCGTCTGATGACCTACGTCAAGGCCTGTGCGCTGAGCGAGCTGGAGACGGACACCCCCAAGCGGGTGGAACTCGACGGCACGCCGGTGTCCGTCGTCCTCACCGAGGGGGAGGTGTTCGCGATCAACGACATCTGCTCGCACGCGAACGTCTCCCTCTCGGAGGGCGAGGTCGACGACTGCATGATCGAATGCTGGCTGCACGGCTCGGCGTTCGATCTGCGGACCGGCAAGCCGTCCGGTCTTCCGGCGACGCGCCCCGTACCCGTATACCCCGTCAAGATCGAAGGGGGCAGCGTCCTTGTTGACGTACGCGCCTCCCTCACCCAGGAGTCCTGAGGTATCCATGGCAACGCTTGAAATCCACGACCTGCACGTCTCCGTCGAGGCCGAAAACGGCGCCCGCGAGATCCTCAAGGGCGTCGACCTCACCGTCAAGCAGGGTGAGACGCACGCCATCATGGGTCCGAACGGCTCCGGCAAGTCCACCCTCGCGTACTCGCTCGCCGGTCACCCGAAGTACACCATCACCGGTGGCACCGTGACCCTCGACGGCGAAGACGTCCTGGAGATGTCGGTCGACGAGCGCGCCCGCGCGGGCGTCTTCCTCGCCATGCAGTACCCGGTCGAGGTCCCCGGCGTCTCGGTCTCCAACTTCCTGCGCACGTCGGCCACGGCGATCCGCGGCGAAGCCCCCAAGCTGCGCACCTGGGTGAAGGAGGTCAAGTCCGCGATGGAGCAGCTCCAGATGGACCCGGCCTTCGCCGAGCGCAACGTCAACGAGGGCTTCTCCGGCGGTGAGAAGAAGCGCCACGAGATCCTCCAGCTGGAGCTCCTCAAGCCGAAGATCGCGATCCTCGACGAGACCGACTCCGGCCTCGACGTCGACGCGCTGCGCCAGGTCTCCGAGGGCGTCAACCGCGTCCGCGAGACGGGCGAGGTCGGCACCCTGCTGATCACGCACTACACGCGGATCCTCCGCTACATCAAGCCCGACTTCGTCCACGTCTTCTCCGAGGGCCGCATCGTCGAGTCCGGCGGCGCCGAACTCGCCGACAAGCTCGAGGCCGAGGGCTACGAGGCGTACAGCACGAAGGGTGGCGCTACCGCGTGACACAGCTGCCTGGCCTCCTCGACATCGAGGCGATCCGCAAGGACTTCCCCCTGCTGGATCGTGTGGTCCACGACGGGAAGAAGATCGTTTACCTGGACAACGCGGCGACTTCGCAGAAGCCGCGCCAGGTGCTCGACGCGCTGAACGAGTACTACGAGCAGCACAACGCCAACGTCCACCGCGGCGTGCACGTGCTCGCCGAGGAGGCCACGGCGCTGTACGAGGGCGCCCGTGACAAGGTCGCGGCCTTCATCAACGCGCCGAGCCGCGACGAGGTGATCTTCACCAAGAACGCCTCCGAGTCGCTCAACCTGGTCGCGAACATGCTCGGCTGGGCGGACGAGCCCTACCGGGTCGACCGCGACACCGAGATCGCCATCACGGAGATGGAGCACCACTCCAACATCGTGCCGTGGCAGCTGCTCTCGCAGCGCACCGGCGCGAAGCTGAAGTGGTTCGGCCTCACCGACGACGGCCGGCTCGACCTGTCCAACATCGAAGAGGTCATCACGGAGAAGACGAAGATCGTCTCCTTCACGCTGGTCTCCAACATCATGGGCACGGTCAACCCGACCGAGGCGATCGTCCGGCGCGCGCAGGAGGTCGGCGCGCTGGTGCTGATCGACGCCTCGCAGGCCGCTCCGCACATGCCGCTCGACGTGCAGGCGCTCGGCGCCGACTTCGTGGCCTTCACCGGTCACAAGATGTGCGGCCCGACCGGCATCGGCGTCCTGTGGGGACGCCAGGAGCTGCTGGAGGACCTGCCCCCGTTCCTCGGTGGCGGCGAGATGATCGAGACCGTGTCGATGCACGCCTCGACCTACGCTCCCGCGCCGCACAAGTTCGAGGCGGGCACGCCCCCGATCGCCCAGGCCGTCGGCCTCGGCGCGGCCGTGGACTACCTGACCGCGATCGGCATGGACAAGATCGCCGCGCACGAGCACGCGATCACCGAGTACGCGGTCAAGCGCCTGCTCGAAGTCCCCGACCTGCGGATCATCGGCCCCACCACGGCCGAGGACCGCGGCGCGGCCATCTCCTTCACGCTGGGGGACATCCACCCCCACGACGTCGGCCAGGTCCTGGACGAGCAGGGCATCGCGGTCCGCGTGGGACACCACTGCGCGCGCCCCGTCTGCCTGCGCTACGGAATTCCCGCCACCACGCGAGCGTCGTTCTACCTGTACTCCTCTCCTGCCGAGGTCGACGCGCTGATCGACGGGCTGGAGCACGTACGGAACTTCTTCGGCTGACGAGGACGAGGACGCTGTGAAGCTGGATTCGATGTACCAGGAACTGATCCTGGACCACTACAAGCACCCGCACGGGCGTGGCCTGCGCGACGGCGACGCCGAGGTGCACCACGTCAACCCGACGTGCGGGGACGAGATCACGCTGCGCGTGAAGTACGACGGCGAGACGCTCACCGACGTCTCGTACGAGGGCCAGGGCTGCTCCATCAGCCAGGCCAGCGCGTCCGTGCTGAACGAGCTGCTGGTCGGCAAGGACCTCGCCGACGCGCGCCGGATCCAGGAGACCTTCCTGGAGCTGATGCAGTCGAAGGGCAAGATCGAGCCCGACGAGGCCATGGAAGAGGTGCTGGAGGACGCGGTCGCGTTCGCCGGCGTCGCCAAGTTTCCCGCGCGGGTCAAGTGTGCTCTGCTGAGCTGGATGGCGTGGAAGGACGCGACCGCCCAGGTTCTGGGCGACGCGGAGAGGAAGACGGCATGACCGAGAACGCGACGCCCGAGGCGTCGATCAAGCCGGCCAGCGAGGAAGAGGTCCGCGAGGCCCTCTACGACGTGGTCGACCCCGAGCTGGGCATCGACGTCGTCAACCTGGGCCTGATCTACGGCATCCACGTCGACGACGCGAACATCGCCACCCTCGACATGACGCTGACGTCCGCGGCCTGCCCGCTGACCGACGTGATCGAGGACCAGGCGAAGTCGGCGACGGAGGGCATCGTCAACGAGCTGCGCATCAACTGGGTGTGGATGCCGCCGTGGGGCCCGGACAAGATCACCGACGACGGCCGCGAGCAGCTGCGCGCGCTCGGCTTCAACGTCTGATCCGCGCCTGACCGCACTGCGGTGGACAGGGCCCCCGGCACACCGTGCCGGGGGCCCTGTCCGTTACCGGAGTTCTCCGTTCCCCGAGTTCTCCGTACGGATGAGTTCCGTGCACCGGGAGTTGGCCGAGGTGGCCGAATCTTCTCGACGGCCGTCACGTCGTGGCGCAGCAGTCGAGAGGACCCTCCGTGACCGTTCGTCCTTCACCGGTACGCCGCCTGGCCGCCGTGGGAGCCGCAGGGGCCGCCGCCCTGCTCGTCGCCGGGCTCACCGGGCCCGCCTTCGCCGCCGAGCGGTCGACGCCGGCCATCGCGCTCTCCGCCGGCTTCCTCTCGGGGGCCGTGGGCGCCACCGGCGACCCGGGCGTCGGCGTGGACGTGAGCCAGGCCGGGGCCCCGGAGGCCCTCCTCAAGGTCACCGTCACCGCCTCCAGCAACCCGGCGGTCGCCCGCGTGGACGACGTACGCGTCGACCGGACCCGCGGCGGCCGCCGGCTCACCGTCCGCCCGCGCGCACAGGGCCGCACCGACCTCACCGTCACGGTCACCGGCCGCGGCGGGAAGCGCGCCACCGCCACCCTCGGTTACGCCGCCTCCGCGCGGGTGAGCGCCGGGGGCGCGGGCACGCGCTACCTCACCGGTTCCTCGGACGCCTCGGCGGCCGTGGACGCGGGCGGCGGGTACGCGCTGGTGGCCGACGACGAGTCCAACGTGCTGCGGCTGTACGACCGTTCCCGCTCCGGCGCGCCGGTCAAGACCTGGGACCTCGGCGCGGCCCTCGGGGTGAAGAAGGAAGTCGACATCGAGGCCGCCGCCCGGGTCGGCGACACCGTTTACTGGACCGGTTCGCTCGGCAACAACAAGGACGGCAAGTACAAGGCGGAACGGAACACGGTCTTCACCACGAGGATCACCGGCTCCGGCGCCGCCACCGAGGTCACCTTCACCGCCGCCTACAAGGGGCTGCGGGACGACCTGGTGGCCTGGGACAAGGCGAACGGGAACCGCTACGGCTTCGCCGCCGGCACCGCCGCCGGGCAGGTCCCCAAGCGGATCGACGGATTCAACGTGGAGGGGCTGGAGTTCGCGCCGGGCTCCACGACCACGGCCTACCTGGGCTTCCGCGCGCCGCTGGCGCCGGCCGTGCGCGGCGGCAAGGCGCTGATCGTGCCCGTCACCAACCTCGACCAGGTGGTGGCGAAGGGTGCCAAGGCCGTCTTCGGCGCGGGCATCGAGCTGGACCTGGGCGGGCTCGCGATCCGCGACATCCGCAAGAACGCGGCGGACCAGTACCTGATCCTGGCCGGTTCCTGGGCCGCCGACGACAACACCGACCCCTACACCCTCTATTCCTGGGACGGGGTGGCCGGGCACGCTCCGAAGAAGCGCCTCGACCTGCCCACCACCGACCCCGGTGGCTGGGAAGCCGTGGTCGCCGTACCCGACCTGCGGGCGCCCGGCGCCCGCGTCCAGCTGATCACCGACAGCGGCTCCGCCGACCTGTACGGCGACGGCACCGAGGCCAAGGACCTCGCCCACCCCGAGTGGAAGAAGTCCCGGTCCGCATGGTTCACGCTCGATTCCGTCCGTGGGGGTACCCGATGAAGAAGCAGCTCAGCACCGCCGCGATCGCCGCCCTGATGGTGGCCGGACTGACGAACCTGCCCGCGCAGGCCGCCAGTTACGGCACGCCGACCATCTCGCTGTCCGCCGGCTACCTCTCCGGGGCCGTGGGCGGGGTCGGTGACCCGCTCGTCGACGTCACCGTCGCCCAGAGCGGCGCCGACGTCTCCGCGCTCACCGTGAGCGCCTCCGCGTCGAGCAAGTCCTCGGTGGCCGGGACCGGCGACGTGAGCGTCACCGGAGCCGGAGCGGTACGGCAGCTCGCCGTCACCGCACGCGGTCGCGGGTACACCAACCTCACCATCAAGGTGACCGGCCTGGGCGGCAAGAGCGCCACCAGGACCCTGGCGTACGCCGCCTCGGCGGCCGTGCGGAACCCGGCCGACGCCCGCTACCTCACCGGCTCCTCGGACTCCTCGGCCGCCGTGGACGTCGGCGGCGGCTACACGGTCGTCGCGGACGACGAGTCCAACGTGCTCCGCCTGTACGACCGTTCCCGCTCCGGCGCGCCCGTCAGGACCTGGGACTTCAGCTCGCAGCTCGGGGTCACCAAGGAAGTCGACATCGAGGGCGCCACCCGCGTCGGCAACACCATCTACTGGACCGGCTCGCTCGGCAACAACAAGGACGGCGAGTACAAGGCCCCCCGCAACACCGTCTTCACCACGACGGTCAGCGGCTCCGGCGCCACCACCCAGCTCGGCTACGGCCGTGCGTACAAGAGCCTGCGCGACGACCTGGTGGCCTGGGACAAGGCGAACGGGAACCGCTACGGCTTCGCCGCGGGGACGGCGGCCGGCGAGGCGCCCAAGCAGATCGACGGATTCAACGTGGAGGGCCTGGAGTTCGCGCCCGGCTCCACCACCACGGCCTACGTCGGCTTCCGCGCGCCGCTGGCGCCCGCGGTGCCCGGCGGCAAGGCGCTGATCGTGCCGGTGACCAACTTCGACAAGGTGCTCTCCAGCGGCTCCAAGGCCGTCTTCGGCGCCGGCATCGAGCTGGACCTCGGCGGCCTCGCGATCCGTGACATCCGCAAGAACGCGGCGAACCAGTACCTGATCCTGGCCGGTTCCTGGGCCGCCGACGACAACACCGACCCCTACGCCCTCTACTCCTGGGACGGGGTGGCCGGGCACGCCCCGGTGAAGCGGACCGACCTGCCGACCAGCGACGCGGGCGGTTGGGAGGCCATCGTCGACGTGCCGGACCTGAACGTGCCGGGGGCCCGGGTGCAGCTGATCACCGACTGCGGTTCGGCCGACCTGTACGGGGACGGCGTCGAGGCCAAGGACCTGACGCACCCGGAATGGAAGAAGTCGCGCTCGGGCTGGTTCACGGTCGGCTAGGTCGGCTAGGTCGGCTAGGTCGGCTAGGTCGGCTAGGCCGGCTCCAGCACGGAGCCGGGGCGGGGGGGGGGGGGGGGGGGGGGGGGGGGGGGGGGGGGGGGGGGGGGGGGGGGGGGGAGGGGCGGTGCGTGTCGTGGTATCCTCGCTTGGGGGGTGGGGCTAGGTG
>NZ_JBVHUE010000033.1:0-82621 GCF_055565515.1 Streptomyces sp. NPDC028419 | reverse complement strand
GATTGTTTATGGTGGGCGGGTACGAACGCGCCGGGGGGGGGGAGGGGGCGGCCCCCCCCCCCCCCCCCCCGGGTCCCCCCCCCCCCCCCCCTCGCCGGTCACCGGCTACGCATCGCTGGCCGGCTCGGCCGCCGGGTGGAAGTTGAGGCGTTCGCGGACGACCGGGAAGCCGGCTCTGGTGAAGTGGGCCGCCATGGGGAAGTTGCCCCGGTCCGTGGCTCCGGTGACGAACTCCGCGCCCCGCTCCACCAGGAAGTGGGTGCACTCCGCGAGGAGGTCGTAGGCGTAGCCGTGCCCGCGCTGTTCCGGGAGGACCCCGATGAAGCCGACGGTCGGGCCGGAGGGGTTGTGGGCCGGGATGTGGATGCCGGCCAGTTCGCCCTCCGGCGTGTGCGCGAGCTGCCACCACTCCCGTGGGGAGGGGCACCAGTGGAAGAAGTCGAGTTCCTCCTGGGCCGCCTGGTCCAAGCCGCCCTCCGCGACGGCCCGTCGCGCGTGGGCGTCCAGGGTGACGGAGTGGATGCGGCGCAACGCGTCGAAGAACACCGCGTCGTCGGGTTCGCCGCGGAAGCGCAGACGTCCGGGCCGCTCGGGCAGGCCCCGCTGCGGGGTCCAGCGGTACAGGAAGCGTTCCACCAGGAGTGCGTACCCGGCGGCCCGCGCGGCGGCGAAGCGGGTCTCGGCGGCGGCCCGCAGGTGGGGTTCCTCCCGCCAGCCACCGGGCAGGTTGATCTCCAGCTCGACCTGCCGGGGGGCGGAGCGCAGGAGCGCGGCCCCGGCCTCCTCCTCGCCCTCGGCCACGTCGAACCAGTTGATGTTGACGGGCTCCGCGTCGTCGGGGCCGCCCCACCAGGCGCCGCGTGCGACGACCTCGCCGTCGCGCAGGGCGACGCGCTTCCAGTCGGGGCGGAAGCGGGTGAGTCGATGGGCCTCGCGGGCGCCGAGCGGGTCGGGGAGCGCGTCGAAGAGGGGGGCGTCGCTCGCGGAGAGCGTGCGGATGACCGGATCGGTCATGGGTTCCTCCGGGAAAAGGGCTGTGCGGAGCGCTCCCGGTCAGAACGGACGAACCACGCCGGGACAGCGGAAGAGGGAGCGCGGGATGGGTGTGAACTGCACGGCACTCGCCTCCTTCCGTCGGTCTCAGGGCGTCGGGCCACACGGTATGCGCTCTTGTACGGGCCCGTCCACGGGATTTCCGGCTGTGTACGGGCGTACGCAGTGATGTGTACCCTCGTACACATGCCCTACGTACTGCTCGCCGCCGCCATCGCCGCCGAGGTGGCCGGGACCACCGCCATGAAGTACAGCGACGGCTTCACCCGGCTGTGGCCCTCGCTCGGGACCCTGCTCGGCTACGTCATCGCCTTCACCCTGCTGGCGCAGACGCTGAAGAGCATGTCGGTCGGGACGGCGTACGCGATATGGGCCGGGGTCGGCACCGCCGCCATCGCCGCGATCGGCATGGTCTTCATGGGCGAACCGGCGACGGCCGCGAAGATCGCCGGGATCGCGCTGGTCATCGGCGGGGTGGTCCTGCTGAACATGGGCGGTGCGCACTGATGGCGGCGGGCGCGCGCCGCCACGACCCCGAGCGCAGGCAGCGGATCATCGACGCGGCGATCCGGGTCGTGGGCGACAAGGGGATCGCCGGGCTGACGCACCGCAGCGCGGCCGCGGCGGCGGACGTACCGCTCGGCTCGACGACCTACCACTTCACGACCCTGGACGAGCTCCTGGTCGCGGCCCTGCGCCAGGCCAACGAGGGCTTCGCACGGGCCCTGGCCGACAGCCCCGCCCTGGCCGATCCGACGGCCGACCTGGCGGCCGCGCTGGCCCGGGTGCTGGGGGAGGCCCTGGCCGCGGACCGGGGGCGGGTGGAGCTGGAGTACGAGCTCTACCTGGCCGCCCTGCGCCGCCCCGCGCTGCGGCCGGTGGCCGCGCAGTGGGGCGAGGCGGTCACGGGGATCCTCGCGGAGCGCACGGATCCGGTGACGGCGCGGGCGCTGGTGGCGGCCTTGGACGGGATCGGCCTCCAGGTGCTCCTGACGGGCTCCGACTACGACGAGGCGTACGCCCGCGAGGTCCTCGCCCGGGTCCTGCGACCGACGACCGGCTGACCGCGGTGCGTCGCGGGGGGAGGGGCGCGGTGCCGGGGTGCGCGGTACGTGCCCCGGCGCGGGGTCAGGAAGCCGGGCGCACCGCGGCGAGGGCCGCCGAGACGCTCGCCTCGATGTCCGTGATCGGGTAGATCGCCTCGACCACCGTCCGGTCCCGGGCCACCACCAGGGTCAGCCGCTTCAGCCGGCTCACCCCCGCGGCCCGGAAGGTCGGCAGCCGTAGCGCCGCCACCAGGGACAGCCCCGCGTCCGACAGCAGCGGGAAGCGCAGCCCCTCGGCCTCGGCGAACTCCCGCTGCTCGTCCGGTCGCTGGGTCGAGACGCCGTGCACCGTCGCCCCGGCCGCCGTGAACTGCGCCAGCTGGTCGCGGTAGGTGCACGACTCCAGCGTGCAGCCCTTCGCCCCCGGGATCCCGGCCCAGCCGGGCGGGTAGGACTCGGCGCGGGCGTAGGCGCCGGGGAAGCAGTACAGGACGGTGTACGGGCTGTCCGCGACCGGGTCGCGCAGGTCCCCGGCGGCGTCGGGCAGCAGCAGCTCCGGCACCCGCGTGCCCTTCAGCGCATGCACCCGCGCCGCCTCCCGCGAAGCCTCTTCGGTGGTCGCCGTCATCTCTCCCTCTCCCAGGATCCAGGCGTCCCCCCAGTCCTGGAGGGCCACCAGTACCGGCAGCAGCGCCCGCCCGCGCGGGGTGAGCCGGTACTCGTGCCGCACCGGACGTTCCTGGTACGGCTCGCGCGTCAGCACGTCCGCCTCGACGAGCAGCCGCAGTCGCTCGGTCAGCACCTTGCGGGACATGCCGAGCTCCCGCTGGAACGCGTCGAAGCGGGCGACGCCGCGCGCGGCGTCGCGCACGATCAGCAGCGTCCACCAGTCGCCCACGACGTCGAGGGCCTGGGCGATGGCGCAGTCGGCGTCGCCGAGCTGGGTGCGCTGGGCCATGGGAACTCCTTCGTCCGTTGACCCGAGGCTGTCATGCTGACATAGTCCGTTCCCAAAAGGAACTAACTCGATGAGGCCTGGGGGCGGACATGTTGCGGGGATTCAAGGACGTGCCGCGCGCGGTGTGGCTCCTGGCGGTGGGGGTGTTCGTCAACGCCGTCGTCAGCTTCACCTTCGTCTTCGTCTTCCTCTACCTGACCGGCCCGCGCGGACTCGCGGTCACCGAAGCCGGCCTGGCCACCGGAGCCGGCGGCATCGGCCTGGTCGCCGGGAACTTCACCGGCGGCTGGTACGGCGACCGCTTCGGCCACCGCCGGGTGCTGCTGGCCGCCTCCGGACTCGGCGGGCTCGTCCTGATGGCCTTTCCGCTGCTGCCCACCCCACTGCTGTTCGGCGCCCTGCCCCTGGCCCAGTACGCCTCCGGAGTGGTCCGCGCCGCCAACTCCGCGCTGGTCGCGGTGACCGTCCCCGAAGGTTCCCGCCGCCAGGCCTACGCCGTCGTGCGCAGCGCCTCCAACGGCGGCTTCGCCATCGGCCCGCCGCTCGGCGCCCTGGTCGCCACCGGGATCTCGTACGACTGGCTCTTCGTCGGCGACGGCCTCGGCACCCTCTTCTTCGCCCTGTGGACCGCCCGGGCCGTGCCGGCCCGCGGCGCCGCCCGCTCCGCCGCGGCCCGGGACGGGGGTCCGGGCCGCGGCGGCCTCTGGTCGCAGCTGCGCGCGCGGCCCACCGTGCTCCTGCTGCTCGGCGCGATCCTGGTCGTCGACCTCGTCTACCGGCAGCAGTACTCCGCCTTCCCCGTCTTCCTCGCCGACCACGGCTTCGACGCCCGCGTCTTCGGCTTCGCCGTCGCCCTCAACGGCGCCGTCGTCCTGCTGCTGGAGATGCCCGCCGCCGTCGCCCTGCGCGCCCGCCCGCCGCTGCGCGTCATCGGCGCCGGACTGCTCCTGGTGGGGGCGGGGTACGCGGCGCTGATCCCGGGCGCCGGCGTGGCCGGCGCGGTCGCCATGATGCTGCTGCTGAGCGTCGGCGAGATCCTGTACAAGACCACCGCGACGGCCTACGTCGCGGACCGGGCCCCCGAACACGCCGTCGGCCGCTTCCAGAGCCTGTACGCCGGCGTCTCGGTCAGCGGCGTGGTGCTCGGCCCGCCGCTGGGCGGAGCGCTGTACGACGCCGCGCCCGGCCTGCTGTGGCCGTTGTGCGCCCTGCTCGCGGGCGGCGCGGGGGCGGCCGTCCTGTACGCGTCCGCGCAGGGCGAGCGACCGCGCCGGCGCGCCGGGGCGGCGCGCGCCGCGACCGGCACGTGAGACCCGCGCCGCGACCGGCACATGAGACCGGTTCGCTCCGGCGGGCCGTCGCCGGTTAGGTTTCGGGCATGACTGCTACGCGTACCACCGGCGCCGTCGCCGCCGGACTTGCCACCCTCACCGCCGACGGCACCGTCCTCGACACCTGGTTCCCCGCCCCCCAGCTGGTCGCCGAGCCCGGCCCGGCCGGCACCGAGCGCCTCACCGCCGAACAGGCCGTGGAACTGCTGGGCGCCACCGCGCCCAAGGCGATCCGCCAGGACGCGGTCCGCGGCGTCGAGGTCGTAGCGGTCCGCACCGTGATCTCCTCCCTGGACGACAAGCCGCTGGACGCGCACGACGCGTACCTGCGCCTGCACCTGCTCAGCCACCGCCTCGTCAAGCCGCACGGTCAGAACCTGGACGGCCTCTTCGGCCTGCTGGCCAACGTCGCCTGGACCTCGCTCGGCCCGGTCGCCGTCGACCAGGTGGAGACCGTACGGCTGAACGCGCGCGCCGAGGGCCTGCACCTCCAGGTCACCTCGATCGACAAGTTCCCGCGGATGACGGACTACGTCGCCCCCAAGGGCGTGCGCATCGCCGACGCCGACCGCGTCCGCCTCGGCGCGCACCTCGCCGAGGGCACCACCGTCATGCACGAGGGCTTCGTCAACTTCAACGCGGGCACCCTCGGCACCTCCATGGTCGAGGGCCGCATCTCCGCGGGCGTCGTGGTCGGCGACGGCACAGACATCGGCGGCGGCGCGTCCACGATGGGCACCCTGTCCGGCGGCGGCAAGCAGATCATCTCGATCGGCGAGCGCTCCCTGGTCGGTGCCGAGGCGGGCGTCGGCATCGCGCTGGGCGACGAGTGCGTCGTCGAGGCGGGCCTGTACGTGACCGCGGGCACCCGCGTGACCCTCCCGGACGGTCAGATCGTCAAGGCGCTGGAGCTCTCGGGCGCCAACAACATCCTCTTCCGCCGCAACTCGGTCACCGGCGCCGTCGAGGCCCGCCCGAACAACGCGGTCTGGGGCGGCCTCAACGAGGTCCTGCACAGCCACAACTGACGCACGTAACGCGAAGCGGCCCCCGGAAGGACTTCCGGGGGCCGCTTCGCGTTACGTGCGTGCGCGCGTCAGTGCAGCGGGATCGTGCGGACCAGGCCCGCGAAGGCCTGCTGCTCCGCCTCGGTCAGCTCGACGCGTTCCAGGGGGTGGGCACTGGAATCGCGCTGGGCCGGGATCACCGCGAGCCCCTCGAAGGCGCCCGGTTCCGGGTGGTGGAACCGACTGTCGAACATCATGTGGCCGAGGCCGAGGATCCAGACGAAGGCGGCCACGAGCAGGACGGCGATGCCGATTTCCTGCGCGAGGGAGATGGAGGGGAACACGCGGTCCTCCAAGGATGCGGGGTACAAGATCGGGCGTGGGGATACTCAACACGACAAATCGCGGATTGAGTAGGGGTGTGGCCAGTATCACGCCAGGGCCGAAAGTCCCGACCTGGTGGGTGGAGGGCCCGTTTCGACCGGCTCTCCAGGGCCCGCCCGGCCCCCCGAGCCCCGAGCGCGCGACAGGGGGCCCGGCCGGGACGGCGGCCGGGCCCCCTGCGGATCACGGGGTGTGCGTCAGCTGACGCGGGTCATGCGACGCGGGTCACGCGATGCCGGTCACGCGACGCGGTTCACGGGCGGAAGCGCAGCACCTGCGGGTCGTGGTCGCTGTTCTGCGCCGAGAACTCGGCGTTGATGTGCACGCTGTCGTACGTGAAGCCCTTGACCGCCGGGCTGGTCAGGATCTGGTCCAGCACCTGGGCGTTGCCCTGGTAGACGTACGAGTAGCGCTCCGCCTTCGGCAGCGACTGGATCGCCGGGTACAGCGCCCCGCCGTCCGTCAGCCCGGCCGTGGTGCCCGAGAAGTCGAAGTCGTTGATGTCGCCGACCGCGAGGACCTTCGCGTCCTTCTGCGTGGCCAGCAGGCTCTTGACGAAGCCGTTCACGGCCTGCGCCTGGAGCAGCCGCTTGGCCTCCGAGGAGCGCACGGGCGGCTGGTGCACCGAGGTCAGGCCCTCGTCGCCGCCCTTCGAGGAGAAGTGGTTGGCGATCACGAAGACCGTCTTGCCCTGGAAGACGAACTCGCCCGCCAGCGGCTTGCGGCTGTCCGCCCACGCCGCGTTCGACGGGTCGATCCGGCCGGGGGAGTGGGTCAGGGCCGCCTGGCCCTGGTCGCCCGTGGTCACGGCGGTCGCGGTGACCGCGTCACCCGGGGCGCGGTCGGTGAAGGAGACGCGCAGCGGGTTGAAGAGGAAGACCTGGCGGATGTTGCCGCCGGGCTCGCCGCCGTCCTTGTTGTTCTCCGGGTTGATCGTGCGCCACTGGTACGCCGGGCCGCCCGCGGCGGTGATGGCCGCGGTGAA
Organism: Streptomyces sp. NPDC028419; assembly: GCF_055565515.1. Classification (NCBI taxonomy): domain Bacteria; kingdom Bacillati; phylum Actinomycetota; class Actinomycetes; order Kitasatosporales; family Streptomycetaceae; genus Streptomyces; species Streptomyces sp. NPDC028419. The sequence continues at coordinate 75,857 of NZ_JBVHUE010000033.1, read as the reverse complement.
CTTCGTCAGCGTCTGCTCGGCGGAGACCGTGCCGTCGTTCTTGGCGCCGTTGTCGTCCTGGATCTCCTCCAGGGCGAGGACGTCGGGGGAGGCGAGGTTCTCGACGACGGCCTTCGCCAGGTTGTCGAACTTCGTCTGCGGGTCGCTCGGGTCGAGGTTCTCGACGTTGTACGTCGCCACCGCGAGCTGGTCCGCGGCCTGGGGCTTGGTCTTCTCGGGGGCGAGCGTGCCCTTCGTGACCTTGCCGAGGGTGCGGGCCACCAGCGTGTAGCCGCCGAACTGGTTGAAGTCCAGGGGGCCTTCGGTGGGGCCGGTCAGCCGGTCGCCGACGTTCGCCACGGGGAAGGGCTGGGTGGCGACGGGGGCGAGCTGCTGGATCTGGAGCCGGCCGGTGTTCTGGGACTCGTACGAACCGTAGAGCGTGCCGCCGCGCTTGAGGGTGTTCTCCCAGCCCTTCACCGTGACCCACAGCTCCGAGTACGGGTCGGTCGCGCCGACCACGCGGGAGGTGGCGATCTTGACGTTCATGCCCTCCAGCGACTCGTAGAAGTCGAGCGCGTAGCGCGAGGGGTCCAGGGTCAGCGCGTTGATGCTGCCGGCCGCGGCCGGGTCGCCCGCCGGGGCGTACTCGGCCGGGACCGAGTACTCGTTGATGGAGACGGCGGCGGGGAGCGCGTTGCCGGAGGAGACCACGGTCACGACCGGCTTGGTGATCTGGGTGACCGACTGGTTGCCGGAGGACGCGCCACCGGGGACGTACTCGCCGACCGTGCCCGAGACCTTCACCGCGTCGCCGACGGCGACGGTCGGCGCGGAGCCGGTGAAGACGAAGACGCCTTCGCTCGTCGCGTCGTTGTCGTCCGCGTCGGGGTCCTGGATCCAGAATCCGCGCGATCCGTAGGTGCGGACGCCCGTCACGATTCCGGTGACATCGGCGACCGCCTTGCCGTTCAGCGGCGATATGCGGGTGGTGCCCTGGATGTCGTGGATGCGTACCGCGTCGGCGCTCGCGCCGCTTTCGGCGGCATCGGCGGACCCGGCGAGCAGACCGGTGGCCAGAGCGGTGGCCACGAGGGCCGCGACGGCGGCAGAACGGGGATGCGAGGAGCGCATGGGCAGGAACTCCGGTGTGTGGGTGGGTGGAGCGGAGCGGTCGCGCGATCGGTCCGGGGCCCGGGTGGGACGCCGAACAGGTCCACGCAGATATCTACGCGCGTCAATTTCGTTCCTGGCCAGCGACGTTGTCAAGGCCTCCAGGGAATACGGCAGCCGACTGTGGGATGAACCAAAGGCGATGGCCCCCGGGGAGCGGCCCCGATGCGTCTACGCTGGTGAGCGCTGTCACACAGTTCACACGAGGAGAACCACCCCATGTCCGCTGAGGCGCACCCCACGTTGCCGCCGGTCCGGCTGCACTCCGAGGCCGAACTGGCGCGCGACGCCCTCGCCGCACCGCTGTTCGCCCGCGCCGTCCGCCTGGCCCGTTGGACCGCCCCCGGCACCCCCGTCGGCTCCGGCGGCGAACTCCTGTCCGACCGGCTGCCCGAGGCGGTGCGGCTGCTCGGCTTCGAGGGCGACGAGGACGGGGCGGCGTACGCGAGCGAGGCCTGGCGGGTGGCGGTGGACACCGGCCTCGTCGAGGTGACGGACATCGAGGACCTGGCCGACGACGGTGGTGAGGGGCGGGGTGAGGGCCTCGCGGAGGGGCCGGCCGAGGGCCTCGCCGCAGACCGGGCCGAGCCGGACGCGGCGGACCTGGCCGACGGCGACGGGGTCTTCGGGGTCGCCGGGCCGGGCGAGGACCTGGCCCTGGTGACCGGCGGCGCGCCCGGCGACGTACTGGACCTGTGGCTCGCCGCGCTCGACGCGGTGCTCGCGGACGCGGCCGTGCCCGACCTCGACGACCTCGTGGACGCCCTCGACTCCGGCGGCGAGATCGACTTCACCCGGCTCGACTGGAACCCGCAGCGCGAGGCCGACTTCCTCGACGGGGTGCTCGCCAACCTGTACCTGCTGACCGTCGCGGAGGGCGGCGCCACCGACACGCCCGTGCCGCTGCCCGTCCTGGCCGCTTCGATGGTCGTGCCCGACGGCATGGTCGAGCCCACGAACGAGGTGTTGGAGCAGGTCTCGGACGCGATGATGCGCCTGGACGACCAGTTCCGGCAGCTGGAGCCGATCGGGCTGGTCGACTTCCGTCCGGTCGACGAGGAGCTGATGGCCGAAGCGGACGACGAGGAGCTGCTCCCCGCCTCCGACGACCTCGACGACGAGGACGTCTCCCGCTACGGCATGGTCCGGCTGACCCCGCTCGGCCTGTACGGGATCCGCGCCCGCATGCGGGAGGCCGGGGTCGAGGCGCCCGCCATCGGAGACCTGGCCGACAAGGGCGCGGACGCGCTGCTCGACGCCGTCTCCGGCTACCCCGAGGGCGCCGCGCAGGCCGAGATCGAGCGGTGGATCGAGGGCCGCGAACTGTCCGAGGCCGTGGGCGAACTGCTCGCCGCCGCGCGCGGCGGCGACCCCGGCGGACCGCTGCGGCGGCTGCGCTGCCAGCAGGCCCTCGCCCTCGCCGGACCGGCCGCCGAACCGGTGATCAGGGCGGTCCTGGACGACGCCGAACTCGGCGGGCTCGCCCGGGTCTGGCTCGCCGAGCGCGGCGCGACCGACGTCCCGGCCCCTTCCGAAGCCATGGTCTTCTGGCTGACCGTCGACACGATCGCGGCGCAGCTCGCCGAGGGTGTCGAATCCGGCGAACTGCCCGCATTGATGGCTAACCTGACGGCACATCACACCGGCTTCTTCGACGCGGCGTGGCGGGTGGAGCACCCGTACACGGCGCAGGTGCTGGAGGCGATGGGGCGGCTCCACCCGGATCGCAAGTCGGCGAAGGAGGCCCGCAAGGCGGCCTTCAAGGCGCGTTCGCGGCAGTCCTCCGGGGCGTAACGCGCCGTTCCTGGTCGGGAGTCGGCCAATCGGCGGCGAACAAGGGGACCACTCCTCTTGGTGGGGAAGTCAGCCGCCGTTCACACGGGGGCGCAATTCTGGCCCCGCCGACCGCACGATTCGAGCCCACTCCCGAGCCTGGAGACCCCATGCCGCTCAGCCGTAGAGACTTCACCGCCCGCACCGTCCTCGCCGGAGCGGGCGTCGCGCTCACCGGTACGGTCGGGGCCCTCGCCACCGCCCCCGGAGCCCTCGCCGCCGAGGACACCGACCGCCAGGACGAGCGCGGCCGCCCGGGACGGCAGCCCGGATACGGCCCGCTCGTCCCGGACCCGAACGGACTGCTGGCCCTGCCGGCCGGGTTCTCGTACCGCGTGATCACCCGCACCGGCGTGACGAAGCTGGATTCCGGGGAGAGCACCCCGTCCAACCACGACGGCACGGCCGCCTTCGAGGGCCACCGCGGGGTCACCCTGCTGGTCAACAACCACGAGCTGAAGGGGAAGCGGGCCGACTGGCCCCACCCCGTCCCGCTGACCGAGGGCCTCGTCTACGACCCGGCGGCGGCCGGCGGTTGCACGGTCGTCGAGGTACGGCGCGGCGGCGAGGTCGCCGAATGGGTCGGCGTCGCCGGTACCTCGACCAACTGCGCGGGCGGGGCCACCCCCTGGGACACCTGGCTGACCTGCGAGGAGACCGAGGACCTGGCGGGCAAGAACGGGATGACCAAGGACCACGGCTACGTCTTCGAGGTCGACCCGCACGACCGCCGTGCCAACCGCGACCCGCGCCCGGTGAAGGCATTCGGCCGCTACGCCCACGAGGCCGTGGTGATCGACCCGCGCAGCGGCCACGCCTACCTGACCGAGGACGCCTCGAACCCCAACGGGCTGCTGTACCGCTGGACCCCGCCCCAGGGCTTCCGGCACGGGCGCGGCAAGCTGCGGACGCTCGCGGCCGACGCGGGCGTGCTGGCGGCGGCCAAGTGCTTCGACAAGGCCGGGCAGTTCGTGGACGACCTCTCGCGCGCCACCACGGTCGGCACCGTGTACGGGGTGGACTGGGCGGAGGTCACCGACCGCGACGCGCGCACGCTCTCGGTGCGCAAGCAGTTCGCGCCGGGCGCGGTGACCCGGGCGCGGAAGCTGGAGGGCATGTGGTGGGCCGACGGGGGGACGTACTTCGTCTCCTCCTACGCCCGCACGGAGAGCCCGGGCGCGGCGCACGACGGGCAGGTGTGGTTCTACGACCCGAAGCGGCGCACGATGAAGCTGGTCGTGATCCTCGGTGTGAACACCGACCCGACGGTGGACGGCCCGCTCGACGGCCCCGACAACATCACGGTCTCGCCGTACGGCGGCCTGATCATCGCGGAGGACGGCAGCGGCCTCCAGCACCTCTTCGGAGCGACGGAGGAGGGGCGCACCTACCCGCTGGCGCGCAACGAGCTGAACATCGGCAGCGCCACGGAGCCCGAGTACTCGGAGTTCACGGGCGTCTGCTTCTCCCCGGACGGGCGGACCCTCTTCGCCAACATCCAGGACCCGGGCATCATGCTGGCGATCACCGGGCCGTGGCGCCGTAAGCACTGACGCGGGGACGCGGGGCCCTGTCCGGAGCCGGCGGCGGGGATCGGACCGGGCCGGTGCCGGCGGCGGGCAGGGCGCCGTCGCCGGGACCGGGGGAGCGGCGGGTGACCCTACAGGGCCGCGGAGCCGACTTCTTCGCGGCTTCCCGCGGCCCATTCGCCGAGGAGGAACTCATACGCCTCGGAGGGCCACTCGCTGTCCACCCCGGTCTCGACGAGGTGCCGTATCGCCTCGTTCGCCTCTGAGGCGGACGGGCGGGCGGGACCCGCGGTCGGGAGTGACTTGTACATGGGGTCAAGGCTACGGGCGGGCACTGACAACAACCTCCGGATTACGCGGAGCCCGGGGTGGCATGGGTCACCCCGGGCGCTGCGCGGGGAGCGGTCAGCCCCCGCCCACCTGCGTCAGAGCGCCTGGGCGGCCGGCTTGACCATGCCGCGCACTGTGCGGGACTTCACAAACTCTCCGATGGCCGTCATCTCCCACTCGCCGGAGAACTGCTTGATCAGCTTGGCCATCATCACGCCGGTCTGCGGCTCGGCGCCGGTGAGGTCGAAGCGGACGAGCTCCTCGCCGCTGGCCGCGTCGATGAGCCGGCAGTACGCCTTGGCGACCTCGCTGAACTTCTGGCCCGAGAAGGAATTGACGGTGAAGACGAGGCCGGTGGCCTCGGCGGGGATGCGACCGAGGTCCACGACGATGACCTCGTCGTCCCCGGCGCCCTCACCCGTCAGGTTGTCGCCGGAGTGCTTGATGGCGCCGCCCAGGATCGAGAGCTTGCCGAAGTAGCAGCTGTCGATGTGGTTGCGCTGCGGGCCGTAGGCGATCACCGAGGCGTCGAGGTCGATGTCCCGGCCGCCGTACGCGGGCTCCCAGCCGAGGCCCATCTTGACCTGGGAGAGCAGCGGGCGGCCGCCCTTGACCAGGGAGACGGTCTGGTTCTTCTGGAGGCTGACCCGGCCCTTGTCGAGGTTGACCTTCCCGGCGCCGGGGGCGGGCGCGGCGGGCTGGGCCACGGGCGGGGCGACGGGCGGCGCCGGGGGCGCCTGGGGGAAGGCGGATGCCGGGACGGGCGCGGGAGCCGGGGCGGCGGGCTCCTCGTCCACGGAGACGCCGAAGTCGGTGGCGATTCCGGCGAGCCCGTTGGCGTAGCCCTGGCCGACGGCGCGGACCTTCCAGACGCCGCCCCGCAGGTAGACCTCGACGACGACGAGCGCGGTCTCGGTGCCCAGCTGCGGCGGGGTGAAGCTGGCGATCACGGCGCCGCCGTCGGCGTTGCGCACGGTGGCGGTGGGCTCGACGCCCTGGAAGCTCTGGCCGGCGGCGTCGGGGCTGGCCGTCACCACGATGCGCTCGATGCCGGGCGGGACCGCGGAGGTGTCCACGGTGATCGAGTCCGGCGCCGAACCGCCGCCGGACCGGTAGCTGACACCGGGGCCGGCGGGCTGGTTGTAGAAGATGAAGTCGGCGTCGGAGCGCACCTTGCCGTCCGCGGCGAGCAGGAGCCCGGATACATCCAGCCGTACCGGAGCAGCCACATCCACCGTCACGCGGACGGCATTGAGCGGCAGGTTCGAACCAGGGGTCATAGCGGTCATGCCCGGAGAACGACCGAAGGCCCTTTGCCGTTCCCTTACCCGGGGGTCCCTTCCCCGGACGGCCGCGGGACGGCTGCGGGACGGCCGCGGGACGGCTTCCGCGGGGCTGGCGCAGGGCCGTCCAAGGGGGTGCCTACCGACGGTTGCGGGGGTGGTTCTTCGCCATCCGCTCGTTGCCGAACTTGTACGCGCCGGTCCAGCGGGCCATGACCAGCTGGGCGTCCCCCGACTCCACCTCGGCCAGGAACTTCTGCGCCCGGGACCCGCGCAGCGTGCTCGCCTCGCGGCCCTGATGGGTGATGACGACCGTGCCGTCGTGGTGCTGCGCGTACGTGAATCCGTGGGGTCTCGGCATGGCGGCAGCCTGCCCCGCCGGGGGCGGGGCGGGCAACCGCATTTGCCGCCCGGTCAGACCGTGGGCGCGCCCGTCACCAGGCGGGGCAGCCCCAGCGGGTTGGCCTCGCGCAGCTCCGGCGGGAGCAGGGGGTCCGGCACCGACTGGTAGGCCACCGGGCGCAGCCACCGCTCGATCGCGGTCCCGCCGACGGAGGTGGAGTGCGAGGTCGCGGCCGGGTACGGGCCGCCGTGGTGCTGGGCCGGCGCCACCGCGACCCCGGTCGGCCAGGCGTTCACCACGACCCGCCCGGCCAGCCGCGTGACCTGCCCGATCAGCTGGTCGGCGGGTGCGGAGGCGGGTGCGGGCGTGGCGCTGCCGCCGGCGCACTCCGCGGCCGACAGCTGGAGGGTGGCCGTGAGGTTGCCGGGGAGCAGGGCCAGTACGGCGGAGGCCTCGCCCTGGTCGGCGTACCGCACGACGACGGTGACCGGGCCGAAGCACTCCTCCAGCAGCGTCCCGTACGCCCGCGGATCGGCCAGCAGACCGCGCGCGGCGAGGGTCAGGTAGCCCGCGCCGACCGTGTGGTCGCCGCCGGCGCCGGGCGTGACCGGGGCGACGACCCCGGGCAGCGCCGCCCGCTCGCCGACCCCGGCGACGAAGCCGTCCCGCATCCGGTGGTCGAGCAGGACCCCCGGCTCGGTCTCCCCGAGCGCCTTGGTGAGCGCGCCGGTGAGCCGGTCGCCGTCCGCTCCTTCGGGTACGAGCACCAGTCCGGGCTTGACGCAGAACTGGCCGACGCCGAGCGTCACCGAGCCCGCGAGCCCGGCGCCGATCTCCTCGGCGCGCTCGGCGGCCGCCGCGGGCGTGACCACGACGGGGTTGAGGGAGCCGAGTTCGCCGTGGAAGGGGATGGGGACCGGGCGGGCGGCGGCCGCGTCGAACAGGGCGCGGCCGCCACGGATGGACCCGGTGAAGCCGGCGGCGGCGACGAGCGGGTGACGGATCAGCTCCAGGCCCGCGTCGAACCCGTGGACGACGGACACCACGTCCGCCGGCAGCCCGCTGTCCTCGGCGGCGCGGCGCAGCAGCGAGGCGCACAGCTCGGAGGTGGCCGGGTGGTCGGGATGGACCTTGACCACGACGGGGCAGCCCGCGCCGAGCGCGCTGGCGGTGTCGCCGCCGGGGACGGAGAAGGCGAGCGGGAAGTTGGAGGCGGCGTAGACCGCGACCACGCCGAGCGGCACCTTGTAGCGGCGCAGATCGGGGCGGGGCGGGGTGAGCGCCGGGTCGGCACGGTCGATCCGGACGTCGAGGTACGCACCGTCCTCGACGGCGTCGGCGACCGCCCGCAGCTGGTACGTCGTCCGGGCCAGCTCGCCGGTGAGGCGGCCGGGGCCGAGCGCCGTCTCGGCGTCGGCAGCCTCGACGACCTGCGCGGCGGAGGCGTCCAGCAGATCGGCTGCGGCGCGCAGGAAGACGATGCGGGCGGCGCGGTCGGCGAGTGCGCCGCGGGCGGCGTCCGCCGCCCGTACGGCCCGGTCCACCTCGCGGGGCGTGGCCTCGACCGCGACCTGCCCGCGCTGCTTCCCGGTACGGGGGTCCACACTCCAGACTGGTGTTCCTGCCATGACGCACTGCCTCCTGGGCTGGAGATGAATCGTTCAGTATTCTGAACGCCGTTCCGGTGGATGAATGATCACATCCGCTGTGGACTCTATTTCCGTGTCTTCGGGGTTGACAAGGCAGAGGGGCGAGAACGCGCATGACGACAGCCGAGTCGGGTGTTGAGGCGCCGGGGGCGTCGGGCGCTCCGGTGAAGTCCGCGGTGCGGACGGTGCAGTTGCTGGAGCACTTCGCGGCGCGGCCCGGGCTGCACAGCCTGGCGGACATCCAGCACGACCTCGGACTGCCCAAGTCCAGCCTGTACATGCTGCTGCGCACGCTGGTGGGCATGGGGTGGGTGGAGACGGACGCCCAGGGGACCCGGTACGGGATCGGCGTACGGGCGCTGCTGGTCGGCAGTTCGTACATCGACGGGGACGAGGTGGTCGCGGCCGCCCGGCCGGCCCTGGACCGGCTCTCGGACGGGACCACCGAGACCATCCACCTGGCCCGGCTCGACGAGACGAGCGTGGTCTACCTCGCCACCCGGCAGTCCCAGCACTACCTGCGGCCCTTCACCCGGGTCGGTCGGCGGCTGCCCGTGCACTCGACCGCGCTCGGCAAGGCGCTGCTGGCCACGCACACGGACGAGGAGGTGCGGCGGCTGCTGCCGGAGCGACTGCAAGCCGTCACGCAGCACACGATCACGGACCGGGAGGCGCTGATCGAGGAGCTGGCGCTGGTGCGCGAGCAGGGGTACGCGGTGGACCGGGAGGAGAACACGCTGGGGCTGTGCTGCTTCGGGGTGGCCGTGCCGTACCGCACTCCGGCGCGGGACGCGGTGAGCTGCTCGGTGCCGGTGGCACGGCTGACGCCCGGGCACGAACGGGCCATCAAGGCGGCGCTGTTCGAGGCGCGGGACCGGCTGACGGTCGTGACGCGCCGGATGTGATCCGGCTCCGTCTCCCCCGGGCGGGGGAGACGGATCACCTTCGCGGGGGAGGTGGCGGGGCGGCCGGGACGGGACCGTTGAGCCATGAACACGAGAGCCGTGGAGACGGCACACCCGACGGGGTCGGCACGGTCGATACGGCCCCCGGCTCGCCCGCAGGGGCAGGGGCAGGGGCAGGGGCAGGGGCATGGGCAGGGGCATGGTCCCGGGCCGGTGCACGGGGACGGTCCCGTCGTGCCCGCGCCGGGGGGCGTTCGTAGGGCCCTGCGGGTGGCGGCGCTCGCCGCCACCGTGCCGTACCTGGTGCTCAAGGCCGTCTGGCTGGGCGGGAGCAGGATCGGGATACCGGACGGGAGCGTGCTGCTGGATCCCGGGCCCTTCTTCGTCGTGGCCAATTCCGTCACCTTGGCGATGGACGCGTGCGTCATCTTGCTCGCGCTGGTGCTCACCCGGCCCTGGGGGCTGCGGGTGCCGGGCTGGTCGTTGATCGTCCCCGCCTTCGTCGCCACCGGGTTGCTGACGCCCATCCTCACGGGGTACCCGGGGCAGTTGCTCATACGGGCGCTGGGGGTGCGGACGGACACCGCAGCGGCGCGGGCCGTCCGCGAGCCCTTCCTCGAACCGTGGGTGTTCGACCTCGTCTACGGCGGCTTCATCGTTCAAGGACTCGCCCTCGCCGGATTGTTCGTGCCCTACGCGCGCCAGCGCTGGGGACACCGGTGGCAGGGCGTGGCGGGTCAGCGGCTCCCGTCGCCCACGGGGGTGGTGGCGGGAGCCGCGGCGGTGGCCGGCCTGGTGGTGGGCGCGACCTATCTGTACTGGGGGTTCGGGGGCTCGGCCGGGCTGTCCGCGCTCCAGCGGGCCGAGCGCACGGCGGACTGGACCGTGGTGTCGGTGGTCCACGCGGCGTGCGCGTTCGGTGCCGGTCTGGGGGCGGTGTCGCTGGCGCGGGGGCGGAGCCTGGGCCGGGACGGGATGAGGTGGTCGCTGGCCGTCGCGTGGACCGGGTCGGCGGCGGCGCTCAGCTGGGGGGCGTGGCTCGCGATCGCCGCGCTGGGAGGGGAGTTCGAGGGCGCGGGGGCCACGAGCGGCAGCTGGCTCGCCTACGCTGGCCAGATGATCACCGGGCTGCTCGGGGTCGCCGTGATCACGCGGTTCCTCATGGCGCACCGCATAGCGGATCACGGGGCGCGCCGCAGGGCGCACCGGGCGGACCGGCCGAGGTGAGGCCGACGGGCTCGCGGGGGCGGGGCCGACCAGGGCGGGGGACGAGATGGGGCGGGGCAGGGGGCGATCGCGCGCGGCCGGACCGGCCGGAGCGCGGCCCGGCGGGTGGGGGCCGAAGCGGCTCGGGTCGAAGCGGCTCGGGCTGACCCGGGCCGGGCTGGCGAGGGCGGGGCTGCGCTGGGTGCACCTGGTGCTCGGTGGGGCGTTGCTGATGCCGTACTTCCTGCTGGCCGAGGTGGTGGTGGGGGCCGCCGACGGCGGGGTCAACGCCCTCAACTCGTTACCGCTCACGCTGGTCTCCTATGCGGTGGCGCTGCCGCTGGTGGCCGTCAGCGGGATGTTCCCCCTGACCAGGCCGATGTCGGTGGCCGCGGTCCGGGCCCTGTGCGGGGTGCCGGGGGAGCTGTTGGCGCGGGGGCCCGGGCGGTCCTGGGCGGCGCGGGGCCGGGCTTCGGCGTGGTGGACCCTGCACCTGGGGCTCGGGGCGGTGGTGAGCGGGATGACCCTGGCGGTTCCGCCGTTGGGGGTGATGCTGATCGCCCTGCCGTTGGTGACCCTGCTGGCGGACACCACCCCGCAGGGGCTCGACTGGGCCGCCACCGGGGCCGGGGCGTACGTCGCCCCGCTGATCGGGGTCGCGCTGCTCGGCGCGCTGGCGCTCTGCGCGGCGGGGGCCGGTGCGCTGCTGGCCCGGCTGGCGCCCGTACTGCTCGGGCCGACCGGGGCGGACCGGCTGGCCGCGGCTGAGGAGCGGGCGGCCGACCTGGCCGTGCGCAACCGACTGGCCCGGGAGCTGCACGACGCGGTGGGGCACGCGCTCAGCGCGGTCACCCTCCAGGCGGGGGCGGCCCGGCGGGTGCTGGAGACGGACCCGGAGTTCGTCCGTGAGGCGCTGGCCGCGATCGAGGACACCACCCGGCGCACGGTGGGGGAGCTGGACGCGGTGCTCGGCCTGCTGCGGGAGGGCGACGGGGTGGGCGAGCGGCCCGGCGCGGCGCCCGCGCCGACCCTGGCCACCGACCTGGAGGGGCTGCTGGCCCGCAGCCGGGCGGGGGGCGTCCGGATCACGGCCCGCCAGGATCCGGGTCCCGTGGGCGACTGGGGGCAGCTGCCCGCGATCGTCTCCCGGGAGGCGTACAGGATCGTCCAGGAAGGGCTCAGCAACGCGCTGCGGCACGGTGGCGGCCCGGTCGACCTCCGGCTGCGCGTCCACCGGCCGAAGGCCCATGAGCCCGGCCGCCCGCGCGGCGGTGACCGCGCACCCGACGGATCCCGCCCCGGCGGATCACGCGAACTGGAGTTGATCATGACGAACCCCTTGGTCGAGGACACCGGGCGCGAGCCCCGCAGGGGCGGGGGCCTGGGACTGCGCGGCGCCGCCGAGCGGGCGGTGCTGCTCGGCGGGGTCGTGGAGGCGGGCGAGCTGGGCGGGCAGTGGAGCCTGCGCGCCGTCCTGCCGCTGGGCGGTGGCGCCCGGTGAACCGCCCGCCGCTGCGCATCGTGGTCGCGGACGACGAGCGGATGGTCCGCACCGCCCTGCGGGCCATCCTCGATGCCGAGCCGGACCTGGAGGTGGTGGGCGAGGCGGCCTCCGGCGCCGAGGCCGTCTCCCTGGTCCGGGCCGCCGCCCCCGACGTGGTCCTCATGGACGTCCGGATGCCCGAGATCGACGGCATCCGGGCCACCGAGCAGATCCTCGCCACCATGGCGGAGCCGCCCCGGATCCTGGTGGTCACCACCTTCGAGAACGACTCGTACGTGTACGACGCGCTGCGTGCGGGCGCCGCCGGGTTCCTGCTCAAGCGCGCCCACGCCGAGGAGCTGATCGGCGCGGTCCGGCTGGTCGCCCGCGGCGATTCGCTGCTCTTCCCGGCGGCGGTCCGCGCGCTGGCCGCCGCCCACGACCCGGGGCCGGCCGCCGTCGCCGCCTGGGCCGCCCGGCTGACCGAGCGCGAGGCCGACGTGCTGCGCCTGATGGCGAGCGGGCTGTCGAACCACGAGATCGGCGAGCGGCTCGGCGTCGGCCCGCAGACGGTGAAGACCCACGTCGGGGCGGTCCTGGCCAAGACCGGCTCCCGGGACCGGACCCAGGCGGTCATCGCCGCCTACGAAGGGGGCTTCCTCATGAAGAAAGGCTGAGAACCCCGCCACAATCGGGGCACAGTGGAACGCCCGGGACCGCTGGTGCGTCCTTTTCAGAGATGAACAAGACGATCAGGCGCGCGTCCGTCTTCTGTCTGCTTCTGGTGCTTGCCCTGCTGGTGCGGGTCACATGGGTGCAGGCGTACCAAGGCCAGGCGCTCGCAGACGACAAGAACAACCGGCGGAACCTCATCGGGCAGTACGCGAACCCGCTGGGCAACATCATCGTGGGCGGTGAGGCGATCACCGGCTCGGTGAAGACCGAGGGGAGCAAGGACTTCGGGTACAAGCGGACCTACACCGACGGCCCGCTGTATGCGCCGATCACCGGCCACACCTCGCAGGTATACACCTCCACGATGTTGGAGGGGATCTACAAGAACATCCTGAACGGCTCGGACAACCGGCTGAAGTCGTTCATGGACATCCTCACGAACAAGCGGGCCGACCCCGGGAACGTCCTGACGACGATCGACAAGGACGTCCAGAAGGCCGGCTTCGACGCGCTCCAGGGCGTGCAGGGCTCCGCCGTCGCGATCGACCCCGACACCGGCGAAATCCTCGGGATCGTGAACAACCCGACGTACGACCCGGGCAGCATCACCGGCAGCGGCAAGGACGCCGAGGCGGCCTGGGTGAAGCTCTCGGAGAACCTCGGCGCGCCCATGGTGAACACGGCCCTGCGCAAGCCGCAGGCCCCCGGCTCGACCTTCAAGCTGGTCACCCTGGCGGCGGCGCTGGAGAACGGGCTCTTCAGCTCGATCGACACGCCCACCGGCATCCCGGACCCGTACACCATCCCCGGCACCACGACCGTGCTGAAGAGCGAGGCGCCGACGCCGGGCTGCAACAACGTGACCCTGCGCGAGGGTCTGAAGAAGTCCTGCAACAACGTCTTCGCGGAGCTGGCCTACCGGCTCGGCCAGGACAAGATGCGGGCCATGGCGGAGAAGCTCGGCTTCAACACGGACGTCAAGATCCCGATCGGGACCACGCCGACGAGCAAGTACCCGTCGAAGAAGATGTCCAAGGACCAGGTGGCCCAGACGGGCATCGGCCAGTTCGACGTCCAGGCCACCCCGCTCCAGATGGCGATGGTGACGGCGGCGATCGAGAACGGCGGCAAGCTCGTGGCCCCGCACGTGGTCTCCGAGGTCACCGACTCCAGCGGCAACGTCCTGGAGAGCTTCAAGGACCCGAAGTCCAAGCAGGTCATGAGCGAGAAGACGGCCTCGATGATCCGCGACGCGATGAAGACCGTGGTCTCCGACGGTGGCGGCAAGCCCGCGCAGATCTCCGGCGCCGAGGTCGGCGGCAAGACCGGTACCGCGCAGCGCGGCGTCAACAACAGCCTCGCACCGCTGGCCTGGTTCACCTCGTACGGCAAGAAGGGCGGCAAGCAGATCGTGGTGGCCGTGGTCGTCGAGAACTCGGACACGGACCGGTCCGAGATCGGTGGTGGCAAGCTGGCCGCGCCGGTGGCCCAGAAGATGATGGACGCGTGGCTGAAGAAGTAGCCACCGCCTGACCATCGACCTCACGATCGACGTACGGAAGTACGAACGCGCCGGGAACCAGCGAGGTTTCCGGCGCGTTCTCTTTCCCATGATCAGGACCGCACGCCCCGCCGATCTCGACGCGATCGCCGCCCTGCACAGCCGCGCCCGCGCCACCTACTACCGCGGCCGGATACCCGAGGGCGCCTACGCGGGAGAGGACGAGCTGGCCCGCAGCCGCGAGGGCTGGTCGCACGCCGTCGCCCGCAGCGACGGCAGCGACGGTACGCCCGCCGCCGGCGGCGGTGCCGGGGAGACCGGCGGGGTGCTCTGCGCCGAGCAGGACGGCGAGCTGACCGGGGTCGCCGCCTTCCGGACCGTGGCCGGTGAGACCACGCTCACCCAACTGCACGTCGACCCCGCCCACTGGCGCCGCGGCACCGGCGCCGCCCTGCACGCCGCCTGCCTGGAGCGCTGGCGCCGGGCGGGCGTGCCACGGGTCCGACTGGAGGTCTACGAGCACAATCTGCGGGCCCAGGCCTTCTACGCGGCCCACGGCTGGCGCCCCGACCCGCTCGCCCCGCGCGCCGGATCCCACCAGGTCCTCTGGCTGACGGTCGGGGAATGAGGGACGTGGGGTGGGCGTTGTGCCCCTGGGACGACGGAGGAGACCCCTCCGCGCCCCTCAGCCCACCCCGGACCCGGAGAGAAGAAGGATCATGCGCGTCGAGATCTGGAGCGACATCGCCTGCCCCTGGTGCTACATAGGCAAGGCCCGTTTCGAGAAGGGGCTGGCCGCCTTCGCGCACCGCGACGAGGTCGAGGTGGTCCACCGCTCCTTCGAGCTCGACCCGAACAGCGTCAAGGGCGCCGTCGCCCCCGTCGTGGAGATGCTGGCCAAGAAGTACGGCCGCACCCTCGACGAGGCGCGCGGCATGGAGGAGCACGTGGCGGCCAGCGCCCGCGCCGAGGGGCTGGAGTACCGCACCGAAGGCCGCGACCACGGCAACACCTTCGACATCCACCGCCTCCTGCACCTGGCCGCCGCGCGTGGCCGCCAGGACGAGCTGCTGGACCTCGCCTACCGGGCCAACTTCGCCGAGGAGCGGTCCGTCTTCGACTCCGCGACCCTGCTGGCGCTCGCCGTCGAGGCCGGGCTGGACGAGGCGGAGGCGGCCGCGGTGCTCGCCGACGCCACCGCCTACGCCGACGCCGTGCGCGCCGACGAGCGGGAGGCGGCCGAACTGGGCGCGAACGCGGTGCCGTTCTTCGTCCTGGACCGCCGCTTCGGGGTCTCGGGCGGGCAGCCCGCCGAGGTCTTCACCCAGGCGCTGGAGCAGGCGTGGGCCGGGCGCGAGAGCGTCGACACCTCGCCCGAGGCGCCGGCCTGCGAGCCGGACGGCGCGTGCGCGGTGCCGGACCGGGCCTGAGCCCGCACCCGCACCCGCACCCGCACCCGACCCGGTCCATCCGGCCGAACCGGCCATGGACGGGGGGTCGTTGCTGAAGCAGAGTGGGTCCCATGGATCTTCCCGGTACTGAAGACGCGCCCGCCGATGTGAGCCCCGCCCGGGCGGCGACCCCGGCGGCGGCCGATGCCGTGACCCCGGCCGCGCGCGCCGAGCTCGTCGCCGCGGCCCGCGCCGAGTTCGGGCACACCACCGCCTACCTCAACACCGCCACCTGCGGCGTCTTCCCGCGCGCCGCGGTGGCGGCCGTGCACGCCATGGCGGACGCGGCCGGGGCCGGGGATCCGGCCGGTTTCGGGGACCTCGCCATCGCCGGCCGGGTGCGCGAGGGCTTCGCGCGCCTGGCCGGGGTAGCGTCCTCGCGGGTGGCCCTCGGTTCGGCCGTGGCCACCCACGTCGGCCTGATCGCCGCCGCGCTGCCCGCCGGGGCCGAGGTCCTCTGCGTCGAGGACGACTTCGCCTCGGTGATGAACCCCTTCGTGGTGCGGGGGGACCTGGCGCTGCGCTTCGTCCCCCTGGAGTCGGTCGCCGACGCCGTCCGCGCGCGGACCGCGCTGGTCGCGCTGAGCGCCGTACAGTCCGCGGACGGGCGGACGGCCGACCTCGCGGCGATCCGCGCGGCCACCGCCGCGCACGGGGCGCGGATGCTGGTGGACGCCTCGCAGACGATCGGCTGGCTGCCCTTCGACGCGACGCCCTACGACTACACCGTGACCGCCGGGTTCAAGTGGCTGCTCGCCTCGCGCGGGGTCTCGTACCTGACGGTCTCCGAGGAGGCGCAGGAGACCCTGGTGCCGCTGCACGCGGGGTGGACGGCCGCCCGGCCCGGGCGTGACGCCTTCTACGGGCCGATGGTGGAACTGGCCGAGGACGCGCGGCGGTTCGACGAGTCCCCGGCCTTCCTCGCCTACCACGCGGCCGAGCCGGCGCTGGCCCTGCTGGAACGGGTCGGCATCGAGGCGGTGCACGCCCACGACACGGCGCTGGCCGACCGCTTCCGGGCCGGCCTCGCCGACCTCGGCCACGAGCCCGTCCCGGGGCGCGCCCCGATCGTCTCCGTCCCGGGCCTGGCCGACCGCCAGCCCGTGCTGCTGGCGGCGGGCATCCCGACCGCGGCCCGCGCGGGCGCCCTGCGGGCCTCCTTCCACCTGTACAACACGGAGGCGGACGTGGACCGCGCGCTCGACGCCCTCGCCGGCTAGTGCCGTGACCAGGCCGCGGTGGCCGCGTTCAGGGCGGCGGTCGGCGGGACGGACAGGGCCGTGGCCAGGGCCGTCAGCGAGGCGTGCACCGCGGGGAGCGCGGCCGCCGGGCCGTAGTGGTTGACCCGGACCATCTCCTGGGCCAGCGCGCCGCCGCCCGCGGCCAGCGGGGCCGCGGGGTCGGCTGCGAGGGCCCGCGCCACCACCGCCGCGGCCTCCGGCACGCGCAGGGTGGTGGCCACCGGGGCCGCGTCCGCCGCGGCGATGACGTACGGCGCCACCCCCAACTCCGCCGCTCCCGCCCGGGTCGCCGCCGCGGCCGCCGCGTGGCGGGCCATCAGGGCCGCCGGGCCCTCGTCGGCGATCCGGGCCAGGCAGGCCTCCAGCGCGAGCATTTCCAGCTGGGCGGGAGCGTGCAGCAGCGTCCTGCGCCCGCCGTCGATCCAGCGCTCCTTCCAGTCCAGGAGGGAGAGGTAGGAGCGGCGCGGCGCCGACGCGTTCCCCGCGAAGCGGTCCCACGCGCGCTGCGAGACCGACACGGCCGACACACCGGCCGGGCCGCCCATCGCCTTCTGGGCCCCGATCACGCACAGGTCCACGCCCCACGCGTCCGGCAGCAACGGCTCCGCGCCCACCGACGCCACCGCGTCGAGCATGAACAGCGCGCCGTGCGCCCGGACGACCTCGCCGATCTCCGCGACCGGGTTGGTGTTCCCGGTCGCCGCTTCCGCGTGCACCAGCGAGACGAAGTCGATCTCCGGGTGCGCGGCCAGCGCCCGCGCGACCTGCGCCGCGCTCACGGCGGTGTCGAAGGGCACGGTCAGGTCCACGACCGTCGCGCCGCAGTCCCGCAGCCAGTTGCCGAAGGTGGTCCCGTACGGGCCCGTCACGATGTTCAGCGCCGTCGAACCGGGCCGCGCGCCCGAGCGGATGCAGCCCTCCAGCGGGAGCAGCGCCTCGCCCTGGGTGATCACCACGTCCTGGCGGGTGGAGAGGAGGTCCGCGACCCCCCGTTCGATCGACGCGAACCGCTCCGCGGTCAGCGGCGGCAGGTCAAGGAGGGGGTGGGGCGCAGTGCTGGTCACCGAGGTGCTCTCTTCGTTCGAGGTTACGGACAGAGCGTACCGAGCGGGTGGCTACAGTGCGGCCATGAGCGATGTGCTGCACGTGAAGGGGCGGGTGCTCGTCGGACCGGACGAGGTCCGCGACGAGTTGTGGGTCGTCGGTGGCCGGATCTCGTACGAGCGCCCGCGCACCGGGGCGGGCGCGCACGAGGTCACCACCGTGACCGGTTGGGTGCTGCCGGGGCTGGTCGACGCGCACTGCCACGTGGGCCTGGACGCCCACGGCCCGGTCGACGACGCGACCAGCGAGAAGCAGGCGCTGGCCGACCGGGAGGCGGGCACCCTGCTGATCCGGGACGCCGGTTCGCCCTCCGACACCCGCTGGATCGACACGCGCGAGGACCTGCCCGAGGTGATCCGCGCCGGCCGGCACATCGCCCGCACCCGCCGCTACATCCGCAACTACGCGCACGAGATCGAGCCCGCCGACCTCGTCGAGTACGTCGGCCGCGAGGCCCGGCGCGGCGACGGCTGGGTGAAGCTGGTCGGCGACTGGATCGACCGCGAGGTGGGTGACCTGACGGCCTGTTGGCCGCGCGCCGAGGTCGAGGCGGCGATCGCCGAGGCGCACCGGCTCGGGGCCCGGGTGACCGCCCACTGCTTCGCCGAGGACTCGCTGCGCGACCTCGTGGAGGCGGGCATCGACTGCGTCGAGCACGCCACCGGCCTGACCGAGGACACCATTCCGCTCTTCGCCGAGCGCGGGGTGGCGATCGTGCCGACGCTGGTGAACATCGCGACCTTCCCGAAGCTGGCGATGGGCGGCGAAGCCAAGTTCCCCCGCTGGTCGGCCCATCTGCGGCGGCTGCACGAGCGGCGCTACGACACGGTGCGCTCGGCGTACGACGCGGGCGTGCCGGTCTACGTCGGTACGGACGCGGGCGGTTCGCTGCCGCACGGGCTGGTCGCCGCCGAGGTGGCCGAGCTGGTGAAGGCGGGGATCCCGGCGTCGGCCGCGCTGTCGGCGACGACGTGGGGGGCCCGCGCCTGGCTGGGACGGCCCGGTCTGGAGGAGGGCGCCCGGGCGGACCTGGTGGTCTACGGCGAGGACCCGCGGGCGGACGTGTCCGTGCTGGCCGACCCGCGCCGGGTGGTGCTGGCGGGGCGGATCCGGGGCTGAGCGCGCGGCGTTGACCGGGGCGTGACGCGGCCGTGCGCCCGGTCGTTAGGTGTGGCCGAAACCTGTGGTCCATGAGGTTTCGGCGCACCTCCGTGCCGCGTGAGGCGCACTCCCATGCCGCTAGATTCGAATATGTGCATGGAAACCACCCTTTGGGGTGAACTCACGCCAGGTCGTCACGTGTTCACTCTCAGTGCGTAAAGATTCCGGGGTCCAGGCCGTCGGCGCGCGATGTCCCCCATTGGCGGCGCGACGGCTCCCACCTCCCTGGGGGTTCCACCACCTTGAACAGCAACACCTTCCGCACGCCCGCGGCCGCCCTGCTCGCCGCCGGAGCGGTCGCCCTGCTCACCGCTCCCGCCGCCCACGCCACGGGCGGCCCCGGAGCCGGGGGCACGGGCAGCGCGGGCGGTTCCGGCAAGGCCGGCGCCGTCGTCCTGCGCGCCGGGCTCGACGTGGGCCTGCTCAACAAGACCGTCGACGTACCGCTCACGGCCACCTTGAACGAGGTCAGCGCGCCCGCCGACGCCGCGAAGACCGCCCTGACCGTCACCCTGGACGGGGTCGACAAGGGGCAGCCGGTGAACGTCCTGCGCGCCGACGTCGCCACCTCGAAGGCGACGGCGGACAAGACCGGGGCGCGGGCCGAGGCGAACCTGGTCCACGCCAAGGTCCACGTGCCCGGACTGCCCGCGCTCGCCCTGATCGAGGTGGAGAAGGTCACCTCGAAGGCCGTGTGCGAGCCGGGGAAGAAGCCGGTGGCCAGCTCCAACGTGCTCGGCACCGTCACCGCGCTCGGCAAGAAGATCACCCTGTCCGCCGGCGGCCCGACCCGGATCGCCGTCCCGGGCGTGGGCGAGGTCAGCATGGAGCTGTCCGGTACGCGGACCACCTCGACCACCGCCGCGGCCGCCGCCCTGCGGCTCACGGTGTCGGTGAACCCCGGCAACCTCAACGTCGCCCAGGTGACCGGCGAGGTGGTCCTGGCCGAGGCGCACTGCGAGGGCAACGGCGGCATCGCGCCGTCGCCCTCCACCGCGCCCTCGACCCAGGTCTCCGCGAAGCCGGCCGCCGTCGCGGACGTCAAGCCCCAGTCCGCGGGTGCGGAGGCCAACCTGGCGGAGACCGGGGCCGGTTCGGTCACCCCGTACGTGGCGGGCGGCGCGCTGCTCCTGCTCGGCATGGGAGCCGCGGCCCTCGTCGTGACCCGCAGCCGGGGCCGCGGCCGGATCCAGTAGCCGCGCCGGACCCGTACGAGCGTCAGCGGGCGGCGTGCGTCAGGCCCTGTTCGCCGGCCCCGCGCGAGAGCACGGCCTCCGTCACCTGCCGGTCGACGGCCGCGTACTCCGACCGCTTCGCGGCGCCCAGACCGGCGTCCGAGGCGGCGCAGGCCGCGCACACCACGCGGAACGGCGGGGTCATGTCCGAGTACTCGGTGAGGAACTCGGCCTTCGTCACCTCATAGCGGCCCGGCCGCTCGGTCGACGGGGTGAAGGTGAAGCGCGGGATCGAGCCCATGTTGCCGCGCTTCATCTCCGGCGGCACGAAGCTGGCGACCTGGTCGCCCATCCCGTAGACCACCCACGTGCCGTTGACCTTCTCGTACGGCTGCGGCACGTGGTTGTGGGTGCCGAGGATCAGGTCGAGGTCCGGCCCGCCCTCGGTCCGCGAGGCGGTCAACGCCCGCGCCAGCTCCAGCTGCTGCTGGTCGGGTGCCGTCTGCCATTCGGTGCCCCAGTGCACGCTGAGCACCACCACGTGCGCACCCGCGGCCCGCGCCGCGCGGGCGTCGGCGATGATCCGCCGCTGGTCGATGAGGTTCACGGACCAGGGCTTGCCCTCGGGGACCGGGATGCCGTTCGTGCCGTAGGTGTACGACAGCTGGGCGACCTTCGCGCCGCCCGCTTCGATCAGGACGGGCGTCTGGGCCTCCGCCGCGCCGCGGGCCGATCCCGTGTGCTTGATGCCGACCCGGTCGAGGTGGTCCAGGGTCCGGGCGAGGCCGGGGTAACCGGCGTCCAGCGTGTGGTTCGAGGCCGTCGAGCAGCTGTCGTACCCGGTGTCCTTGAGGGCGTCGGCCAGCTCGTGCGGGGCCTTGAAGGTCGGGTAGCCGGTGAAGGGGCCGCCGGGCTCGCCGTACGGTATCTCGTGGTGGCACACCGCCATGTCCGCGGCGCTCACGACGGCCTTGACGCCCCCGAGTATCTTGCGGAAGTCGTGCCCGTCGCCGCCCGCGTCCAGGGCCGAGCGCTCGATGATCGACGGGTACGGGATGATGTCGCCCGTGGCGACGAGCGTGAAGGGCCGGGCCCCGGGCGGCGTGGTCGCGCCGCTCCCGCCGGGCTCGGGCGCGCGGCCGCCCAGCCGCTGCGCGGCCGCCGGGCCACCGCCGTCGTCGAGCAGCCGCGGCACGGCGTAGACGCCCCCGGCGACGAGCGCCAGTCCCGCCACCCCCGTCGTGATCCTCGCGGACGTCCTCATCGTGGTCTTCCCCCGAAACCTCCGGGCCGGCCGGATCCGGCCACCGTGCGTGTCGGCACACTCTCGCACGGTCGTTCGTGCCCGGCGAGGTGGGGCGGGGCCGGCCCGGGGCGCGCGTGCCCCGGGACCGGGTCAGGGCGACGTGAGCGTCAGCGCGTGGTCCAGCGCCTGGAGCAGCCGGCCCGTCGTCGCCCGGTCGCGCACCGCCAGCCGCAGCCAGGACCGGTCCAACCCGGGGAAGGTGTCCCCGCGCCGGACGGCGAAGCCGAGGGCCCGCAGCCGGGCCCGCACCTCCTGCGCCCGCTCCACCCGGATCAGTACGAAGGGCCCGGCCGCCACCCCGGCCACCGTGACCTCGTCGAACTCGGCCAGCCCGGCCAACAGGTGGGCCCGGTCCACCTCGATCTGCCGCGCGGCGGCCTCCGCCTCGGCCAGCGCCGCCGGGGCCACGCACGCCTCGGCCGCCGCGAGCGCCGGGCTGGACACCGGCCACAGCGGCTGCGCCGCCGACAGCGCGGCGATCACGGCGGGCTCGGCCAGCACGTAGCCGATCCGCAGCCCCGCCAGCCCCCACGTCTTGGTCAGGCTCCGCAGCACCACCAGCCCGGGCACGTCCGTCCGCCCGGCCAGCGCCTCGCGTTCGCCCGGCACCGCGTCCATGAACGCCTCGTCGACCACCAGGATCCGCCCCGGCCGGGCCAGCGCGGCCAACCCCGCCGCCGGGTGCAGCACCGAGGTCGGATTGGTCGGATTGCCGATGACCACGAGGTCCGCGTCCTCGGGTATCGCCGCCGGGTCCAGCCGGAAACCGTCCTGCGGCCGCAGCAGCACCCGCTCCACCCGGTGTCCGGCGTCCCGCAGGGCCGCCTCCGGCTCGGTGAACTGCGGGTGCACCACCACCGGCCGTACGGCGCCCAGCGCCCGCGCGATCAGCACGAAGGCCTCCGCCGCCCCGGCCGTCAGCAGCACCCGCTCCACCGGCAGCCCGTGGCGCGCGGCCACCGCGGCCCGCGCCACCCGCCCGTCCGGATAGGCCGAAAGGGTGTCCAGCGAGGCGGCGATCCGCTCCTTGAGCCACGCCGGGGGAGTGTCCGACCGGACGTTGACGGCCAGGTCGACCAGCCGCCCCGGCGCGTCCACCAGCTCCGCGTCCCCGTGGTGGCGCAGGTCGTGCGCCTCCGCCCGGGCCACGGCGCAGGTGGCCGCCGCCGACTTCCGCTTGGGCACGAGCAGCTCACCACCGCCCGCCAGCGCCGCCGCCTCGGCCACCGAGGGGGTCGCCGCCGCCGCCCGGACGGCCTCGCTCGGATGCGGGACCGCGATCCGCTCCAGCTCCTGGGGCCCGTACGTCAGCAGCGGTACGCCGAAGCGTTCCGCCGCGCCGGAGATCCCCGCCTCGGCGGCCTTCGACTCGACCGTGGCCAGCGCGCTCATCGCGGCCACCGCCAGCCCGGCGTCCCGCAGGGTCGCCTCGACCAGGGAGCAGACCTCCTCGGCCGTGACCCCCGAGCGCCCGCCGACTCCGACGACCACCCGTTCGTATCCGCTGTAACCGCCCTGCTCGCCCACCCGGGGTCCTCGCTCCCTCGACATCGTCAGCCGTCAACAACGCATCGTCCGCCACCCCGCGCGTGAAGGTGCGCGCGGGCCCGGCAGTCGGTATTCAGGGGCCTATGGCCGTGATCGTGGCGTTGGGCGCGTTCCTGATGACGCTGGCGGGCGGGTGGACGGCGCAACGCGTCACCGACCGCCGCCACCTCGTGCTGGGCCTCGCCGGGGGACTGATGCTCGGCGTGGTGGGCCTGGACCTGCTGCCCGAGGCGATGCGGGCGGCCGGGCACGAGGTGTTCGGCGTCCCGCTGGCCCTGCTGCTCTTCGTGGCCGGGTTCCTCGTCGCGCACGTGGTGGAGCGGGTCCTGGCGGTCCGCCAGGCCGCGCACGGCGGCGAGAACGGCTCCGGACACGGCTCCGGCCACGGGGAACGGAGCGCCCGGGTCCCCCAGGTCGGCCTGACGGCCGCGGGCGCCATGGTCGGCCACAGCCTCGCCGACGGGGTGGCGCTGGGGGCGGCCTTCCAGGTCGGCGGCGGGATGGGGGTGGCCGTCGCGCTGGCCGTGATCACCCACGACTTCGCCGACGGGTTCAACACCTACACCCTGACGAGCCTGTACGGGAACGCCCGCCGCAAGGCCCTGATGATGCTCTTCGCGGACGCCGTGGCCCCGGTCGTCGGCGCCGCCTCCACCCTGCTGTTCACCCTTCCGGAGGAACCGCTCGGGGGATACCTCGGCTTCTTCGCCGGCATCCTGCTCTACCTCGCGTCGGCCGAGATCCTGCCCGAGGCGCACCACCGCCACCCCGCCCTGTCGACACTGATGTGCACGGTGGGCGGCGTGGCGGGCATCTGGCTGGTCGTCGGCCTCGCGGACTGATCTCACGGGGCGTCCGTCGCCCCGGCGTCCGCCGCGCGCGCGGCGGCCACGAAGCGCCACGCCACCGACGGCTGGGCGGCCCAGTGCGTGTGCAGGTAACTGGCGTGCACACCGCCCCGGACGAAGCCCTCGACCCGGCGCTCGGGGTGGGTGAACCCCCACGCGGGCGCGGCCCCCGCGCCCGGCTCGATCACCGTGCGGTGGAACTCGTGCCCGCGCAGCCGGGTCCCGGCCGGCGCCAGCGGGCTGTCCGAGATCGCGACCGCCTCGCGGTAGCCGAGGGTCAGCCGGTCCGACATCCGGGCGTCGGCGTCCAGCACCCCGCACATCGGCTTCCCGTCCAGCGAACCGGCCAGGTAGAGCAGCCCGGCGCACTCGGCGGCCACCGGGGCCCCCGACGCGGCGAACGCGGCCACCGCGGCGCGCAGCGGCGCGTTGGCCGACAGCTCCGGCGCGTACATCTCGGGGAATCCGCCGCCGATGACCAGCCCGGCCGTGCCCGCCGGCAGGGCCTCGTCCCGCAGCGGGTCGAAGGTGACGACCCGCGCACCGGCCGCGGTCAGCAGCTCCGTGTGCTCGGCGTAGGAGAAGGTGAAGGCGGGGCCGCCCGCGACGGCGACCACCGGGCGCCTCCCGGCGTCGTCCGCGGCGGGGACGTGCCACGCCTCGCCGCCGGGCACCCGTGCGGGGTCCCACGCCTCGCAGTCCAGCGGCGGCGCGGTCCGCGCCAGCGCCATCAGGGCCTCCAGGTCGCACCCCGCCCGCACCTGCTCGGCCAACGCGGCCACCGAGGCCAGCGCGTCCGCCCGGCGCTCGGCGACCGGCACCAGACCCAGGTGCCGCGAGGGCGCCGCGACCTGCGGCACCCGGCGCAGCACGCCGAGCACCGGCATCCCGGCCTCCTCCAGCGCCTCCCGCAGCATCACCTCGTGCCGGTCGGAGCCGACCTTGTTGAGGATCACGCCCCCGATCCGCACCTGCGGGTCGAAGGACGCGAAGCCGTGCGCGAGGGCCGCCACCGAGCGGGACTGCGAGGACGCGTCCACCACGAGCACCACCGGCGCCCGCAGCAGCTTGGCGACCTGCGCGGTCGAGGCCAACTCACCGCGCCCGGCCGCCCCGTCGTAGAGGCCCATCACCCCTTCGACCACGGCGAGGTCGCACCCCGCCGAGCCGTGCGCGAACAGCGGAGCGATCAGCTCCGGCCCGGACATGAAGGAGTCCAGGTTGCGGCCCGGGCGGCCGGTGGCCAGCGCGTGGTAGCCCGGGTCTATGTAGTCGGGCCCGGCCTTGTGCGGGGACACGGCGAGGCCGCGCTCCGTGAAGGCCGCCATCAGGCCCGTCGCGACGGTGGTCTTGCCGCTGCCGGACGACGGAGCCGCGATCACCAGGCGCGGGACGGTCACGGACATCACCACTCGATGCCTCTCTGGCCCTTCTGGCCGGTGTCCATGGGGTGCTTGACCTTGGTCATCTCGGTGACCAGGTCGGCGAACTCCACGAGCTTCTCGGGGGCGTTGCGGCCGGTGATGACCACGTGCTGGGTTCCGGGACGATCCCGCAGCACCTCGATCACCTCGTCCACGTCGATCCATCCCCAGTGCAGCGCGTACGTGAACTCGTCCAGGACGTACAGGGAGTGCGTCTCGGCGGCCAGGTCGCGCTTGACCTGCTCCCAACCCTCCTTGGCCGCCTGCTCGTTGTCGAGCTGCGCGTCGCGCTGGACCCAGGACCAGCCCTCGCCCATCTTGTGCCAGACGACCGGGCCGCCCTTGCCCGTCTCGCCGAGTGCCTTGAGCGCGTTCTCCTCGCCGACCTTCCACTTCGCCGACTTGACGAACTGGAACACCCCGACGGGCCAGCCCTGGTTCCAGGCGCGCAGCGCCAGGCCGAAGGCGGCCGTCGACTTCCCCTTGCCGGGGCCGGTGTGGACGAAGACCAGCGGGCGGTTGCGGCGCTGACGCGTGGTGAGTCCGTCGTCGGGGACGACGGTGGGCTGTCCCTGGGGCATTAGGCGGCCTTCCTCTGGGTGCGGTTCCGGGTCTGGTGCGCGTGCTGGTTGTGCTTCTGGTTCTGGTGCTGCGCCGACGCGGCCGTGCGCACGTCCTTCACGAGCCCGGCCAGCGAATCGGCCCGCAGCCCGTCGAGGGTCACGGCGGGACCGCCCAGATCGGCGGCCAGTACCCCGGCCAGACCGAGCCGGACCGGGCCCGACTCGCAGTCCACGACCACCGAGGCGACGTGCTGGCCCTGGAGCAGCAGCGCCGCCCGGCGCGCGAGCGCCCGGGCGTCACCGCCCGCCGCTCCCGCCGAGGTGGCGCGGCCGTCGGTGACGACGACCAGCAGCGGGCGGCGCGAGGGATCGCGGAGCCGCTCGACGCGCAGCACCTCGTGGGCCTTGAGGAGACCCGCCGCCAGCGGGGTGCGCCCGCCGGTCGGCAGCTGCTCCAGCCGGGCCGCCGCCGCGTCCACCGACGAGGTGGGCGGCAGCGCCAGCTCGGCGCCGGTCCCGCGGAAGGTGATCAGGCCGACCTTGTCGCGCCGCTGGTAGGCGTCCAGCAGCAGGGACAGGACCGCGCCCTTGACCGCGCCCATCCGCTTGCGGGCCGCCATGGATCCCGAGGCGTCGACGACGAAGAGGACGAGGTTGCCCTCGCGTCCCTCCCGGGTCGCCTGGCGCAGGTCGTCCTTGCGGACGACCAGGCCGCGCCCGCTGCGCCCGCGGGCGAGCTGGTGCGGGGCGGCCGCCTGGACGGTCGCCGCGAGGTGCAGCTTGGTCAGCTGGCCCCGGGGGCGCTGGGCGCCGGTGGTGCGCCCGTGCGCGGTACGGGCCCGCGAGCGCCGTCCGGACGCGCCCTCGCCGAGCCCCGGGACGCTGAGCATCTTGGTCCGGAAGGGCTCCGCGGCCCCCACGGCGGCCTGGGTGGGGCCGTCGGCCGCGTCGGCGCGGGCCGGAGCGGGCTCGGAGTCCCCCTCCCGATCCCCTTCCGGAGCGGATTCCGGTTCGGACTCCGGCGCCGGATCGCGGCCGTGGTCCTGCGGCGGCACCCCGCCGTCGGGGCCGCCGTCGGGTCCGCCCTCGGGGCCGTCACCCGGCCCGCCGTCCGGTCCGCCTTCCGGTCCGCCGTCGTCCGGGCCCTCCGGCTCGGGCTCCGGGTCGGGTTCCGGTTCCGGCTCCTCGTCCGGGAAGGAGTCGAGGATCTCGTCGAGCTTGTCCTCGTCCAGCCCCGGCGCGTCGAAGGGGTTGCGCCGCCGCCGGTGCGGCAGCGCCAGCAGCGCGGCCTGCCGCACGTCCTCCTTGCGCACGTCGGTCCGCCCCGCCCAGGCGGCCAGCGCGGTGGCGGTGCGCGCCATCACGATGTCGGCCCGCATCCCGTCCACCTCGAAGGCGGCGCAGGTCGCGGCGATCCGCATCAGCGCGCCGTCGCCCAGGACCACGCGGCCCAGCAGGGCCCGTGCCGCGACGACCCGGCGCCGTACGTCCGCCTCGTCATCGGCCCAGCGACCGGCGAAGGCCGCGGGGTCGTCCTCGTACGCGAGCCGGCGGCGCACCACCTCGACGCGCTGCGCGGGCTCGCGGGAGGCGGCGACCTCGACGGTCAGTCCGAAGCGGTCCAGCAGCTGCGGTCGCAGCTCGCCCTCCTCCGGGTTCATCGTGCCGACGAGCAGGAAGCGGGCGGCGTGCTGGACGGAGACGCCCTCGCGCTCCACGTAGGAGGCGCCCATCGCCGCCGCGTCGAGGAGCAGGTCGATGAGGTGGTCGTGCAGCAGGTTGACCTCGTCGACGTAGAGGATCCCGCGGTGCGCGTCGGCCAGCAGGCCCGGCTCGAAGGCCTTCACGCCTTCGGACAGGGCGCGTTCGATGTCGAGGGCGCCCACCAGCCGGTCCTCGGAGGCGCCGACCGGCAGCTCCACCATCCGCGCGGGCCGCGCCGTGCCCGGACCGCTCTCGTGCGGGCCGTCGGGGCAGGCCGGGTCGGGCGCGGCGGGCGCGCAGCTGAACCGGCAGCCCGCGACGACGTCGACCTGCGGCAGCAGCGCGGACAGCGCGCGGACGGCCGTGGACTTGGCCGTCCCCTTCTCGCCGCGCACGAGCACGCCGCCGACCGCCGGGCTCACGGCATTGAGCAGGAGCGCCAGGCGCAGGTCGTCCTGGCCGACTACGGCCGAGAAGGGGAAACGGGGGCTGCTCATGAGACGGTCGCTCCTTCGAGTGGTGCGTGCAGATGCACGAGCCGACGTGCTCCGATCGTGCAAGGGTCGCCGAGTGCTCCCAGCCTGCGCAGGGATGACCCCGGGTACGGCGTGCTCATGCGGTGCTCACTGCTGATGCTCCCCGCGCATGCGGGGATCGAAGGGGACGGGGTAGGGGACAGCCCCCGCAGGGCCCGGGCCGCCCTCACGGCGCACCCGGGGGGAGGAAGGGGAGCCCGGCCGGAGCCCCGCCCTCGATCAGCCGCAGCAGCGCGGCGGTATCCGCGTGCTCCTCGATCAGATCGCCGAGCAGATCCAACTGCTCCTCCCGCAGGGAGCCGAACGACGTGTCCGGCGCCGGCACGAACCGCCGCCCGGCCGCGCGCGCGACCTCCCGCAGGAAAGCCCGCCGGAAGCCGTCGCTCTCCAGCGACCCGTGCCAGTGGGTGCCCCACACCTCGCCGACCCGGCACCCGTCCAGGAAGGGGGTCCCGCCCCGCACGTCGGCCACCCCGTGGTGGATCTCGTATCCCTGGACGCTCTCGCCGAGCGCGTGCCCGCTCGGTCGGGCGAGGGTCTTCTCCCGCGCGAAGCGCACGCGCACCGGCAGCAGCCCGAGCCCGTCGACGACCCCGGCCCGGGATTCGACCTCGTCGTCGATGGACTCGCCCAACGCCTGGAAGCCGCCGCAGATGCCCAGCACCGGGCGCCCCTCGGCGGCCCGCCGGGCCAGCGCGTCGGCGAGCCCGCGCTCGCGCAGCCAGGCCAGCGCCTTCACGGTGCCGCGGGTGCCCGGTACGACGACCAGGTCGGCGTCGGCCAGTTCCTCGGCCCGGTCCACGAACCGCACCACGACGCCCGGTTCGGCGGCCAGCGCGTCGACGTCGGTGAAGTTCGACATCAGGGGCACCGCGCAGACGGCGACCCGCAGCACGTCCTCGCCGACCGGCGGGGCGACCACGGATTCCCGTACCGCGCCGCGCAGGGAGACGCGCAGGCCGTCCTCCTCGTCGATGCCGAGGCCGTGCTGGAAGGGGAGCACGCCGTACGTCGCCCGCCCGGTCAGGCCCCGCAGCATCTCCATGCCCGGCTCCAGCAGGGAGACGTCACCGCGGAACTTGTTGACGAGGTAGCCCGCGATCAGCGACTGGTCCTCGGGGGACAGCAGCGCCGTCGTGCCGAAGAACGAGGCGAAGACCCCGCCGCGGTCGATGTCGCCGACCACGACCACCGGGAAGCGCGCGGCCCGCGCGATCCCCATGTTCACGATGTCCGTGCGCCGCAGGTTGATCTCGGCCGGACTGCCCGCCCCCTCGCAGATCACGGCGTCATACGTGCCCCGCAGCTGCTCCAGGCAGTCCGTGACGATCCCGAGCAACTGCTCCTGGCGGCCCCCGTGGTAGCCCCGCGCGCTCATCTCGCCCACCGGCTTGCCCAGCAGCACCACCTGGCTGCTGCTGTCGCCGCCGGGCTTGAGCAGCACCGGGTTCATCAGCGCGGTCGGTTCGACCCGGGCCGCCTGCGCCTGCATCGCCTGGGCGCGGCCGATCTCGGCGCCCTCCAGGGTGACGAAGGAGTTCAGCGACATGTTCTGGGCCTTGAAGGGGGCCACCTTCACGCCCTGGCGGGCCAGCCAGCGGCAGATGCCCGCCGTGACCACGCTCTTGCCCGCGTCGGAGGTGGTCCCGGCGACCAGGAGCCCCCCGCCGCGCCGTGCGCCGCTCATGCGCGTCCCTTCGCCTTCGTCGTACGGGCCGGACCGCTGCGGCCCGACGTGCAATGTGCCACCAACACCCGCAAGGACACGCAGGCCCCGAGGGAGATCCAGGTCACCCGGCGCGACAGCCGCACGGCCCGCTCGATGTCCGCGACCTCGACCGGGCGGCCCGCCGCCCCGTTCAGCACCGCCCGGTGCTCCACGCGCCCGGCGTACGCCAGGGTCCCGCCGAGGCGGACCCCGAGCGCCCCGGCGAAGGAGGCCTCCACCGGTCCGGCGTTCGGGCTGGGGTGGGCCGAGGCGTCCGCGCGCCAGGCCCGTACGGCGCCCCGCCGGTCCGGTCCGGCCAGTACGGCGGCCAGCGCGGTCAGCCGCGCGCCCGGCCAGCCCGCGACGTCGTCGAGCCGGGCCGAGGCCCAGCCGTATCGCAGGTAGCGGGGGGACTTGTGGCCGACCATCGCGTCGAGGGTGTTCACGGCGCGGAAGCCCAGCAGCCCGGGCACTCCCGCCAGGGCGCCCCAGACCAGGGCGCCGACGACGGCGTCGGAGGTGTTCTCGGCGACCGACTCCACGACGGCGCGGGCGATCTGCTGGTCGTCCAGGGCCTGCGGGTCGCGCCCGCACAGGTGCGGCAGCCGCTCGCGGGCCACCTCGGTGTCCCCGGCGGCGAGCGCGCCCCCGATGGCACGGGCCTCGCGGCCCAGCGAGGTGCCGCCGACCACCGCCCAGGTCGCGGCGGCGGTCAGGGCGATGCGGGCGGCGGCGGGTCGGGAGCGCACGGCGCGGGCGCCGAGCGCGCCGACGGCGGCCGCGCCCCCGGCGCACACCAGGGCGTGGACCGCGCCCCGGGCGCGGCTCTTGCCCCACAGGGCTCGTTCGACGGTGGCGGCGGCCCGCCCGAAGGCGGCGACGGGATGCCCGCGGCGCGGATCACCGAGGATCCGGTCGCCGATCAGGCCGGCCGTCGCGCCGTACGCGAAAACGCGATCGGCACGCATGTGGCAGCTAGGTCCTCACTCAGGGTCCGCGCCCTGGTTCGACGTGTCCGGCGGCGAGAGTTCCTGGCTTCCGGGAGCCTTCGGCTCCTCGGTGACAGTGGCGGGACCGCGCCGGATTCGCACCGGACTTCCTCTCCATGCCGCCGTATTGGCTCGGGCAGTCCACCACGCACCGCGAACGCCCGTCAACTTGCCGTTGACCTGCGAAAGCTCCCCCCGGCCGCGGGCCGGGGGGAGCTTTGGGACGTGCTGGTGCGCGAGGGGCGCCCGGGGGTGTCCGGGGTGTCAGCTGACGATCAGGTAGATCGCGTAGCCGACGGCCACCGCGCACAGTGCGAAGCAGGCGTACGCGCCGGAGTGCGCCAGGTGGGCGGTGCCGCCCTGGCCGGTCGCGGTCTCGTGCTTCGACAGGCCCACGATGCCCAGGGTGAAGAGGGTCACGAGGGCGACGGTCGCGGAGAGGCTGACGCCGAACACGGAGCCGAGTGCTGCCCAGTCGATCTTCATACTGCCGATTCCTCTGTGGGTCAGACCGCGGCGGCGGGAGCCGCCGGTGCCGGGGGAGCGGCCGGGGCCGGGGTCGGGATGGTCGCCTTGAAGGCCTCGTCCGTGACCGCGGCGGTGGTGCCCGCGACCGGCGGGACGGCCACGGCGGCGATCGCGGTGGTGACCACGCCCGGCGCCTCGACCGTGATGTCGGTGGGGTCGGCGGCCTCGTTCACGTTGGTGTGGTCGACGACCTGGCGGCGCGAGATCAGCCAGATGGCGACGCAGGAGCCGACGAGGAAGAGGGTGACGGCGGCCACGCCGACGTCACCGGTGCGCATGACCAGTTCGGCGCCCGCGGCCACCAGGGCGGCGGCCGGCAGGGTCAGGCCCCAGGCGATGAACATCCGGCTGGCGGTGGACCAGCGGACCACGCCGCCCTTGCGGCCGAGACCCGCACCCATGACCGCGCCGGAGCAGGCGTGGGTGGTGGAGAGGGAGAAGCCGATGCTGGAGGAGGCCAGGATGACGCTCGCGGCCGAGGTCTGGGCCGCGAAGCCCTGCTGCGGCTGGAGGTCGGTCAGGCCGCTGCCCATGGTGCGGATGATGCGCCAGCCGCCGAGGTAGGTGCCCATCGCGATCGCCATGCCGGCGGAGACGATGACCCAGACCGGCGGGTTGGAGCCGGGCGCGAGCGCCCCGCCCGCGACCAGCGCGAGGGTGATGATGCCCATGGTCTTCTGCGCGTCGTTGGTGCCGTGCGCGAGGGAGACGAGACCGGCCGAGGCGATCTGACCGGCCTTGTAGCCCTTGGCGGAGGTCTTCGCGTCGACGTTGCCGCCCAGCTTGTAGGTCAGCTTGGAGGCCAGCATCGCGGCCACACCGGCGACGATCGGCGCGGCGACCGCGGGGAGCAGCACCTTGGTGACGAGCGTGCCGCCGTTGACGGCGCCGAGGCCGGCGGAGGCGACGGCCGCGCCGACCAGGCCGCCCATCAGGGCGTGGGAGGAGCTGGACGGGAGGCCGACCAGCCAGGTCACGAGGTTCCAGAGGATCGCGCCGACGAGCGCGGCGAAGATCACTTCCGGCTGGATGCCTTCTTCGTTGACCAGGCCCTTGGAGATCGTCTTGGCGACCTCCACGGACATGAAAGCGCCGACGAGGTTCAGCACGGCGGACATGGCCACCGCCGTCTTGGGCTTGAGCGCGCCGGTCGAGATGGTGGTAGCCATCGCGTTGGCCGTGTCGTGAAAACCGTTCGTGAAGTCGAACACGAGAGCGGTGATGATCACGATCCCGAGGAGAAGCGTTATGTGCTCCATTTACCCAGGCTTCTGTTTGACGTCAGTGGCTAGCCGACCGTAGGCAACCTGGGTGAACGGAAGATGAACTGGAACGGGCGGAGCGGTGTACCGACCGAGGGTCGGTTTGGGCCCCTCGCCCCGGTTGATCAGTCGATACATCGATTTACGCACGTCAGGCCGGGGTTGACTACCGGCCGGACGGGGGCATTCCGGCCGCCTCGGCCGCTCGCCCGGACCTGCGGACGAGATCCAGATCACCCCCGGAGCGGCACCGGAGCGGAACCTGAGCGGAGGCGGGGTTCCGCGGGGCCCCGCTGGCCGGAACCATCCGCTCCACTGGCCGGGTCGGGCGTGCCGGTCGACACTGGAGCGGTGCGCTCCGCAACGACGACGGCAGCGGCCGTCACCGCCACCCTCACCGCCGCCGCAGGCCTGGCCGCGGCGGCCACGGTCGCCGCGGTCGCGGTCGGCCGGCACGCGGCCGACGCGGCCCTGCGCAACGAGCCCGGCCGGCCGCTGCCCGGCGGGCCCCTGCTCACCGTTCACTCCACCGCGGCGGACCGGGTCGCGCTGACCCTCTCGATCGCCTCCCTGCGGCCCGGTACGTACGCGCTGTCCGCGCCCGGGGTGCACGCGGTCGTCGGGGCCGTCCTGCCCGACGCCCCGCACGACCCGGACACCGTCGTGCGCCGGCTGGTGGGGGTCACCCACGGCACGCTGGCCCCCGGCACCCGGGTCCGCCTGACGCCCCAGATCCACGTGGGCAACCCGCGCACCGCGCTCGGGCTCGACCACGCCGACGTGGACGTGCCGGGGGAGTTGGGCGCCCTGCCCGCGTGGTTCGTGCCCGCCGCCCGCGACACCTGGGTGATCACCGTCCACGGACTCGGCGGCACCCGGGAACACCCGATGGTGGTCATGCCCTTCCTGAACCACCACCGCCTCCCGGTCCTCGACCTCGCCTACCGCGGCGACCTCGGCGCCCCCCTCCCGCCGGACGGCCTCGGGCACCTCGGCGCCTCGGAGTGGCGCGACCTGGACGCCGCCATCCGCTACGCCCTCCGCTTCGGCGCCCGCCGGGTCGTCCTGCACGGCTGGTCCACCGGCGCCACCATGGCCCTGCTCGCCGCGGAGCGCTCCGCCCTCGCCGGCAAGATCTCCGGCCTGGTCCTCGACTCCCCGGTGCTGGACCGGCGCACCACCCTGGAGCGGCTCGCCGCCGCCCGGGGCACCCCGGCCGCGCTGCTCCCGCTCGCGGTGCGGGCCGCCGAGGGCCGCCCCGGGCTCCGGGTCGACCGGCAGCCCCCGGGGGCCGATCCGGCGGCGCTGCGGATGCCCGTACTGATCTTCCACGGGCCGGACGACGCCCTCGCGCCCTGGGAGCCCGCGCGCCGCCTCGCCGCGGCCCGGCCCGACCTCGTCACCCTGCGGACCGTGGCCGGCGCCCCGCACGGGGCGATGTGGAACGCGGACCCCGCGGGCTACGAGGAGGCCCTGCGCAGGTTCCTCACCCCTCTTATGTAGCCACCGTGTCTTATGTAGCCACCGTGGCGGGAAGGGTGGTTTGTCCTGATATAGGCCATCACCCTCCAGTGGTAACCGACGGTTCCGTTTGGGCTTTCGGGCGGTGACGGGCGAGACTGCTTCCGTGACGTCCCGAAAGCCTGATGAGCAGTTGGCTCGCGACTCCAGACTCCGACTCGTCTCTCCGCGCTCCGTCGCCACGGCCCGCAAGGCAGTGACGGACCGGAGCACCCGGCCGACGCCCCGGCCGCCGGCGGGTACCCCCGCCGCGCCCGACCTCGCGAACCGGGCCCGTGCCTCACTGGCGGACGCCGTGCGCCTGGCCCGTTGGGCCGAACACCACCTCGGCGCCGCGGACGGCTCCCGGCCCACCGCCGCGGGCGCGCTGCCCGCCGCCGACGTCGAACGGGCCGCCCACCACCTGGGCCTGACGCACGGCCAGATCCAGGTCGGCTGGGACCGCGCCCGCCTCGCCGGCCTCGTCGAGGTGCACGGCGGCCACGCCCGCCCCGGCTGGCGGCTGCGCGCCTGGGACCGCGACGACACGGCGGTCCTGCGCGGCTGGGTCGCGCTCTTCGACGCCTGGTCGCTCGTCCACCCGGCCCCCGCCGACATCGCCCCCTCGGCCGTCGCCGACGTGGTCGAGTCGATGCCCCAGGTCCTCTCCCTGCTCCAGCTCTCCGCGGGCCCGGTGACCGTCCCCGCGCTGCTGGACCTGCTCGGCCAGCGCGTCGTCGAACTGCGCGACGAGCGCTGCGAAGTCCCTTACGACGCCCCCGCGTCCGACCTCCAGGCGCCCGGCGCCGCCGACCGTCCCGTCCCGCTGGCCCGCCTGCTGCGCTGGGCCCTGGGCGGCCTGGCCGCCGTGGACGCCGTCACCCTGGGCCCCGCCATGGCCGCGCTCACCCCACTCGGCAGCTGGGCGGTCTGGGTCAAGCTGGAGCAGATCTGCGTCGCCGCGCAGAGCCCCGCCGGGAACATCGAGCAGTCGGCCGCGGCCATGCTGCACGGCTGCGCCCGGCTCACCCCCGGCCCGGCCCGCGCCGAGTACCAGGCCTGGCTCGCCGCCCGCCCCGTCGGCCACGCCGTCAGCGAGCTGCTGCACGCCGCCCGCGGGGAGGACGCCCTGCTGCGCGGCCTGGCCTTCGAGGCGCTGCGCGTGGTCGGCGCCCGGGCCGAGCCCGAGGTCCGGGCCGCGTCGCGCGAGGCCGCGCTGCGCCCCTACGCCCTGCTCTGGCTCGCCGAGCACGACGGGGTGGACCCCGACGAGGCCCAGGAGGTGCTCACCCGCGAGGAATCGACCTGGCTGTGGGTCGACACCGCCGCGGCCATCGCCGACCACGGCGAGGCGGAACTGCTGGCCCGCCACCTCGACTCGGCCGTGCGCACCACCGTGCCCCGGCTGCTGGACGAGGTCCGCGCGGTCGGTCACCCGCGCACCGTCCAGGTGCTCGTGGCGCTCGCGGCCGCGCACCCCGACCCGGCCCTGGCCAAGGCGATGCGCCGCGCCGCCTTCCAGGTGCACACCGGCGGGGTCTGAGCCGATGTCGACGTGCGCGCCGCGGGTCAGAGCTGCGGCGCGTACGTCCCGAAGCTCCAGATGTTGCCCTCGCCGTCGCGGGCCATGTAGTCCCGGGACCCGTAGTCCTGGTCGGTCGGCGGCATGAGGATCTCCACCCCGTGCTCCGCGGCCCGACGGTGGTGCGCGTCCACGTCCTCGACCACGATGTACACCCCGGTCGGGCCGGCGTCGGCCATGGCCGCGTCGAAGACCCCGCCCCGACCCTTGCTGCCGAGCATCACCATGCCGTTGCCGTAGGCCAGCTCGGCGTGCATGACCGCGCCGTCCTCACCCTCGTACACGGCGGCCTGGGTGAAGCCGAAGGCCTCGGTCAGTTGCTTGATGGCGGCCTGGGCGTCACGGTAGAGCAGCGTCGGAAAGATGGTCGGAACACCTGCCAAAGCGATCACTCCCTCTCGTCGATGTGAGCCGGGTCACCAGTCTCGCAGGAGGGTGGGACAGTCAGCGGAAGGTGTTGCACTGGGCCATGTCACCCGTCCGGTAGCCCTGGTAGAACCACTGCTGGCGCTGCTCGGCGCTGCCGTGCGTCCAGGACTCCGGGGTCACCCGGCCCTGGAACTTCTCCTGGATCCGGTCGTCGCCGACCGCCGCCGCCGCGTCGAGGCCGTCCTTGATGTCCTGCTCGGTCAGGCTGGTGATCAGCGGCCGCCCGGTGGCCTTGTCCGGGGTCTTGGTGGCGTTGTGCGCCCACACCCCCGCGTAGCAGTCGGCCTGGAGCTCGACCTTGACCGCGTTGCTGTTCGCGCCCTGCCGTCCGTCCTGGGCCTTCTGCAGGGTGCCGGTCAGGTTCTGGATGTGGTGCCCGTACTCGTGGGCGATCACGTAGGCCTGGGCGAAGGGGCCGCCGCTCGCGCCGAACTTGGTCCGCAGCTCGTTGAAGAACCCCAGGTCGAGGTAGACCTTCTGGTCGCCGGGGCAGTAGAACGGGCCCACCGCCGAGGTGGCCGTGCCGCAGGCGGTGCCGACCTTCCCGGTGAAGAAGACCGTCTGCGCCGGGGTGTAGCGCCCGCCCCGCTTGGTGAACTCCTGCTGCCAGAAGTCCTGCGTGCTGTTGACCACGGCGACCAGCCGGCAGTCCTCCCGCGCGTTCGCGTCCCGGCCCGTCTTGCAGGTCTGCTGCACCTGGGCGGCCGAGGAGGAGGTGGCGGCGGGCTCCGGGCTGCCGTCGGAGAGCCCGAGCTGCTCGGGCCCCACCCCGAAGAGCAGCCCCATGACCAGCGCGATGAGGCCCACGATGCCGCCACCGATGGTGGCCCTACCTCCGGGGATGCGGCTGTTCCGGACATCCTGGACCTCGGATGTGTCCAGATTGGCGTCGTCGTCGAACTGCATCCCGCACGCCCTCTCATCGTGAAGTGGGGGAGGTCACGTGTCCGCCCCTGCGGCGAGTACCGATCCCTTCATCCTGGTACGCCGGGACCCGCTGCGGCGCCGTACGGGGGCCGAACGGGGGACGCGGGTCGGCGCCCGCCCGCCGCCGGGCGCCCCGCAAACTAGTTGCGCGCCCCCGGTAGAATGACTTCCATGGCAAATCTCCTCGCGGATTAGCGGCGTCGAAGACTCGCGTCCCTGCCCCCCTTCCGCCGTCCCCACCGCCCTGGAGTATTTCCGTGATCACCGCCACCGGCGTCGAGCTGCGCGCCGGCGCCCGCGTCCTCATCGAGTCCGCCTCCTTCCGCATCGCCAAGGGCGACCGCATCGGCCTGGTCGGCCGCAACGGAGCGGGCAAGACCACGCTGACCAAGTGCCTCGCGGGGGAGGGGACGCCCGCCGCGGGCTCCATCACCCGCTCCGGCGAGGTCGGCTACCTCCCGCAGGACCCGCGCACCGGTGACCTCGACGTCCTGGCCAGCGACCGGATCCTCTCCGCGCGCGGCCTCGACGTCCTGCTCAAGAAGATGCGCATGAACGAGGAGCGCATCTCCTCCGGCTCCGGCGCCACCCGCGAGAAGGCGATGCGGCAGTACGAGCGCCAGGAGACGGAGTTCCTCACCAAGGGCGGGTACGCCGCCGAGTCCGAGGCCGCGACGATCTCCGCCGCCCTCGGCCTGCCCGACCGCGTGCTCGGCCAGCCCCTGCACACCCTCTCCGGTGGTCAGCGCCGCCGCGTCGAGCTGGCCCGGATCCTCTTCTCGGACGCCGACACCCTGCTCCTCGACGAGCCGACCAACCACCTCGACGCCGACTCGATCGTCTGGCTGCGGGACTACCTCAAGAACTACCGCGGCGGCTTCGTCGTCATCTCCCACGACGTCGACCTGGTCGAGACCGTCGTCAACAAGGTCTTCTACCTGGACGCCAACCGCGCCCAGATCGACGTCTACAACATGGGCTGGAAGCTCTACCAGCAGCAGCGCGAGGCCGACGAGAAGCGCCGCAAGCGCGAGCGCCAGAACGCGGAGAAGAAGGCCGCGGCCCTCAACTCCCAGGCCGACAAGATGCGGGCCAAGGCGACCAAGACCGTCGCCGCGCAGAACATGGCCAAGCGCGCCGACCGACTGCTCGCCGGCCTGGAGGCCGTCCGCGTCTCCGACAAGGTCGCCAAGCTGCGCTTCCCGGACCCCGCGCCCTGCGGCAAGACCCCGCTGACCGCCGAGGGCCTGTCCAAGTCGTACGGCTCGCTGGAGATCTTCACCGACGTCGACCTGGCCATCGACAAGGGTTCGCGCGTGGTCATCCTCGGCCTCAACGGCGCGGGCAAGACCACCCTGCTGCGCCTGCTGTCGGGCACCGAGAAGCCCGACACCGGCACGGTCGTCCCCGGCCACGGCCTCAAGCTCGGCTACTACGCCCAGGAGCACGAGACCCTGGACCCGGAGCGCTCGGTCCTGGAGAACATGCGCTCCTCCGCGCCCGACCTGGACCTGGTCGCCGTCCGCAAGACGCTCGGCTCCTTCCTCTTCTCCGGCGACGACGTCGACAAGCCCGCCGGGGTCCTCTCCGGCGGCGAGAAGACCCGTCTCGCCCTGGCCACCCTGGTCGTGTCCTCGGCGAACGTGCTGCTCCTCGACGAGCCCACCAACAACCTCGACCCGGCCAGCCGCGAGGAGATCCTCGGCGCGCTGCGCACCTACAAGGGCGCCGTCATCCTCGTGACGCACGACGAGGGCGCGGTCGAGGCGCTGGAGCCGGAGCGGATCATCCTGCTCCCCGACGGCGTCGAGGACCTGTGGGGCCCGGACTACCGGGACCTGGTGGCCCTGGCCTGACGCGCCTCGCCGGGGCCGTTGATCCAGTTCCTTATGGATCATTCGGCCCACCAGTGATCCATCATCTGAGTGAGAACGTCTCGTATTCCCGCACCCTGTACAACGGCCCCGGCCGCGCACTCACCGTCGCGCGGCCGGGGCTCGCTGTTTTTCCCGCGCGGCTCCTGACCTGGAGATTCCTACCCTGGGTGGCCGAGCGTGACGGAGGGCAAGAGGTGGAAGAGAAGATTCCGTTCTGCTCGCGTGTCCACTCCTCGGGAAAAGCGCTCGCGCCGACCTTGCTGAATGGGTGGCCAGGAAGCCCGGGAGGGGTGATCATGAGAAGTCCAGAGCGCACTTCCCATGAGGAGGCACGGGTGGCCGAGACTCTGAAGAAGGGCAGCCGGGTAACCGGCGCCGCGCGCGACAAGCTCGCGGCAGACCTGAAGAAGAAGTACGACTCCGGTGCGAGCATCCGGGCGCTGGCCGAAGAAACCGGCCGGTCCTACGGGTTCGTCCACCGGATGCTCAGCGAATCCGGAGTCACGCTGCGTGGTCGCGGTGGCGCGACGCGCGGAAAGAAGGCGACTTCGGCTGCCTGAGGCGCAGGCCGCAGGCCGCAGGCTTCGCTCCTAGAGTTCCTTCGGTGACCCCCGGTCGGCCGCGCGGCCGGCTGGGTGGTTACTGTGCAGTCACTTAAGGCCGAGTCCGCGGCCGACTGCACACCGGAGGCACACAGATGGCTCTGCTCGACAAGGACGGCGTACGGCTCACCGTCGACGACACGGTCGCCTCGGTGACACTGACCAATCCGGCCAAGCGAAACGCTCAGTCCCCCGCGCTCTGGCGGGCGTTGGCAGAGGCCGGTCGGTCGTTGCCGGGCACCGTCCGGGTCGTCGTGCTGCGCGGCGAAGGCAAGTCCTTCTCCGCCGGACTCGACCGACAGGCGTTCACGCCTGAAGGCTTCGAGGGCGAGCCGTCCTTCCTGGACCTGGCGCGTGGTTCCGACGAACTGTTGGACGCCACCATCGCCGAGTACCAGGAGGCCTTCACCTGGTGGAGGCGCAACGACATCGTTTCCGTCGCCGCGGTGCAAGGTCATGCCATCGGTGCCGGCTTCCAGCTCGCGCTCGGTTGTGACCTGCGCGTCGTCGCGGATGACGTGCAGTTCGCCATGCGCGAGACCAGCCTGGGGCTGGTTCCCGACCTGGCCGGCACGCGGCCGCTGATCGACCTGATCGGCTACGCCCGTGCCCTGGAGATCTGCGCCACCGGGCGCTCCGTCCACGCGGAGGAGGCCGAGCGGATCGGCCTGGCCAACCTCGTGGTGCCCGGGGCCGAGCTGGATGCCGCCGTGCAGGACCTGGTGGCGGCGCTGGTGGCGCCGCCGCGGGATGCGGTGATCGAGACGAAGGCGCTGCTGCGGGGGGCGTCGGGGCGTACGTACGACGACCAGCGTGCCGCCGAGCGCGCCGCCCAGGCCCGTCGCCTGCGCGACCTCGCCGGTCTCTCGGACTGACCCCGGCCGCCGGTGCCGCCCCTCCGGCGGTCCCTCGCGCCCACTCCCGACTGCGGGCTGGCGCCCCTCCGCGCCTCCGGCGACCCCTCCCGACCGCTGGCCGGCGCACATCCAGCCCGCCCACGCCTCCGGCGGTCACTCCCGGCTGCTGGCTGGCGCACATCCGCGCCTCTGGCGGTCATTCTCGGCTGCCCGCTGGCGCACATCCGCGCCTCTGGCGGTCATTCTCGGCTGCCCGCTGGCGCACATCCGCGCCTCCGGCGGTCACTCTCGGCTGCTGGCTGGCGCACAATCAGCCTGCCCGGCGTTTGAGGGCCCGCCGGAGGCACGAACGAGCGCGATGCCGCCGTCCGTCCGCCGACTACGCCTCCGGCGGGCCCTCAAACGCCGGGCAGGCTGGATGTGGCTCGGGTCGGCTGGGATTGGCTCGGGGTGGGTTACGGGATCAGGAGGGCCTTGCCCGGGAGGGAGCGGGATTCCATGGCGCGGTGGGCTTCGGCGGCCTCGGACAGGGGGAAGGTGCGGGCGATCACCGGCCGCAGGCGGCCCGCCGCGGCCTCCGCCAGCGCCCCCGAGGCCAACCGCACGAGCTCCGCCGCCCCGAACTGCACCTCGGCGATCCCCCGCAGCGCGATCCCCCGCGCCGCCACCTCCGCCGGGTCCAGCTCGGTGAAGCCCCCGCTCGGCGCCCCGTGCGCGGACACCCGGCCGCCGTCCTTGACCAGGGCGAAGCCCGCCAGGCCCAGCTCGCCCCCGACCCCGTCGAGCAGCACGTCCACCGGCCCCCCGACCCGCTCGGTCCACCCCGGTTCCGTGTAGTCGACCACCACGTCCGCGCCCAGTTCCCGGACCAGGGCCAGCTTCGCCCCGCCCCGGGCCGCGCCCACCACGTGCGCCCCGGCGGCCTTCGCGAGCTGGACCAGC
Source organism: Streptomyces sp. NPDC028419 (assembly GCF_055565515.1). Lineage (NCBI taxonomy): Bacteria > Bacillati > Actinomycetota > Actinomycetes > Kitasatosporales > Streptomycetaceae > Streptomyces > Streptomyces sp. NPDC028419. The sequence goes on along the minus strand of NZ_JBVHUE010000033.1, from coordinate 34,704 downwards.
AGGGTCCCCATGCCGCCCGCCGCGCCCAGGATCAGCACCCGCTCGCCCGGCCCGACGGCGACCCCCTCGGCGATCCCCGTCCCCGTCACCCCGTCGTGCGCCAGCGCCGCGGCCTCCCGCAGGCCCAGCCCGTCCGGGACCGGGACCAGGAGCTCCACCGGCACGCGGACCAGCTCCGCGTACGTGCCCTTCGTGCCGGGGGCGGCGACCACCCGGCGGCCCAGCCAGCCCGGGTCCACCCCCTCGCCCACCGCGCCGACCCGCCCGGCGGCCGCGCCACCCGGAACGTACGGCGGGTGCACCCCGAAGGCCTCGCCCCAGCCGCCCCGGATCTGGGTCTCGACGTAGATGGTGTCGACGGCCTCGGCCCGCACCACCACCTCGCCCGCGCCCGGCACCGGGTCCGGCGCCTCGACCTCGACCAGGACCTCCGGGCCTCCGTAGCCGTCCACCCGTATCGCACGCATGACATCCCCCTCGTTCGACGACCCTTTCGCCGTTCAGTCTCGAACCTCGACCGCGCTTGAGGTCAAGCATGATCAACAAATCTCTTCCCGGCCGACCGGCGTAGTGCCGGCGCATCGGCGGGGGAGCGCGCATACCGTGGAAGCAAGTCCGTACGCGCGAAAGGACACGGGGATGAGCGAATCAGGATCCGGATCCGCATCCGCATCCGCATCGGGAGGCCCCGGCAGGCCGCCGGCCGAGCGGGGCCGCACCACCATCGCCGACGGCGTGGTCGAGAAGATCGCGGGGTTGGCCGCCCGCGAGGTGATCGGCGTCCACGCGATGGGCAGCGGCAGCGGCCTCTCCCGCACCTTCGGCGCGGTCCGCGACCGCGTCCCGGGCGGGGCGAAGGCCTCGGTCAGCCGGGGCGTCAAGGCCGAGGTCGGCGAGGTGCAGACCGCCCTCGACGTGGAGATCGTCGTGGACTACGGCGTGTCGATCCGCGAGGTGGCCCGGGCGGTGCGGGAGAACGTGATCTCGGCGGTGGAGCGGATGACCGGCCTGGAGGTCGTCGAGGTCAACGTCGCGGTGAGCGACGTCAAACTGCCCGACGACGAGGACGAGGAGCCGGAATCCCGGCTCCAGTAGCGCCGAGAGGAACCAGCATGAGCATGGCGGTGGTCGGCCTGATGGCCGGCATGGCACTGGGGTTCGCCGGGTACTTCGGCGGCTTCGGGGCCTTCTTGCTGGTGGCGGCGCTCGGCGCCGTCGGATTCTTCGCGGGCCGGTTCCTGGACGGTGACCTGGACCCCGGGGACTTCTTCCGGCCCCGCGACCGGGGCTCCGCGCGCGACGGCGACCACGGTGGCGGTCGCCGCGACGACCGGCGCCGGTGAGGCCGCGATGAGCGTCCCCCGCGACGACGGCGTCCCGCGCACGTCCGCCGCCCCGCGGAGCACCCCGCGCAAGGTGGCCGCCGCCGACCGCGGTGCCACCCGGATCGCGGACCGGGTCGTCGCCAAGATCGCGGCGCAAGCGGCCCGGGAGGCCCTGGCGGCGCTGCCCGCCGCACCGCCGCCCGAAGCCGCGCCCCCGCACGCCACGGTCACCGTGCACCACGACATCGCGCGCGTGCGGATCAGCCTGGAACTCGGCTACCCCGCCGATCTCGCCACCGAGTGCTCCGCCGTGCGCCGCCGGGTCGCCCAGCGGGTCGAGGACTGCGCCGGGATGTCGGTGCCGGAAGTGGACATCGACGTGGAGCGGCTGCACCCCGCCCAGGTCGGCCCCGCCCGGCGGGACCGCTTGCGGTGAGCGCCCCCGCCGGACCGGACGAGCGGCGCGCCGCCCCGCGCTTCCGCTCGGCCCGCCGGGTCCCCGCCGCGCTGACCGCGCTCGTGGTGCTCGGCGGCGCCGGGCTCCTCCTCTACGACCTCGCCGCCGTGCGCGCGCGGCGCCCCGGCATGCGCTGGCGCCGTGAGCTGGCCCGGCTGCTGGAGCGGCACGCCCCCGCGGACACCGGGGTGGTCATCGCCGGCGCGGTGCTGGTGCTGGCCGGGGCGGCGCTGCTGTTCCTCGCCGTGGCCCCCGGGCTGCGCTCCATCCTGCCGCTGCGTTCCCCCGGGCCCGCCGAGGTGCGCGCCGGCATCGGGCGCAAGGCCGCCGCGCTGGTGCTGCGCGACCGTGCCATGGAGGTGTCCGGGGTCCGCTCGGCCCGGGTCAGGGTGGCCCGCTCGCACGTGACCGTGCGCGCGGTCTCCCACTTCCGCGAACTGGACGACGTACGGGCGGACCTGGAGGCGGTCCTCGCCGTCGGGCTCGCCGAACTGGGCCTGGCCCACGAGCCGCAGCCGCGGGTCCGGGTCGCCCCGGCCGGAAAGGGGTGAGGGTGCACCTGCTCGGGAGGGTCAACCGGATCCTGCTCGCCCTGGTGGCCCTGGTGCTGCTGGCGGGCGGCGCCGTCCTGCTCACCGGGCGCCAGCCGTTGGAGGGCCGCCGCGCGCCGCTGCTGAGCGCCGCCCGGCGGCGGCACTGGCACGCGGAGGGCTGGTGGTGGTGGGCGGTGGTCGCGGTCCTCGCCCTGTGCGTGCTCCTCGCCCTGTGGTGGCTGACGGCCCAGCTGCGCCGCTCCCGGCTCCCGGCGGTCCTGGTCGACACCGGGGACGGCGCCTTCGCCCTGCTGCGCGGCCGGGCGCTGGAGGAGGCGGTGGCGGTCGAGGCGGGCGCGCTGGACGGGGTCGCCCACTGCCGGGTCGCCCTGCGCGGCCGTCGCACGGCCCCCGTGCTGCGGCTCGACCTGCGACTGGAGCCGCACGCCGTGCCCGCGGACGTCCTCGCCTCGCTGGCCGGCCCGGTCCTGGACCACGCCCGCGCCTCGGCGGGCCTGGCCGAACTCCCCACCGAGATCCGCTTCCAGGTCGCCGACCACCGGGCCCAGCGCGTCAGCTGAGCCCGGGAGCGCCGGGACGCGGGAGGTCGGACGCGGGCGGTCAGAAACCGTGGCGGGCGCCGCCGTCGACGGGGAGCATGATGCCCGTCAGGTACGAGGCCGCCGGCGAGAGCAGGAAGGCGGCCGCACGGCCGAACTCCCGGTCCGTGCCGTAACGGCGCAGCGGGATGCGGGATTCGTTGGCGGCCCGGGAGGCCGCCGCGTCCCCGGAGAGGGCGTCCAGCTCCCGCACCCGGTCGGTGTCGATCCGCGCGGGCAGCAGGCCGACCACCCGGATCCCGCGCGGGCCGAGGTCGTCCGCGAGGGACTTGGCGAAGCCCGCCAGCCCGGGGCGCAGCCCGTTGGAGATGGTGAGTCCGGAGATCGGTTCGTGCACCGAGCCGGAGAGCACGAAGCCGATGACCCCGCCCTCGCCCAGCTCGGCGGCGGCCGTGCGGGCCAGGCGGACCGCGCCCAGGAAGACCGACTCGAAGGCCGAGCGCCACTGCTCGTCGGTGTTGTCCGCGCCCGCGCCCGGGGCGGGTCCGCCGACGCTGACGAGGATGCCGTCGAAGCGGCCGAACCGCTCGCGGGCGGTGGCGACGAGGCGGGCGGCGGCCTCCGGGTCGGCGTTGTCGGCGACGACGCCGAGCGCGTTCGGGCCGAGGGCGGCGGCGGCGTCCGCGACCCGCTGCTCGTCCCGGCCGGTGATGACGACCCGTGCGCCGTCCGCGGTCAGTTCGCGGGCGCTCGCGAAGCCCAGGCCGCGGGTGGCCCCGGTGACGACGTAGACGCGGTCCTTCAGTCCAAGATCCATACCGGTACGCTACGCCGTCGCGGGCTCGGCCTCGGCGCCTTCCGCGGCGGCGGCCTTGGCGGCCGCCTCCTCGCGGTCGCGCTTCTCGCGCCGGACCAGGATCACCCAGCCCACCGGCACGGCCGCGGTGAAGAGCCACCACTGCACGGCGTAGGCCATGTGTGGGCCGATCGAGTCGTGGTCGGGCTCGGCGACCGGCTCGGGGCTGCCGCCGGGCGGGACCGGAGCGGTCAGCTCCAGGTAGCCGCCGAGCACCGGCCTGCCCAGGTACTTCGCCTGCTGGGCGCTGTTGATGAGCATCACCTGGCGCTCCGGCAGGCCCTTGCGGTCCCGGATGCCGCCGTCGCCGTTGACCTCGTCGGCCTTGAGCCGGCCGGTCACCGTGACCTCGCCCGAGGGCGCGGCGGGCACCGGCGGGAAGGCGGTCGGATCGCCGCCGCCCGGTACCCAGCCGCGGTTGACCAGGACCACCCGGCCGTCGCCCAGCACCAGCGGGGTGACCACCTGGAAGCCGACCTTGTCGCCGTTGGAGGTCCGCATCCGCACGACGACCTCGTGCGCGGTGTCGTAGGTGCCGGTGGCGGAGACCGCGCGCCAGAAGTCGGCGCGCGGGACCTCGTGCCCGGGCGAGGTCAGCTCGGTCATCGGAGCCGGCTTCGCGGCCAGGTTCCGCGCGATCAGCTCGTTCTGGGCGACCCGGTGCTCATGGCGGTGGAACTGCCAGAACCCCAGCTGGATCATCGAGGGGATCAGGACGAGGGCCAGGAGGTGCAGGCCCAGCCACTGCCGGGTCAGTACGAAGCGGTACACGCCCAAGACGGTACCCCTCGGTGCGCGGGGGCCGGCGGCCGGGTGGACCCGCCCGCCCGGTCGGGGCCGCCCCGGTGCGGTCGCTCAGGTGCGGTCGACGACGCCCACCTTCCCCTCCGCACGGGCGCAGTGCGCCCCGCAGAACCACTGCTGGTCGACCTCGACGCCCTGGCCGATGATCTGGACCCGGCAGTGCTCGCAGATGGGCGCCATGCGGTGGATGGCGCAGGAGAAGCAGTCGAAGACGTGCACCGCGCCCTGCGCGTGCACCTCGAAGGACATGCCGTAGTCGTTTCCGCAAACCTCACAACGTGCCATGCGCCACAGAGTGGGACCGGACGGGCCGACCGGGAAAGCGGTCACCGGGCGAGTCGCCCGATGCTCACCCGTCTGCCGCAGCCACGTCCCGCAGCAGCTGGGTGAAGGCGGCCTCGTCGACGACCGGGGTCCCGAAGGACTTCGCCTTGACCGTCTTCGAGGTCGCCGAGTCGGGGTCGTTGGTCACCAGCAGGCTGGTGAGCCGCGACACGCTGGTCGCGACGTGCAGCCCCGCCTCGACCGCGCGGTCCTCCAGCAGCTCCCGGTCCACCGAGGTGTCGCCCGAGAAGGCGATGCGCATGCCCTGCTTGAGCGTGCCGCCGTCCTCGTAACGGCCCGGGTTCGGGTGCGGGCACGGCGGCCGCTTGCGCGACTGGCGCCAGCTGCCCGCGCCCGCGCTCCGGTAGGAGGCCTGGTGACCGATGCGCGGCGTCGCCGGGGTGTCGGACCACTCGGTCAGCGGGCGGCACTCCAACAGCGGCAGCCGCACCCCGTCGCGCGCCGCCGCGTGCAGCGAGGGCCGGAAGGCCTCGGCCAGCACCCGGGCGTCGTCGAGCGCGTGGTGGGCGCGCTGCTGGACCACGCCGAAGTGCGCGGCGAGCGACTCCAGCTTGTGGTTGGGCAGCGGGAGGTTCAGTTCCTTCGACAGGGCGATGGTGCACAGCCGCTGACGGACCGGCGCCGTCGCCGCGGCCCGCGCGTACTCGCGGGCGATCATCTGCCAGTCGAAGATGGCGTTGTGCGCGACGAGCACCCGGTCCGCGAGCCGCGCGGCGAACTCCTCGGCGATCTCGCCGAAGAGCGGCGCGTCCTCCAGCACGTCACTGGTCAGCCCGTGGATCCAGACCGGCCCGGGGTCGCGCTGCGGATTGACCAGGGTGTACCAGTGGTCCTCCACATTGCCCCGCGCGTCCAGCCGGTAGACGGCCGCGGAGATTATCCGGTCGTCGCGCGCGAGCCCGGTGGTCTCCACGTCGACGACCGCGTACCCCTGTGGGTATGCGGTCGGCCAGGTCGTCTCTGCGGTCGTACGGTCGTCGAGCATGGTCACAGAGGATATCGGCCCGGACCGACAGCCGTGGCCCGTCCGGCTCAGCCCAGCTCGGCGACGAGGTCGCCGGCGCTCACCCGGGCGAAGCCCGCGGGCACTTCGGCGGGGCCGGGGAAGAGCCGGTACGCCGTCCCCGAGCCCCCTTGCGGGGCCACGCTCGCGCGGGTGAGCGCGAGGAACGCGTGCTTCCCGGCCGCCAGTTCGGCGGCCGCGCCGTCGGCGTCCGCGTGGGGACGGCGCTCCTGCGGCGCGTCCAGGGCGGCGATCCGGGCGGCGAAGGCGGCCGGTTCCTCGCCGGCGGCGGCCCGGTAGAGCCACAGCTCGTCGAGCGCCCCGGGCAGCGGCGCCCGCCGGAGCACGGCCACCTCCCGGGTGCGGGCGGCGGAGCGCCACACCGCGAGGTCCCACAGCGTGGTGCGGGTGCCGGAGCCGAAGTACGCGCGCAGGTCGCGGGCCGCCGCTCCCAGCTGCTCGCCGCCCGAGGCGTCGACGCTCTGGAACGACGTGGAGGGCGGCAGGTGGACGTCCGCCCACAGCGCCTCGCGCGCGCCCAGGTCCACCACCATCGGCAGGTACGCCCGGGAGCGGCCCGCGAGGTCGAAGCGCTGGCGCACGGTCCGCGGGTCGTAGCGGGCGTCGCGCGGTCCGTCCGCCGCCAGGGTCATGAACCCCGCGAAGGCGTCGGGCAACTCGTCGAAGGGCACGTTGTTGTAGCTGAAGACCAGGGCGACGGCGTACGCGTCCCCGTGCGCGGCGAGCTTCGTCAGGTCCAGGTCGACGTACTCGGTCGCCCCGTCCGGGGCGGGGGCCGAGGTGAGGTCGCCGGAGTGGACGGCGGCGCCGGCGGGCCCGTGCGCGAGGCGGGTGTAGTCGCACTGACCGGTGAACCGCCAGTCGGCGTCGAAGAAGGCCACCGACAGGTCGAGGTCGGTGCGGTGGCCCAGCGGCTCCGTCCAGTGCAGGAACAGCCGCAGCACCTCGCCGGGCGGCAGGGCCACCGTGCTGCCCCGCGGCACCGCGACCAGGGACCGGGCCGAGTCGCGCTCCGCGAAGGGGACGGCGAGGTCGCCGAGCCCGGAGTCGATGACGGCCACGTCGTACGGGCGCTCCTCGGGCCGGGCGAACCGGCGCAGCACCTCGTCCTCCAGCAGCCCGACGACGTCGCGCACCAGCGGTTCGGGCAGCGGCGGGCGCGCCTCCGCCACCGACAGGGCGCGGGTGACCTCGCCGCGGGGGAAGAAGACCCGGCGGGTGCCGAGCCGGTCCTCGGCGCGCACGCGCAGCGCTCCGAGCGCCGACAGCAGGGGGCCGGGGCCCACCGCGGGCAGCCCGTGCTCCAGCGCCCGGGCGAGTTCCGGCACCGGGTGGTCCCCGTCGTGCAGGCGCATCAGGTGGTCGAGCCGGCGCACCAGTTCGCCGGGGCGCTGCCCGGCCACCGCGGCGGCTGCCCCGGGGGCGCCCTGGGCCAGGGTCCCCTCCATCCGGTGGCCCCAGGTCGCGGGCCGGATCCGGGAACCGTCGGGGTCGATCCGCACGGCGTCCGGGTGCGCGGCGGCGCTCTCCCGCAGGCTCGCGCCCAGGGGCCCGGTCAGCGGGGTGCCGCGCAGGGCGGCGAAGGCGAGGGCGGCGCGCGGGTGCCGGGCGTGCTGCTCGAAGGGGTGCAGGACCTCGGCCGCGCGCTTCCACGCGGTGGGGTGCCGCAGCAGGTCCTCGACGACGTAGGGGGTCGGCAGGGCGTCCAGTACGGCCAGCAGGGCGCGCCGCAGCGGCCGCCCGACGGAGACGAACCGGGTCGGCAGCGGCAGCAGCCCCGGGTCCCCCGAGGACAGCACGGCCAGCAGCCGCAGCACGTCGGTGGCGGTGGTCAGCCGCTCGGCGAGCAGTGCTCGCGCGGCCTCCCGCGTTGCGGATCCGGCGAGGAGCGTGCCCAGGACCAGCGCCTTGGTCTCCCGTACGGGGATCTCCGCGGGCAGGTCGCCGCGGGCGGCCGGGCTCAGCGGCAGCAGGACGAGCAGGTCCTCGCGGTCCTGCGGGGAGAGCGGGGTGCGCCGGGTGAGCAGGGTCAGCACGATGCGGCCCGCGTCGGCGGCCCGGTCGGTGCCGAGCCCCAGCAGGCGCAGCGGGCCCCGTCGGACGGGCTCGGCGCCGGCGGTGGGGCGCACGGGACGCAGGAAGGGGTCGGCGGGGTCGATCCGTCGGTGGCACAGGGGGCAGCCGGAGTAGTCGGCGCCGTCCCAGCACAGCCGGCACACGAGGTGGGCGCAGGGGGACACGGGGAAGACGGTGCGCTGCTCGCCGCACAGCACGCAGGGGTGGTCCGCCTGCTGGAGGAGGTGGGCGAAGACCCGGTCCACGTAGAGCCGGTCGGTGTCGCGCACCACGCCCCGCACGATCGAGGGGAAGCGCCGCAGCAGCGGGGTGTGGGTCCGGTCCGCGCCGAGCAGGTCGTCGATCAGGGCGACGAGGTCGCGCCGGACGTCGGCCAGTGCCTCGGCCGGCAGCGCGGCCAGGGCCGCGTACAGCTCCGGGCGCAGGACGTGGCCGCGCTCCAGGAGCGCGGCTTCGAGCCGGCGCAGGGCGGGCCTGCCGTCGGGGGCCCACCCGGGCACCGGGTCGACGTAGACGGTCTGGGTCCGGCGCAGCAGTACGGACTCGACGGTGGTGATGGGTGCCCCTCCTGGACGTGCGGAACGGGGGCGGAGAGTGGGCGCGCGGGATCTTTGCAGGAAGGTGAGAAGGATGCGCGCCGGGGAGCCGCCCCCGTGTCCAGGGATCCCATCACGGAACGGGCGCGCGGCGCAAAGCGATTAGCGAGGCGATCGTACGTCCCCCACCTCCGGTCCGTCCGGTGCCAGCAGGGCCGCCACCAGGGTCCTGACCGACAGCAGGAAGAGCCGCTCGGGGTCGGCCGGGCGGGCCAGGGCGCGGGAGAGGGCCGGATCGTCGGGGGCCGCGGCGGGGTCCCAGAGCTCCCCCTCGGCGGGGGACTGGGCGGGGGAGCGTTCGCGGTTGCGCTCGATGAGGACGAAGCCGACGATCTGGAACTGGACCACGCGCACGGCGTCGGCCGCGCGGGCCCCGCGCAGGCCCGCCGCGTGCACCTCGTGCACGAGGGCCTGTTGCGCGGGCAGGAACATCCGCTCGGTCAGCCCGCGCTCGTGCACCATCGCGATCAGGTGCGGGCGCCCGCGCAGCTCGCGGCGCAGGGTCCGGGCCACCGAGACGATCCGGTCGACCGGGGTGCGGCCGGTGGGGCGCACCGCGCCCATGTCCCGGACGGTCCGTTCGACGAGCGCGTCGAGCAGCGATTCGCGGTTGCCGACGTGCCAGTAGATCGAGGTCACCGCGGTGCCGAGTTCGGCGGCCAGCTTGCGCATGGTGAGGGCGGCCGGACCGTGCTGTTTGACCAGGGACGCGGCCGTCTCCAGCACCTCCTCGCGGGTGAGCGCACTTCTGGCCATCGAGACCCCCAACTCTGTCCGGTGGAGCAACAACTGATCTGGCGGTCCGTCAGTTCTCGTGTGTGCAGACCTCTTTACCCTTCATCGCGGGCGGTGTAACTGTGTTACAGAACCTCCCCGGCCGCCGCTGGGGGGACCCCGCGAAGGGTGGTGCTTCCCATGGCACGCGTACGGTACGGCGCGCGGACCGAAGCCGAGATCTCGGCCTCGCGCGAGAAGAGCTCCAAGCTTCCCGACATCTGGTCCACCGGTGTGGTGGCCGTCTGGGAGAGCGATCCGGACGTGGTGGCCGCCGTCCTCCCGCCGCCGCTCAAGCCCGCTGAACGGCCGCTCGTACGGGCCAACATCAGCCAGGTCGACCTGCCCGGCTACCCGCTCGGCGCGGGCTCCGTGGCCGTCGCCGCCCGGCACGGCGCGGTCGAGGGCTGGTACCCGCTCGTCATGCCGATGACCCACGAGCGCGCCCTGGTCGGCGGCCGCGAGGTGTTCGGCGAGCCGAAGAAGCTGGGCGAGGTCGCCGTCGAGCGCGACGGCCTCGTCGTACGGGCCCGTCTCGCCCGGCACGGGATCGCCTTCGTCGAGGTGCGGGGCGCGGTGGACCGCGAGCTGCCGCTGCCCGAGCCCACCACGAAGACCGACTTCTACTTCAAGTTCCTGCCCGCCGTGGACGGCGACGGCTTCGACGCCGACCCCGTCCTCGTGCACTGCACCCGCAACGAGAAGGTCCGCAAGCTGGAGCACATCACGGGCGACGTCGTCCTGCGGGAGTCGATGTTCGACCCGATCGCGGACCTGCCGGTGCGCCGGGTCGTCGAGATCACCATCGGCGAGAAGACCACCGACCAGAAGGGCAAGGTGGTCGAACGGGTCAGCGCCCGGGCGCTCCTGCCCTACATCCACCAGCGCTACGACGACCCGATGCAGATCCTGGACGGTCCGCCCGAAGGGAGCGTCTGAGATGCGGCTCGAACCGGGACAGGTGGCCGTCGTCACGGGCGCGGCCAGCGGCATCGGGCTCGCCATGGCCCGTCGTTTCGCCGCGGAGGGACTGAAGGTGGTCCTCGCCGACGTCGAGCCGGGCGCCCTGCGCAAGGCCGCCGAGGAACTCGCCGCCGCCGGGGCCGAAGTGCTCGCCCGCACCGTCGACGTCAGCGACCGCGACTCGGTGCGCTCCCTCGCCGACGCGGCCTACGACACCTTCGGCGCGGTCCACGTGCTCTGCAACAACGCGGGCGTCGGATCGGGCGCCGAGGGCCGCATGTGGGAGCACGAGCCCAACGATTGGAAGTGGGCCTTCTCCGTCAACGTCTGGGGCGTCTTCCACGGCATCCAGGCCTTCGTCCCGCGCATGATCGCGAGCGGTGTCCCCGGCCACGTCGTCAACACCTCCTCCGGCGACGGCGGCATCGCCCCGCTGCCCACCGCCTCCGTCTACGCCGTCACCAAGGCGGCCGTGGTCACCATGACCGAGTCGCTCTACGCCCACCTGAAGGCCGAGGGCGCGCAGGTCGGCGCCTCCGTCCTCTTCCCCGGGCCGCACATGCTGCGCACCGGACTGTGGGAGTCCCACCGCAACCGGCCCGACCGCTACGCCAAGCAGCGCCCGCGCAAGGCGCCGTACCGCACCCTCGACCAGTACGAGGCGGCGATGAAGCGGGCCGGGCACGAGGTGAACTTCACGCCGGTCGAGGAGGTCGCCGAGCACGTGGTCGACGCCATCCGGGCCGACCGCTTCTGGATGCTCCCGGCGAGCGAGCACAGCGACCGGCAGATCCGCGCCCGGTCGCAGTCGATGCTCGACCGGGCCAACCCCGCCTACCTGGAAAGCTTCATCCTCGACTGAGGGGCCTCGCAGTGAACGCGTACGAAGACCCGTACCTGATCATCTCCTCCGACTGTCACGCCGGGCTGCCGACCGAGCGGTACCGCCCCTACCTGGACCGGCGCTTCCACCCCCAGTTCGACGAGTTCCTCGGCCAGCGCGACGCCCGCCGCGAGGAGGCCACCCGACTCGGCGTGCGCAACGAAGCCTTCGCCGAGAAGTGGTTCCACGACCACGAAGAGGGCCTCAAGGGCGGGTGGGACGCCACCCAGCGCCTCAAGGAGCTCGACGGCGACGGCGTGGCCGCCGAAGTCGTCTTCCCCGACGCCGACGCGGTCGACAGCCAGACCGCCGCGCCCTTCGGCGTCGGCCTCGGCCTCTCCGGCGACCAGGACCCCGAGCTGGGCATGGCGGGCGCGCAGGCGCACAACCGCTGGCTCGCCGAGTTCGTGTCGCAGAACCCGGAGCGGCACTGCGGGGTGGCCCTGCTCCCCATCACGGGCGAGCCGGACCGGGTCGTCGCCGAGATCCACCGGGCCAAGGAGTCCGGGCTCGGCGCCCTGATGATCCCGTCCATGTGGGTGGACAAGGCGCCCTACCACGACCGCCGTTACGACCCCGTGTGGGCGGCCGCCGCCGAGACCGCGATGCCGATCGTCACCCACTCGGGGGCCGCGCCGCGCCACGAGTACGGCGACCACCTCGGGATCTACGTCTCCGAGGTCACCTGGTGGCCCGCCCGGCCCCTGTGGTTCCTGCTGTGGTCGGGGGTCTTCGAGCGCCACCCCGGCCTGAAGTTCGGCGTCGCCGAGTCCGGCTGCTGGTGGCTGCCCAACCAACTGTGGTTCATGGACCGGCTCTACCTCGGCGCGCACGGCGGCAAGAAGCTCTCGCCCTTCGCGGAGCTGAAGCGCCCGCCCAGCGAGTACCTCGACCGGCAGGTCTTCGTCTGCGCGACCAACACCAAGCGCCGGGAGCTGGCGCAGCGCTACGAGATCGGCGTGGACAACATCCTGTGGGGCTCGGACTTCCCGCACCCCGAGGGCACCTGGCCGAACACCCGCGGCTGGTTGAAGAAGACCTTCCACGACATCCCGGTCGACGAGACCCGTCGCATGCTGGGGCTGGCCGCCGCCGAGGTCTTCGGCTTCGACACCGCCGCGCTCGCCCCGCTGGCCCGCCGGATCGGACCGACCCCGGCCGAGCTCGGCCAGTCGGCCGACCAGGCGGCCGTGACGGCCTCCTGGTCCCGCTCCCGCGAGGTGGGCCGGCACTGGCTGACCGACCACGACTTCCCGGTGCTGGGGGTGAACGGATGACCGGCGGGGAGGACCGCTACACGGTCATCTCGGCGGACTGCCACGCGGGCGCCGACCTCCTGGACTACAAGCCGTACCTGGAGAAGCGTCACCACGACGAGTTCGACGCCTGGGCGGCCACCTACGTCAACCCCTACGAGGACCTCCTCGCCGACACCGCCGACCGCAACTGGAACTCCGCGCGCCGCCTGGCCGAACTGGAGGCGGACGGCATCGTGGCGGAGGTGCTCTTCCCCAACACGATCCCGCCCTTCTTCCCCAAGGCCTCGCTGATGGCGCAGCCGCCCACCGCCGCCGAGTACGCGCTGCGCTGGGCCGGGCTCCAGGCCCACAACCGCTGGCTGGCCGACTTCTGCGCGGACGCGCCGGGGCGGCGGGCCGGGGTGGTCCAGATCCTGCTCAACGACGTGGACGCGGCGGTCGCGGAGATCCGGCGGACCAAGGCGGCGGGGCTGACCGGTGGGATCCTGCTGCCGGGCGTCCCGCCGGGCTCGCCCGTCCCGGAGCTGTACTCGGCGACGTACGACCCGATCTGGGCGGTCTGCGACGAGCTGGACGTCCCGGTCAACCACCACGGCGGCTCGGCCTCGCCCCCGCTCGGCGACGAACCGGCGGCCCGCGCCGTCTTCATGGTGGAGACCACCTGGTTCTCGCACCGCGCCCTGTGGCACCTCATGTTCGGCGGCGCCTTCCGGCGTCACCCGGGCCTGAAGCTGGTCCTGACCGAGCAGGGGTCCGGCTGGATCCCGGGCGTGCTGGAGATGCTCGACTACTACCACGGCCGACTGGTCAACGCGGCGGCGAGGGCCGCCACCGCGGAGTCCAAGTTCGGTGCGGGCCTGGCGGAATCGATGGGCAAGGGCCCCACCGAGGTCTGGCGGGACAACTGCTTCGTGGGCGCGAGCTTCATGCGCCCCCACGAGGTGCCGCTGCGGGACCGGATCGGCCTCGACAAGATCATGTGGGGCAGCGACTACCCCCACGACGAGGGCACCACCCCCTTCTCCCGCGAAGGTCTCCGCATCGCCTACGCGGGCCTGCCGCGCGCGGAGGTCGCCGCCATGGTCGGCGGCAACGCGGCCCGCGTGTACGGCTTCGACCTGCCGCTCCTGGACGCGCTGGCCGCCGAGCACGGCCCGCTCGTCTCGGAGGTCGCCGAGCCCTTGATCGAGGTCCCGCCGCAGGCCACCAGCCCGGCCTTCGCCCGCGGCGCCTCGGTCCGGGTCTGGTAGCGCCCTGGCCCGAACCCTCCCGCCGGGCGGCTCAGTTGAACAGGTACGTGAGCCGCCCGGGCGGGAACCGCCGCGTCCCGGTGACCGCGGTCCGCCGGTCCAGCACGACGCACAGCCGCTCCAGCTCCGCGAGCGGGGCGAGGTCCACCGGCCCGGAGCACTCGGTCAGCACCAGCCGCCGCAGCGCCGGCAGCTCGGCGACCGACGCCGGCGACCCCACGATCGCGCAGCGGCGCAGCACCAGCTCGGTCAGCCCCCGGTACCCCGCGAAGGCGTCGAGGGGGACCGGAGCGGTGTGCCGGACCTCCAGGCTCCGCAGCCCGTCGAGCGGCGGCCGGGCCACCAGCTCCGCGAACTGCCGCGGCCCGGCGACCGCCAGCTCCACCAGCCCCGGCCACCGCTCCAGCCCGTCCAGGGACAGCCCCCGCGCGCCCTGCCACAGCGACAGCGAGGCCAAGGTGGCGTCGGCCGGTACGTCCTCGATCCGGCGCTCCCGGGGCTCGTAGCCGATGGTCAGCGCACGCAGCCCGCGCACCCCGGCCAGCGGCGCGAGCGAGAGGCCGTCGCGCAGGTAGCCGAAGGCGAGCCGGTCCGCGGCCAGTTCCCCGACGCCCTCGATGCCGGTGAGCCGCGGGCAGTCGTAGATCCCGAGGTGCCGTAGCGCCCGCAGGTCCGCCAGCCGCGACAGGTCGGTCAGTCCCGGGTCGCGGAAGAGGACCAGCCACTCCAGGTCCCGCCGCCCGGACACGGCGGGCGGCACCCCGGTGTCCCAGGTGAGGTGGAGCCGACGCAGGTGCGCGAGGCGCTGCCGGGCCGCCAGTTGCGCCGCGGTGCGGAGGTACACGTGCGCCGTGCGCAGGGGGGAGTCGGTGAGCACCGCGTCCGCGAACTCGTCGGTGGGGAACAGGCTCCACGCCTCGGCGATCGCGTGCCCCACCTCGAAGCGGTCGTCGCGCCGGAAGCGCGATCACCTGGAGCGCCCGGTCCCCGCCGACCAGGGCCGCCGTGCGGACCGTGGCGGCCGCCTCGGCCTCGGTGAGGTCGTCCGGCTCCGGCAGCGGCTCCAGCACCAGCTCGCCCGTCTTGGCCAACTCCTCCGCCTGGCGCACCGAATGCGGCGGCAGCAGGGGAGCGGTCCGGTCGCGGACCTCCCGCCAGACCCGCGGGTCCAGCTCCGGGGCGTGTTCCAGGCAGGCGGCCGCGAGCAGCACCAGTCGGTCGGCGTCCCCGGCGGACCGGTCGGCCCGGCTCAGCAACCGGCGCAGCAGTCGGGCGCGTTCGTCCGGCCGGGCGTGGCCCACCGCCATCCGGACGACGTCGTACCACTCGTCCTCGTGCGCGCTGGCGACCAGGACGCCGAAGTCCCGCGCCTCGACGGCCGCCTTGGCGCCCAGGTAGTCGCGGAAGGTGCGGTGGACGAAGTGCACCGCCCCCGGCACCGCCTCGCGCAGCAGGGGGCGCGCAGGCGCTCCGCGAGGGTGGCGGTCAGCTGCGCCAGCTCGGCCTCGCCCAGCTCCGTCGGGCGCCGCCAGCGCGGGGCCGGGCGCGCCGGGCCGGCGGTCGTCCCGGCCCCCGGCGCCTGGGCGAGGACCGCTTACACCACCGCGCCGACCGCCGTGCCCGCGACCTTGAGCAAAGCCGTCTCCAACCCGCTCACATGGCCTCCCCGCCCCGGTCGGACAGTATCGCCGGTACCGTCGGTAACACCGATGGATACCGATCGGTAACAACATCTAGCGGGCCGGTGGAACGCGCCTCTATGGTGCGGGCATGCCGAACCTGCCCGATGTCGTGCTGTGGTCCATACCTGCCTTCGTGCTGCTCACCGTGGTGGAGCTGGTGAGCTACCGCTTCCATCCCGACGAGGACGCCGCCGGGTACGAGACCAAGGACGCCGTCACCAGCCTCGGCATGGGGATCGGCAGCCTCGCCTTCGACTTCGTCTGGAAGATCCCGATCGCCCTGATCTACGCGGCGGTCTACGAGCTGACCCCGCTGCGCGTGCCCGTCCTGTGGTGGACCGTGCCGCTCATGCTGCTCGTCCAGGACTTCCTCTACTACTGGCAGCACCGCGGCCACCACGTCATCCGCGTCCTGTGGGCCTGCCACGTGGTGCACCACAGCAGCCGCAAGTTCAACCTCACCACCGCGCTGCGCCAGCCCTGGACCAGCTGGACCTCCTGGCCGTTCTACCTGCCGATGATCGCGCTCGGCGTGCACCCGGCCGCCGTCGCCTTCTGCTACTCGATCAACCTCGTCTACCAGTTCTGGATCCACACCGAGCGCATCGACAAGCTGCCCCGACCGATCGAGTACGTCTTCAACACCCCCTCCCACCACCGCGTCCACCACGCCTCCCAGGGCGGCTACCTGGACCGCAACTTCGCCGGCATCCTGATCGTCTGGGACCGGATCTTCGGCTCGTGGGTGGCGGAGACCGAGCGACCCGCATTCGGCCTGACCAAGAACATCGCGACCTACAACCCGCTGCGCGTGGCCACGCACGAGTACGCCGCCATCGCCCGGGACGTACGGGCCGCCACCAGCTGGCGCGAGCGCGCGGGACGGGTCCTGCGCGGCCCGGGCTGGCAGCCCGCGCCGGCGACCCCCGCCGTCGCCGCCACGGTCTCCCCGAACCCCGCACCGGCCCCCGCTCCCGCCGAGCCCGCCGCGTGAGCGCCCCCCGCACCGGAGCCCCCGCCTCCGGGCCCGCCGACCCGCGGCCCGCCGACTCCCGGCCCGCCGCGCTCGGATCCGCCGCGCTCTTCGGCTTCGCCGTCGCCACCGCCGCCGACCTCGGATCCCTGCTCGCGGGCTGGGACACCGGGCACCTGGTCTTCAAGCCCCTGCTGATGCCCCTGCTCATCGGCTACGCGCTCACCCGCGGCGCGCCCCGGGCACTGGTCGCCGCGCTGTTCTTCGGGTGGGGCGGGGACCTCGCCCTGCTCTTCGACGCGGACCCCGCCTTCCTCGTCGGCATGGGCTCCTTCGCCGTCGGGCACCTGTGCTACCTGGCGCTCTTCGGGCGGCGCCCGGCCTCCCCGCTCGCCGGGGCCGCGTACGCGGGCGCGCTCCTGGGGACCGTGACCCTGCTCTGGGGGGACCTCCCGGCCGACCTGCGGATCCCGGTCGCCGGATACAGCCTGCTGCTGACCGCGATGGCCTGGCGGTCCGGGGCGCTGGGGTGGCGGGCCGGGCTCGGCGGGGCGCTGTTCCTGCTCTCCGACACGCTCATCGCCACCGGGGTCGCCCACTGGCCGCAGCTGCCCCGGCCCGACTTCTGGGTCATGGCGACCTACGCGGCGGCCCAGTACCTGCTGGCCGCGGGCGCCCTCGCGGATGACCGGGCGTACCGTAGGGAAGTCGTACCAGTCTGACCACCTCGGCCACTCTGATCCCCTGAAGTCACCGAAGGACCGCACCATGCGCGCCACCGTCATCCATGCCCCGCACGACATCCGCGTGGAGGAGGTGCCCGACGCCGCGGTCCAGCGACCCGAAGACGCCGTCGTGCGCGTGCTGCGCGCCTGCATCTGCGGCAGCGACCTGTGGGCCTACCGCGGCGAGGCCAAGCGCCAGCCGGGCCAGCGCATCGGGCACGAGTTCCTCGGCATCGTCGAGGAGACCGGCTCGGCGGTCTCCGGGCTGCGCGCGGGCGACCTGGTCGTGGCCCCCTTCATGTGGTCCGACGGCACCTGTGACTACTGCGTCGAGGGCCTGCACACCTCCTGCGTGCACGGCGGCTTCTGGGGCTCGGTCGGCTTCGACGGCGGTCAGGGCGAGGCCGTCCGCGTTCCGCACGCCGACGGCACCCTGGTGAAGCTGCCCGCCGAGGCGGCCTCCGACGAGCACCTCCTGACCGGGCTGCTCGCCCTCTCCGACGTCATGGGCACCGGACACCACGCCGCCCTCGGCGCCGGCGTCCGCAAGGGCTCCACGGTCGCCGTCGTCGGCGACGGCGCGGTGGGCCTGTGCGGCGTGCTGGCCGCCAAGCGCCTCGGCGCCGAGCGGATCATCGCCCTGGGCCGCCACACCGCCCGCACCGACATCGCGAAGCTCTTCGGGGCCACCGACGTGGTGGCCGAGCGCGGCGAGGCCGCCGAGGCGGCCGTGCGCGAGCTCACTGGCGGCCAGGGCGCGCACGCGGTCATCGAGGCCGTCGGCACCGAGCAGTCCATGCGCACCGCCGTGAACATCACCCGCGACGGCGGGGCCATCGGCTACGTCGGCGTGCCGCACGGCAGCGGGACGGGCCTGGACCTCGGGGTCATGTTCGACCGGAACATCACCCTGCGCGGCGGCGTGGCCCCGGTCCGCGCCTACATCCCGGAGCTGCTCACCGACGTGCTGAACGGCACGATCGACCCGGCGCCCGTCTTCGACCGGACCGTGGCCCTGGACGAGGTGCCGGACGGCTACCGCGCGATGGACGACCGCAGCGCCCTCAAGGTCATGATCAAGGCCTGACGGCCGCTGCGCGGTGCGGGGGCCGGGCGGGAACTTCCCCGCCCGGCCCCCGCGTCGTACCCGGCTCCCGCGCGGCTACTTCACCGCGGCGAGCGCGTTGACCTGGCCCGCGCCGTAGTAGCTCGTCTGGCCCCACTTGCTGGTGCAGGTGGTCGCGTCCACGAGGGCGCCGGTCGCGTCGTAGATCTTGTCCGGGCAGGCCTTCTTGTCGGCCTGCAGCTTCAACAGCGACTGGAGCTGCGCGGGCGCGGCCCACGGGTGCGTGCTCTTGAGCAGCGCCAGGACGCCCACGACGTGCGGGGCGGCCATCGAGGTGCCCTGCTTGTAGCCGTAGCCGCCGCCCGGCAGGGTCGACAGGACCCGCCCGTTGGCGTCCGGGGTGGCCGGGAGCTGCCACTTGTCGCCGCCCGGCGCGCTCACGTCGGCCACGCCCAGCCCGTAGCTGGAGTAGTACGAGCGCAGGCCCTGGTCACCGGTGGCCGTCACCGTGACCACGCCCGGCAGCTGCGCGGGCAGGGACGGGCAGACCTTGGGGTCGACGGTGCGCGGCACGGGGGTCGCGTCGTCGGGGCTGGTGTCGTCGAGGATCGAGGGCGCGGCCAGGTCCCAGTTCTCGTTGCCCGCCGCGGCCACCGTCAGGGTGCCCTTGCGCTCGGCGTAGCGGCTCGCCCGGGTGAGGGACTCGACGAGGGCCTTCTGGTCGTCGTCGGTCTTGCAGTTGAAGTACCAGGGGTCCATGTAATAGCTGTTGTTCGTCACCGCGATGTGGTGTTCGGCGGCGAAGACGAAGCCGCAGACCACCGCCTCGGCGAAGAAGAGGTTGGTGCCGGGCTCGGCCACCTTGATCGCGGCGACCTTCACGCCGGGCGCCACCCCGCTGATGCCGATGCCGTTGCGCGCGGCCGCGATCGTCCCGGCCACGTGGGTGCCGTGGTCGCTGCCGTCGACGTACGGGCGCCAGGCGCCGTCGGTGGTGTCGGCGGTCCCGCCCACGCAGTTGGCCGACTGCGACTTGGAGAAGTTGGCCGCCAGATCGGGGTGGGTGTCGTCGACACCCGTGTCGATGACGCCCACGGTCACGTCCGGGCTGCCATCGTTGATCTTGTGAGCCTGGTCGGCCTTGATAGCCCGCAGGTCCCACTGGTTGGGCTCCAGCGGCTCCTCGCCCGGCGCCGCCTGCGCCGCCGCCTTGGCGGCGTCCGCCGCGCTGAGCTTCTGGGTGGTGCCCTCCTCGTCCGTCTGGACCGCCTTGAGCGGAGCCGTACGGGTGGCGCCCACCGAGACGACGAGCCCGCGCTGCGTCCGCAGCGTCTTGGCGAAGTCGGGGTTCGAGGAGTGCGCGATGACCACCCCGATCTGCTCATAGGCCGTCACCACCGTGCCGCCGGCCCGCTCGACGGCCTTCTTCGCCTCCTTGGCCGAGGCGTAGGTGGTCAGGTTCACCACGTACGACAGCTCCGGTCCCGTGGCGGTCGCGGAGCCGGCCACCGACACCGGTTGCAGCGGCGCGGCGGAGGCCGCGACCGACGGGAGGAAGGCGAGCGAGGCCGTGAGCAGCAGGCCGACCGGCACGGCGAGCGCACGCCTGCGGGCGGATCCCAGATGAGCCATGGGTTCTCCACATCATCCGTGAAAAAGCCGTCGTGACGCGGGTCGCGTCACGACGGGTTCATGACAGGTGAAGCTAGCGCCGGTGTTCGTGTCCGCGCCATGAGTTCGAGAAATCAGTCCCCCGGGAATCCGATCCGGAAGCCCACTCTCCGAAGATTCAGCGGGTGTTGAACCGTCCCGACGCGCCGACCGTGCCGTTGACAGGGGGGCTCGGCACCACCGCTCCCCTCATGGAGGTCGTCTTGTCCATCGTCCCCACCGTGCCCACGTCGCAAGGAGAGCCGCCCGTGACCTCGAAAGCAGCGCCGCCCCCCGACGCCGTGGACCCCGGGGCGCTCTCCCCGGGGCCCACGGCCGAAGCGTTCGTCCAGGTGCAGCAGAGCGCCGAGTTCGCGGCCCTGCGCCGCTCGCACCATTCCTTCGCGTTCCCGCTCACCATCGCCTTCGTCACCTGGTACCTGCTGTTCGTGTTCCTCTCGAACTACGCGGGCGGCTTCATGGGGACCAAGCTCTTCGGCAACATCAACGTCGCCCTGGTCTTCGGCCTCCTCCAGTTCGTCAGCACCTTCCTCATCGCCTGGCTCTACTCCCGGCACGCCTCGGCGAAGCTCGACCCCAAGGCCGAGGCCATCAAGTCCCGCATGGAGGCCGACGCGTGAGCAGCTCCGCCGTGATCCAGCTCGCCGCCGGCTCGACCACCGAGCACCGGCCGCTGATCATCACCCTCTTCGCGGTCTTCGTCGCCGCGACCCTGGGCATCACCGTCTGGGCCGGACGGCAGACCAAGAGCGCCTCCGACTTCTACGCGGGCGGCCGCCAGTTCACCGCCTTCCAGAACGGCCTCGCCGTCTCCGGCGACTACATGTCCGCCGCGTCCTTCCTCGGCATCGCCGGAGCCATCGCGCTCTTCGGCTACGACGGCTTCCTCTACTCCATCGGCTTCCTGGTCGCCTGGCTGGTGGCCCTGCTCCTGGTCGCCGAGCCGCTGCGCAACGCGGGCCGCTACACGATGGGCGACGTGCTCGCCTTCCGGATGCGCCAGCGCCCGGTGCGCACCGCCGCGGGCGCCTCCACCATCGTCGTCTCGATCTTCTACCTGCTCGCGCAGATGGCGGGCGCGGGCGTCCTGGTCTCGCTGCTGCTCGGCATCACCAGTGACGCGGGCAAGATCCTCATCGTCGCGCTGGTGGGCGTCCTGATGATCGTGTACGTCACGATCGGCGGGATGAAGGGCACCACCTGGGTGCAGATGATCAAGGCCGTGCTGCTCATCGCGGGCGCGCTGCTGATGACCTTCCTGGTGCTGTGGAAGTTCCACTTCAACATCTCGGACCTGCTGGGCACGGCCGCCGAGAAGAGCGGCAAGGGGGACAAGTTCCTGGAGCCCGGTCTGAAGTACGGGGCGACCGGCACCTCCAAGCTGGACTTCATCTCGCTCGGCCTCGCCCTGGTCCTCGGCACCGCCGGCCTGCCGCACATCCTGATCCGCTTCTACACCGTGCCCACCGCCAAGGCCGCCCGCAAGTCCGTGAACTGGGCCATCGGCATCATCGGCGCCTTCTACCTGATGACGATCGCCCTCGGCTTCGGCGCCGCGGCCCTCATCGGGCCGAAAGAGATCAAGGCGGCGCACCCGCAGGGCAACGCGGCCGCCCCGCAGCTCGCCGAATACCTGGGCGGCGTCGGCACCACCGGCGGCGCGGTCCTGCTCGCCGTGATCTCGGCGGTCGCCTTCGCCACCATCCTCGCCGTGGTCGCGGGCCTCACCCTCGCCTCGTCCTCCTCCTTCGCGCACGACATCTACGCCAACGTGATCCGCAAGGGGAAGGCCACCGAGAAGGAGGAGATGCGGGCCGCGCGCTGGTCCACCGTCTTCATCGGAGCGGCCGCCATCCTGCTCGGCGCCCTCGCCCGCGACATGAACGTCGCCGGTCTGGTCGCCCTCGCCTTCGCGGTCGCCGCCTCCGCGAACCTCCCGACGATCCTCTACAGCCTCTTCTGGAAGCGCTTCACCACCCAGGGCGCGCTGTGGTCCATCTACGGTGGCCTGATCTCGTCGGTCGTCCTGGTGCTGTTCTCCCCGGTCGTGTCCGGAAACCCCAAGACCTCGATGTTCAAGGGCGTGGACTTCCACTGGTTCCCGCTGGAGAACCCGGGCCTCATCTCCATCCCGCTCGGCTTCCTGCTGGGCTGGCTCGGCACCCTGCTGTCCAAGGAGCCCGCCGACCCGCGGAAGTTCGCGGAGCTGGAGGTGCGGTCCCTCACCGGCACCGGCGCGCACTGACGCGAACCGGCCGTGTCGTAGTTCCCTACGACACGGCCGGGCCACGTCTCGTTCCTTTGGGCACCCCTACGGGGCACACAGGTCGCGTAGGCTCGAATAAGACGCCCGCACCATCGGAATCGGCGTGAACCTCTACTAGTACCGGACAGGGGAGGGGGCCCACAGTGCTCATCGACACCTTCGGCCGCGTGGCCACTGACCTGCGCGTCTCGCTCACCGACCGGTGCAACTTGCGCTGCACGTACTGCATGCCCGAAGAGGGGCTGCAGTGGCTGGGCAAGCCGGACCTGCTCACCGACGACGAGATCGTCCGCCTGGTCCGCATAGCCGTCACCAGCCTCGGCATCACCGAGGTCCGCTTCACCGGCGGCGAACCGCTGCTGCGCCCCGGCCTCGTCGGGATCGTCGAGCAGTGCGCGGCCCTGGAGCCGCGCCCCAGGATGTCCCTCACCACCAACGGCATCGGCCTCAAGCGCACGGCCGCCGCCCTCAAGGCCGCCGGCCTGGACCGGGTGAACGTCTCCCTGGACACCCTGCGGCCCGAGGTCTTCAAGACCCTCACCCGCCGCGACCGGCACAAGGACGTCATCGAGGGCATGGCCGCGGCCCGCGAGGCCGGCCTCACCCCGGTGAAGGTCAACGCCGTCCTGATGCCCGGGCTCAATGACGACGAGGCTCCCGACCTGCTGGCCTGGGCCGTGGAGAACGCGTACGAGCTGCGCTTCATCGAGCAGATGCCGCTGGATGCCCAGCACGGCTGGAAGCGCGACGGAATGATCACCGCCGGTGACATCCTCCAGTCCCTGCGCACCCGCTTCACGCTCACCGAGGAGGGCGCCGACGAACGCGGCTCCGCCCCGGCCGAGCGCTGGGTGGTCGACGGCGGCCCGGCCACCGTCGGCGTCATCGCCTCCGTGACCCGACCGTTCTGCGGCGCCTGCGACCGCACCCGGCTCACCGCCGACGGCCAGATCCGTACGTGCCTGTTCGCCACCGAGGAGTCGGACCTGCGCGCCGCCCTGCGCTCGGGCGCCCCGGACGAGGAGATCGCCCGGCTCTGGAAGGTCGCGATGTGGGGCAAGAAGGCCGGATCCGGCCTGGACGACCCGACCTTCCTCCAGCCCGACCGCCCCATGTCGGCGATCGGCGGCTGACCGGAGCGGGAGCGGGCGGGAAGATCGATGCCAGGGCTCGGAGCGAGGTCGTCAGGACAGCCGCTCCGAGCCCTCCGGCTGTACCCACTCCTCGAACTTCACGACGTCCTTGAGGAAACCGCGGACACCCAGGAACTGGCTCAGATGTTCTCGGTGCGCCTCGCAGGAGAGCCAGGTCTTGAGCCGCTCGGGCGCGTGCAGCTTCGGGTTGTTCCACGCCAGGACCCACACGGCGGCGTCGCGGCAGCCCTTGCCGGAACAGGTGGGGATTTCGTTCGCATCAGGGGAGTTCACAGCCTCAACCCTACAAACCACACGAACGGAAGGGCGACGCCGAGCAGCCACGGGGGGAGCTGCCCGGCGTCGGTCCGTCGCTCCGACGGGGGATGCGGAGCGCGTAGGCAGTATGTCACGCAGGACCCGGTGCGGTGCACCGGAACTTCATGATTGATCTGAGCTTTTATTGAGGTTTCCCGCCTCCAGTGCGGGGCGCACAGGCGCGGGCAGGAAGTGCGAGGGCAGCGAGGGCGTCGACTCGCGCCCCGCGTTGGCGATGACCACGGCGACGTACGGCAGCAGCGCGCCCAGGACCAGCGTCACGATCGCCACAGGCCGTTCCACGTCCCACAGGAGCACGGTCAGGATCACCGACAGCGTCCGGATCCCCATCGAAATCACGTACCGGCGCTGACGCCCCCGCACGTCCTCCGCGAGGCCCTTGCGCGCCCCGGTGATCCGGAAGACCTCGGCTCCGTTCCGCTTCTTCCGCTGCACGTTCCACCACCCGATCCGCCCGCCGGACGCTCCCCGGTCCGGACCCTTCCACGGTACGCGGCCCCCTTCGCGCGGGGGAGGGCGGGTATCGCCCGAATGGAGTCACCCGACATGCGGACCCCGCGGACCGGCCCGAGACTGGGCTGACATGCGCACATCGCGCCACGAGGAGGCGACATGCATTGGTTGTGGGCGATCATCGTCGGGTTCGTACTGGGCCTCCTAGCTCGGGCGATCCTGCCCGGCAAGCAGCACCAGCCCCTCTGGCTGACCACCATCTTCGGCATCGTCGGCGCCATCCTGGGCAACGCCGTCGCCAGCTGGATCGGTGTGCACGACACCCGGGGCATCGACTGGATCCGCCACCTGCTCCAGCTGGCCGGAGCGGTCGTGGTCGTCGGCCTCGGCGACATGATCTACCTGGCGGTCCGGGGCAACAAGCGGCAGGTGACCTGAGCGGCGCGGCCATCGGGACGCGTCACCCGGACATGACGCGGGGGCCGGTCGGACGATGGCGTCCGTACCGGCCCCCGCGCCGTGCCGTCTACCGGCGCCCTAGCCCGTGACCTCGATCGCGGCCAGGTTCTTCTTGCCGCGGCGCAGTACGAGCCAGCGCCCGTGCAGCAGGTCCGACGCGGCGGGCACCGCGTCCTCGGCGGTGACCTTGACGTTGTTCACGTAGGCCCCGCCCTCCTTGATCGTGCGCCGGCCGGCCGACTTGCTCGCGACCAGACCGCTCTCCACGAGCAGGTCGACGACCTGCGGGAGCTCGGTCACCCGGGCGTGCGGCAGCTCGGACAGGGCCGCGGCCAGCGTGGCCCCGTCCAGGTCCGTCAGCTCGCCCTGGCCGAACAGCGCCTTCGACGCCGCGATCACGCCGGCGCACTGGTCCGCGCCGTGCACCAGGGTCGTCAGCTCCTCGGCCAGCGCCCGCTGAGCGGCGCGCGCCTGCGGCCGCTCGGCGGTCTGTGCCTCCAGCTCCTCCAGCTCCGCACGGGTCTTGAAGGAGAGGATCCGCATGTAGGTGGAGATGTCGCGGTCGTCCACGTTCAGCCAGAACTGGTAGAACGCGTACGGCGTGGTCATCTCCGGGTCGAGCCAGACGGCGCCGCTCTCGGACTTGCCGAACTTGGTCCCGTCCGCCTTCACCATCAGCGGCGTGGCCAGCGCGTGGACGTGCGCCTGCGGCTCCAGCCGGTGGATCAGGTCGAGCCCGGCCGTCAGGTTGCCCCACTGGTCGGAGCCGCCCTGCTGGAGGGTGCAGCCGTAGCGCCGGTACAGCTCCAGGAAGTCCATGCCCTGGAGCAGCTGGTAGCTGAACTCGGTGTAGCTGATGCCCTGGTCGGACTCCAGCCGCCGGGCGACCGAGTCCTTCGTCAGCATCTTGTTGACACGGAAGTGCTTGCCGATGTCGCGCAGGAACTCGATGGCGGACAGGCCCGCCGTCCAGTCCAGGTTGTTGACCATGACCGCGGCGTTCTCGCCCTCGAAGGACAGGAACGGCTCGATCTGCGTCCGCAGCCGGTTCACCCAGTTCGCGACCGTCTCCGGGTCGTTCAGGGTGCGCTCGGCCGTGGGCCGCGGGTCACCGATCTGCCCGGTCGCCCCGCCGACCAGCGCCAGCGGCCGGTGCCCGGCCTGCTGGAGCCGGCGTACGGTCAGCACCTGCACCAGGTGTCCCACGTGCAGGGAGGCCGCGGTCGGGTCGAAACCGCAATAGAAGGTGACGGGACCGTCCGCGAACGCCTTGCGCAGCGCTTCTTCGTCGGTGGACTGGGCGAAGAGCCCGCGCCACTTCAGTTCGTCGACGATGTCCGTCACGGTCTCTCGACTCCTTCTGTGTCCGAAAATTCCTCGGTCAGTCTAGGTGGGTCAGACGCCCTGGCTGACCGAGCTCATGTTGAAGTCCGGGATCCGCAGCGCGGGCATCGCGGTCCGGGTGAAGTAGTCGTTCCATTCGCGCGGCAGGGTCTTCTCGGTCCGCCCGGCCTCGCTGGCCCGCGAGAGCAGGTCCACCGGCGACTCGTTGAAGCGGAAGTTGTTGACCTCGCCCACGACCTGGCCGTTCTCCACCAGGTAGACCCCGTCCCGGGTCAGCCCGGTGAGCAGCAGCGTCGCCGGGTCCACCTCGCGGATGTACCAGAGGCAGGTCAGGAGCAGGCCCCGCTCGGTGCCCGCCACCATCTCCTCCAGGGACTTCTCGCCGCCCGCGTCCAGGATCAGGTTCCCGAAGCCCGGGGCCGTCGGCTGCCCGGTCAGGGCCGCGCTGTGCCGGGTCGTGGTCAGCCGCGCCAGCTCGCCGCCGCTGATCCACTCGGTGGGCGGCACCGGGAGGCCGTTGTCGAAGACCGAGGCGTCGTCGCCCGAGCTGTGCGCGATCACGAACGGCGCGGACTCCAGGCCCGGGGCGTTCGGGTCGCTGCGCAGCGTCAGCGGCAGCCCGGAGAGCCGCTCGCCGACCCGGGTGCCGCCGCCGGGCTTGGAGAAGACGGTCCGGCCCTCCGCCGCGTCCCGGGCCGCCGCCGACCACATCTGGTAGATCAGCAGGTCGGCCACGGCGGTCGGCGGGAGCAGGGTCTCGTACCGCCCCGCCGGCAGGTCGATCTTCCGCTCGGCCCAGCCGAGGCGTACGGCGAGCTCCGCGTCCAGCGCGGTCGGGTCGACGTCCTTGAAGTCCCGGGTGTAGCGGCCGGCCCAGGCCGAACGCGAACGGCCACCGGCGGCCGCGGCGGACTTCGCGTTCACCTCCAGGGTGCCGTTGGGCTGGTCGTGCCGCAGCCGCAGCCCCGTCGAGGTGCCCACGTAGGTGGAGACCATCGTGTGGTGGGCGAAGCCGTACAGGGCGCGGCCGCCCGCGCGGGCCCGCGCGAAGGCCTCGCCCAGCGCCGGCGCGAAGTCCGCGAAGACCGCCGAGGAGGTCTCGGCCGGCCCGTCGGTGAAGTCCGGGGAGGCCGGGGTGCCGCTCACCAGGGGTTGGGCGTCCTCGGCCGGACCCGCGCCCCGGGCCGCCGCCTCGGCCGCCCGCACCAGCGGTTCCAGCTCGTCGGCGGTGACGGCGGAGCGCGAGACGACCCCCGAGGCCGTGCCCTCCTTGCCGTCGACCGTGGCGATGACCGTGAGGGTGCGGCCCCGGGTGACGCCGTTCGTGGTCAGGGCATTGCCCGCCCAGCGCAGGTTCGCGCTCGATTCCTCGTCGGCGATGACGACGCAGCCGTCGGCGGTGGACAGCTCCAGCGCGCGCTCGACGATCTCGTGGGGCTTGGTACGGATCGACATCAGCGTCCGGCCTCCTGCGTGGTGTTGAGGATGTTCACGTCGCGGAACAGCGCGGAGGGGCAGCCGTGCGAGACGGACGCGGCCTGGCCCGGCTGGGCCTTGCCGCAGTTGAAGGCGCCGCCCAGGACGTAGGTCTGCGGGCCGCCGACCTTCTCCATGGAGCCCCAGAAGTCGGTGGTCGTGGCCTGGTAGGCGACGTCGCGCAGCTGACCGGCCAGCTTGCCGTTCTCGATCCGGAAGAACCGCTGTCCGGTGAACTGGAAGTTGTACCGCTGCATGTCGATCGACCAGGACCGGTCGCCGACCACGTAGATCCCGCGCTCCACCCCGCCGATCAGGTCCTCGGTGGAGAGCCCGCCCGGATCCGGCTGGAGCGAGACGTTCGCCATCCGCTGCACCGGCACGTGCCCGGGGGAGTCCGCGTAGGCGCAGCCGTTGGAGCGGCCGAGTCCGGTCAGCTTCGCGATCCGCCGGTCCAGCTGGTAGCCGACCAGGGTGCCGCCCTTGACCAGGTCCCAGCTCTGCGCCGCGACGCCCTCGTCGTCGTAGCCGATCGTGGCCAGCCCGTGCGGTGCGGTGCGGTCGCCCGTCACGTTCATGATCGAGGAGCCGTAGGTCAGCTTGTTCAGCTGGTCGAAGGTGGCGAAGGAGGTGCCCGCGTACGCCGCCTCGTAGCCCAGCGCCCGGTCCAGCTCGGTGGCGTGCCCGATGGACTCGTGGATGGTGAGCCACAGGTTCGACGGGTCGACCACCAGGTCGTAGCGTCCGGCCCGCACGCTCGGCGCCCGCATCTTCTCGGCCAGCAGCTCCGGGATCTGCTCCAGCTCGGAGTTCCAGTCCCAGCCGGTGCCCGTCAGGTACTCCCAGCCGCGCCCGACCGGCGGGGCGATGGTCCGCATGGAGTCGAACTCGCCGGTGTCGCCGTCCACGGCCACCGCCGTGAGCTCCGGGTGGATCCGGACCCGCTGCTGCGTGGTGACCGTCCCGGACGTATCGGCGTAGAACTTGTTCTCGTGCACCGCGAGCAGCGAGGCGTCCACGTGCGCCACGCCCTTGGCGCGCAGCAGCCGGGCGCTGAAGTCGGCGAGCAGCGCCGCCTTCTCCTCGTCGGGGACCTCGAAGGGGTTCACCTCGTAGGCCGAGATCCAGGTGCGGTCCGCGTGCACCGGCTCGTCCGCGAGTTCCACCCGCTCGTCGGAGCCGGCCGCCTTGATCACCTTGGCCGACAGCTGCGCCATGGCCACGGCTTGCGAGGCCACCTTGGCGGCGCCGTCCATCGTGAGGTCCACCCCGGAGGCGAAGCCCCAGCTGCCCCCGTGCACGACCCGGACCGCGTAGCCGAGGTCCGTGGTGTCGGATCCGCCCGATGGTTTGGCGTCCCGCTGGCGCCAGGAGGCGCTGCGGATCCGCTCCAGCCGGAAGTCGGCGTGGTCCGAGCCCAGCGCGCGGGCCCGGGCGAGGGCCGCGTCGGCCAGCGCCCGCAAGGGCAGCGCGGCGAATGCCGCGTCGATGGAATGGGGCACGGATGTCCTCCCGTGGTGTGGATCGGTTCCCTCGATCATGTCGCGCCGGGGGCCCCGGTGCCTACCGCTTTCTGTAGGGACTCGACAGAGCGTGTCCCAAGGCCCTGTCGGAGCCCGATTCTTTGGAAACCCTCTGCGAGCGATAGGTTTTCAGGTATCCAGACTGCTAGCGAAAGGGTGATCCGTTGAGCCGCTCGGTTCTCGTCACCGGAGGAAACCGGGGCATCGGCCTCGCCATCGCCCGAGCCTTCGCCGAAGCCGGCGACAAGGTCGCGATCACGTACCGCTCCGGCGAGCCGCCGGAGGTCCTGGCCGAGCTGGGCGTGTTGGCGGTCCGCTGCGACATCACCGACTCGGAGCAGGTGGAGCAGGCCTACAAGGAGATCGAGGAGAAGCACGGCGCCGTCGAGGTGCTCGTCGCCAACGCGGGCATCACCAAGGACACGCTGCTGATGCGCATGTCCGAGGAGGACTTCGCCTCGGTCGTGGACACCAACCTCACCGGCACCTTCCGCGTGGTGAAGCGGTCCAACCGCGGCATGCTGCGCGCCAAGAAGGGCCGCGTCGTCCTGATCTCCTCGGTCGTGGGCCTGCTGGGCTCCGCGGGCCAGGCCAACTACGCCGCCTCCAAGGCGGCCCTGGTCGGCTTCGCCCGCTCCCTCGCCCGCGAGCTGGGCTCCCGCAACATCACCTTCAACGTGGTGGCCCCCGGCTTCGTGGACACCGACATGACGAAGGTGCTCACCGACGAGCAGCGCGCGGGCATCGTCGGGCAGGTCCCCCTGGGCCGCTACGCGCAGCCCGAGGAGGTCGCGGCCGCCGTGAGCTTCCTGGCGTCCGACGCCGCCGCGTACATCACTGGAGCCGTCATTCCCGTTGACGGCGGATTGGGCATGGGTCACTGATCACCATGAGTGGAATTCTCGACGGCAAGCGCATTCTGATCACGGGTGTGCTGATGGAGTCGTCCATCGCCTTCCACACCGCGAAGCTCGCGCAGGAGCAGGGCGCCGAGGTCATCCTCACCGCCTTCCCGCGGCCGACGCTGACCGAGCGCATCGCCCGCAAGCTGCCCAAGCCCGCCAAGGTGATCGAGCTGGACGTCACCAACGAGGAGCACCTGGCCCGTCTCGCGGACCTGGTCCGCGAGGAGCTCGGCGGCCTCGACGGGGTCGTGCACTCCATCGGCTTCGCGCCCCAGGACGCCCTCGGCGGCAACTTCCTGAACACCCCCTTCGAGTCGGTCGCGACCGCCATGCACGTCTCGGCGTTCTCGCTGAAGTCGCTGACCATGGCCTGCCTGCCGCTCTTCCCGGAGGGCGAGAACGGCGGCGGCGCCGTCGTGGGCCTGACCTTCGACGCGCAGTACGCCTGGCCGCAGTACGACTGGATGGGCCCGGCCAAGGCCGCGCTGGAGGCCACCAGCCGCTACATGGCCCGCGACCTGGGCAAGCGGAACATCCGCTGCAACCTGGTCTCGGCCGGCCCGATCGGCTCGATGGCCGCGAAGTCCATCCCGGGCTTCTCGGAGCTGGCCGACGTCTGGAACCACCGCTCCCCGATGGAGTGGAACATGGCGGACCCGGAGCCCGCGGGCAAGGGCGTCGTGGCCCTGCTCTCGGACTGGTTCCCGAAGACCACCGGCGAGATCGTCCACGTGGACGGCGGCCTGCACGCGATGGGTGCCTGACCCTCCCGGTCCCACCCGCACCGCGTCCGTACGGCGGCGGCCGCGCTTCCCCCTTCCGGGGAGCGCGGCCGTCGCCGTTTTCCGTGCGGGCGCCGGGTCCGAAGGCGGTTCCCGAGCGGTCTTCGATCACATTTACGCCGCCCGACCGGATCTTCCCGAGTCGAAAAGGCGGACATATGCCTGCAAACTGTCCCAGCCGGGATCTTCCCGGAGCGCGTCGGGGAGGAGGTGCGGGAGTGCGTACCAGGCGCAGCCGGGCGGTGTCGCTACTGGTCACCTCGATCGTCGTGACCGGCGTCCTGCTCCCGGCCACGGCCGGCTCGCGCTCCGGTGCGGCCGACCCGGTCACGGCCGCGGGCGTCGGCATGGGCGCGGACACGGTCCCGGGCGCGGGTGTCGGTACGGGCTCCGGCGCGGGTTCCGGGGCCGCGGGCTCCGGCGCCGGGGGACGGGGCGTCCCCGTGGGCCCGGCGGCTCCGGTGGGCCCGGTGGCCCGTGCGGCGGCGCCGGACACGGCCACCGTCAGCGTCGCGGACCTGCCCGTGGAACCCCTGGCGCGTCCCGTGCGCGGCGCGCCCCAGGAGCTGTTCGGCGCCGACTGCGCCACCCGCATCGAGGGGTCCCAGGTCAAGGCCTACTGCCACAACCGCTTCACGGAGACCGACCTGGTCCGGCTGCACGTCGAGTGCGACCGCTGGTGGGACGTGGACGGGGACGGCGCCCCGCTCGCCCTCGGCCCGGCCGGCCGGGCCGAGCTGAGCGGCCGGTGCTGGAAGGAAGTCCGCTCGGCCTGGGTCAGCCACCAGCGGCCGTAGGCGTCAGCGGCCCCGCCGGGCGGCCCGCCCCGGCCGGCTCAGCGGCGGCCCAGGCAGACGAACGGGTAGCCGGCCGCCTCCGACGCCGCCGTGTCCGCGTCCCCGCGCCGGATCGCCTCGATCAGCCGCGCGTGGTCCACGTGCAGCTCGGGCGACAGTACGGCGCCCACGTCCCCGCGCAGCCAGTCCGCCACCAGGTCGCCCAGGTCGGCGTACAGCTCGATCAGCACCTCGTTGTGCGAGGCCGTCACCACCGCCATGTGCAGGCTCACGTCCGCCGCCACGAAGAGCTCCGTGTCCCCGCTCGCCCAGGCCTGCTCCCGCCGCGCCAGCAGCGCGTCGAGCTGGACCAGGTCGCGCTCGGTGCGCCGCTCCGCCGCCAGCCGGGCCGCCGAGGACTCCAGGGTCGAGCGCAGCTCCGCGATGTCCCGCGGGTCGGCCCCCGCGAAGCGCCGGTGCATCACCCCGGCCAGCTCGCTCGTCGCGATGACGTACGTCCCCGAGCCCTGGCGGATGTCGAGCAGCCCGTTGTGCGCGAGCGCCCGTACGGCCTCGCGCACCGTGTTGCGCGCCACCCCCATCAGCTCGACCAGCTCCGGCTCGGTGGGGATGCGGGACCCCACCGGCCACTCGCCGGAGGTGATCTGGTTGCGCAGTTGGGCGATCACCTGGTCGACGAGCGCCGAGCGGCGGGGGGACGTCAGCGGCATGGAGCCCTCTTCGGAGATGTGCGAGCCGGCGGCCGGAAGACTACGGGCTGGGCTCTGGGGGTGGACAACCAATCATCCCATGATTCTATGATGGTTCAATGTCCGACGAAGAAATCCAGACCCTGAACCGGCCCACGGCCGCGCGAACGGCACCCCCGAAGCTCCACCCGACGGCCGCGGAACCCGCCATCGCGCCCACCCCCACCTGGCTCGGCCCGGTGCTCCTCGTCGGAATCGTGCTGGCCGCCCTCAACCTGCGGCCCGCCATCACCAGCCTCGGCGCCCTCTTCGAGGAGACCCGCACCGGCCTCGGCATGAGCGGCACGGTCGCCGGACTCATCACCTCCGTCCCCGCCCTCTGCTTCGCCGTCTTCGGCGTCACCGCACCCCGGCTCTCCCGCCGCTTCGGCCCGGCCGCCGTCGTCTGCGCGGGCATGGTCGCCGTGGCGACCGGCCTGCTGATCCGGCCCTTCGCCGACAGCGCCGCCGGCTTCCTCGCCGCCAGCGCGCTCTCCCTCGCGGGCATCGCGCTCACCAACGTCCTGTTGCCCGTCATCGTGAAGCGGTACTTCCCCGACCGGGTCGGCACCATGACCGGCCTGTACTCCATGGCCCTGGCCGCCGGCACCTCGCTGGCCGCCGCCGCGACCGTCCCGATGACCGAAGCGCTCGGCGGCAGTTGGCGCAGCGGGCTGATGGTCTGGGCCCTGCTCGCGGTCCTCGCCGTAGTGCCCTGGCTGGGCATCGCCCTGGCCGCCCGCCGGGAGAAGCGGGCGCTCCGGGCCGCCGCGGCGAGCGCCACCACCCCGGCGCCCCGGCACGACGCCGGCCCGGGCGTCCTGCGCAGCCGCACCGCATGGGCGCTGGGCTGCTACTTCGGCCTCCAGGCCACCAGCGCCTACGTCACCATGGGCTGGCTCCCGCAGATCTTCCGCGACGCCGGGGTCTCCGCCGCCACCTCGGGCGTCCTGCTCGCCGTCACCATGGCCCTCGGCGTACCGCTCGCCTTCGTCATCCCGCGCGTGGCCGGCCGGATGAAGAACCAGGGGCCCATCGCCGTCACCCTCTGCCTCTTCGGCATCGCCGGATACCTCGGGCTCTACCTCGCCCCCGCCGCCGGAGCCTGGGCCTGGGCCCTCCTGCTCGGCGTCTCCAACTGCGCGTTCCCGCTCGTCATCACGATGATCGGGCTGCGCGCCAAGTCCCCGGCCGGAGTCGTCAAGCTCTCCGCCTTCGCCCAGAGCACCGGCTACCTCATCTCCATCCCCGGACCGCTCCTCATCGGCACCCTCTACCAGCACAGCGGCGGCTGGGACCTGCCCCTCGCGCTGATGGCCTGCCTCACCGTGCCGCAGCTCGTGCTCGGCATCCTCGCGGGCCGGGACCGGACGATCGAGGACGAATGCGGCGTGCGAGACTGATCGGCATGCCAGTCCTCGAACCGAACCCCCAGAACGGTCACAAGAAGCTCGGCGTCGTGCTCGGCGCGATGCTCGGCGTGACCGTGATCATCGCCATCATCGCGAGCATCGCCTCCCGCTGAGGCCCCACCGGGCCCGGACCCCGACGGGTGGTGGGGTTATCCCCACCACCCCCTAGGGGGTCAGGGTCAGGGTGAAGTGGGGTGTGCCCCGGATGGGCCGCGCACCGTCGGATCCATAGATTCGAAGGCAGCGAGCCACTCCCGGCCGAACACCCCAGCACCCCGGAGGCGGTCATGTCGGCCCCCCTGCACACCCGTCCCGTCCGACCCGTCCGACCCCGCACCGGCGGGGTCGCGGACGCACGGCTGCACTGGTGGGTGTTGGCCCTGCCCGCGCTCGCCTTCGGGCTGCTCCTGCTGCTGCTCGCCGGATCCGGCGAGGCCCAGGCCGCTCCGGTGCACACCTCGCCGCTCGCCCAGGTCACCCAGCAGATCCTGCGCGTCGTCGGCTGACGGCCCGTACCCGGCCCGCCACCGCCCGCCGCCGGCCCGCCCGGCGAGGGCGTCCACCCCGCAGGAGTGAAGCGCCCAACACCCTGCGCCCCGTGGCTGATTTCATGCGAAGCTGGGAGCCATGAGCGCCGAATCACCCCGCAGGATCGTCCTCCTCCGGCACGCCAAGGCCGAGTGGTCGGACGGGAGCGACCACGACCGTCCGCTGGCCGAGCGCGGCCGCGTCGACGCACCCGCCGTCGGCCTGAAGCTGGCCGAGACCGGCATCGCCTTCGACCTGGCCCTCTGTTCCACCGCGGCCCGGACCCGCGAGACCTGGAAGCTCGCCGTCCACGCCCTGCCACACCGGCCGAAGACCCTCTACGAGGACCGGCTGTACGAGGCTTCCCTCGGCGAGCTCATCGCCCTGCTCAACGAGACCCCCGACGAGGTGGCCGACCTCCTCGTCATCGGGCACAACCCCGGCATGCACGCCCTCGCCGACGGCCTCGCCGGCCGTGCCGAAGGCGACACCCGCACCCGGATGACCCGGAGCGGCTACCCGACCTCCGCCCTGGCCGTGGTCTCCTTCACCGGCCCCTGGAAGTCCCTGGAACTGGGCGTCGGCACACTGCTGGACTTCTGGACCCCCAAGGACCACTGACCCGGCCTCCCCTACGACGGCGGGGGGGGGGGGGGGGGGGGGGGGGGGGGGGGGGGGGGGGGGGGGGGGGGGGGGGGGGGGGGGGGGGGGGGGGGGGGGGGGGGGGGGGGGGGGGG
>NZ_JBVHUE010000032.1:7682-114359 GCF_055565515.1 Streptomyces sp. NPDC028419 | reverse complement strand
CCACCGGCAAACTCACCCGCGCCTACCGGCCCCAGACCAACGGCAAAGTCGAACGCTTCAACCGCACCCTCCTGGAGGAGTGGGCCTATCTGCGGGCCTACACCTCAAACCAGGAGCGGACCGAAGCCCTGGCAGACTTCCTCCACACCTACAACCACCACCGCTGCCACACCGCACTCCACGGTAACCCACCCATCAGCCGTGTGAACAACCCTGCGGGTCAATACACCTAGGGCGTCCGGGTGGAGGTCCAGCCCTCGCGGCGGAGGGTTTCGAAGCCGTTCAGGAGGAGGTCCAGGGCGAATTCGAACTCGAACTGGTCGTCGCAGCCGCCGCTGACCGTGGAGCCCCCGTCGTGCGCAGCCGTCGACGCCAGTTCCGCGATGTGCGGGTAGGCCGCGGCCAGGGCGGGGTCCGGAGGTCCGGAGGAAGCCGAGGTGTCGAACAGTTCCTGGCTGAAGCCGAGCAGGCGGCTGCCCATCGCGTGCATGACGTGGTGCGTGAGGTCGGCCGAGAGGCCGCCGCTCCGGAAGGTTCCGGCCATCGAGTCCAGGTACGCGAGCACGGCCGGGGTGGGGCCGGTCCGTGACTCGATGACCCGAGCCGCCCACGGGTGACGCAGCAGGGCTCGGCGGGCCGAGAGGATCCGGTCGCGCACGACGCGCCGCCAGTCGGGGTCCACGGCCGGCGGGTCGACCTCGCCGACGACCGCGTCGGCCATGCCGTCGAGCAGCTCCTCCTTGTTCGCCACGTGCTTGTAGAGGGCCATCGGTACGACGTCCAGCTCCTGCGCGAGCCTGCGCATGCTGAGCGCCTCGATGCCGATGGTGTCGGCGAGCGCGACGGCGGCGCGCAGGACGCGGTCCCGGTTCAGCGGGACCCGTTGCGTGTGCGTGGCTTCCTGCCGGGTCACTTCGGCCGGGCTCCTTCCCTCTCGACAGCTTCTCGAACTCCTTCTCCTTGACGAGTGTACGTCGTACACCTATGGTCGCCAGAAGGTGTACGGCGTACACCTCCATCGAGCGAGGGGTAGCGAGAAGATGAGTCCGGACCGGAGAACCGCGGCGGCAGCCGGGGTGCTGTTCCTGCTGACCGAAGTCGCCGCGATCGCGGGGGCGGTTCTCTACCGCCCCCTGCTGGGTGCGGTGGACGGCCGCCTCTCCCAGGGCGCCGATACGCGGGCACTGCTCGGGGTGCTCTGCGAGGTGGTGCTGGTGGTGGCGGTGGCGGGCACCGGGGCGGCGCTGTTCCCCGTCCTGCGGCGCCACGGCGAGGGGCTCGCGCTCGGGTACGCCTTCGGGCGGCTGTTGGAGGCGGCCGTCATCGCGCTCGGGATCGTCTGCGTCCTGGCCCTCGTCACCCTGCGGCGGGACGCGGGGGCGGCGGACGGCGCCGCCGGCGCCGATGCCGCTCTGGTGGCCGTGCACGACTGGACGTTCCTGCTCGGCCCCAACATCGCCCTCGGCCTGAACACGGTCCTCCTCGCCTACCTCGCCCACCGCGCACGTCTCGTTCCGCGCTTCGTCGCCGTGCTCGGGCTGATCGGCGGTCCGCTGATCTGCGCCTCGGCCGTCGCCGTGATGTTCGGGGCCTACGCACAGCTCTCCGTGGCGGGGTCGGTGGCCGCGCTCCCGGTGTTCGCCTGGGAGTTGGCGCTGGCCGGCCGGTTGATCGTCAAGGGCTTCGGGCCCGGCCCGGAAGCCGTGCGGGTCGCCGAGTAGCCCCAGCGGCGCGCCCCGGTCCGCAGGCACGCCATAGGGTGTGTGGGTGGACCGTTCCGACGCTGTATCGAAGACACGTTTTCTGGTCCTGAACGACTACGGCATGGGCGGTACCTGGTGGTGGGTCCACGCCCGGTCCGAACAGGAGGTGCTGGAGACCTTCGCCGATGTGGAAGTCGTGCATGCCGGGGCCACCCGCGCGGAGGCCGAGACCTGGGGCCTCGACGAGGCCGACGTCGACGGACCGGCCACACCGCCCGGCTTGGCCAAAGCCCGAGCCGAACGAGAGGCCCAGCGCGGTATGCCGGGCTTCGGCGCCTTGGTCGGCCGGGACCCGCTCTATCTGAGCCGCCGGTGGGACGAGGACGACGACCCGATGACCTACCTGATGGAGGTCGGCCCCGACGGTCGTCGGCTCCGCCAGGTCGAGCTGGCCGAGGACGGAGCGGCCTATCGGAGCACCCCGGAGGACTGGCCCTTCAACCCGCCGTGGGTGGACCGCTACGACCCCGCGTGGATGCCGTTCGTGATCGGCCAAGAGGAGTTCGAGGCCCAGTGGACCCGGGCCCTCCACGATCCGAGCCGCTGGGATTGAGGGTCGGCCCCGAAGATTCCCCTCGGGGCCGACCCGCCCCGTGGTGCGTGCCGTCGCTGGACGCCTGAGTTCCGTTAATTCCCTTCCCACGAGGTGAAACATTCCCCTCCTCCCGACGCGTCTATGGGGTGAGTCGGAAATGAGGGGGGACGGGGATGCGGCAAGTGCGCAGGGAGGGGTTCCGCGAGTTCGCGGAAGGCCGGGCGGGGAGTCTTTACCGGTCGGCCTGTCTGCTGGCGAGTGGGGACACCCATCTCGCCGAGGACCTCGTGCAGGAAACCCTGGGCCGGATGTACCTGATCTGGGGGCGGACCTCCAGTATCGACAATCCGGCGGCGTACGCGCAGACGGTGCTGGTGCGGGAGTTCCTCAAACACAAGCGCCGGCGCTCCGCGGGGGAGCGGCCCTTCGCCGTTCCGACCGACTCGGGCGGTGCGACGCCGCTCCCGGTCGCCGGGGCCGATCCGGCCCTGCGGCTGACCTTGCTGGAGGCCCTGGGTCACCTGGCCCCCAAGGACCGGGCGGTGCTCGTGCTGCGGTACTGGGAGGACCGCAGCGTCGAGGAGACCGCGGAAGCCATGAACGTCACCTCGGCGGCGGTGCGCACGCGCAGCTCCCGCGCGCTCGCCCGTCTCCGGGCGGAGTTGGGCGGCAGCCTCAGCGTGTTCGTGGCCACCTGAGGACGGGGGACCCACCTACGCGATGTGCCACCCGTCGATCCCGTCACGTCCGCCGCCGGACCACACCGGCGCGTGTTTGCCCACTACCACCCGGAAGGTGATTCGGCATGCCCTTTGAAGATGAGCTCGGCGCGGCCCTGCGGAGCGCGGGGGACGGATTCGTCCCCGGTCGCCCGGACTTGGTGGCCGCCGGCGAGCGGCGCGGCCGCCGACTGCTGGCGCGTCGCCGGGCCTCCGTCGTCGGCGGTTCGGCGCTGGCCCTGGCCGTCGTCGGATCCGTCGGCGCCTACGGGAGCGGCCTGATCGCCGTCGGCACCGCGAGCGACAACAGGCCGAACGTCGCCACCGCTCCCCTCCCCAACACCCAGACGGCCGCCGCCTCCTCCCCGACCGCCGGACAGCCGGGCGGCGGGGTGACCGCGGCCCGACTGATCGAGATCTACCGGCAGTTGCTGACGGACGGCCGCGTGAGCGACACCGCGGCGACCGTGCCGAGCGGCGCCGACCCGTCGCCGAACGCGGCGGTGGCCGGCGTGTACGACGACGGCAAGGGCCGCGCGGCCATCGCCGTCGGCCTCTCCCGCACCGACCCGCACGGGCAGCCGGCCGAGGACATGCTCAAGTGCCCCGACCGCAAGGTGGTCCCGTACGACGCCTGTACCGTCGAGACGCTGCCGGACGGCGGCAGGTTGAACATCTTCCAGGGCTACGAGTACCCGGACAAGCGCGAGCCCACCAAGCTCTGGCGGGCGATCCTGGTCACCCGCGAGGGCTACCAGGTCGACGTCTCCGAGTGGAACGCCCCCGCGGAGAAGGGGCAGCCCGTCTCCCGGACCAACCCGCCGCTGACCAAGGCGCAGTTGAAGGCCTTCACCACCTCGGCCCTCTGGCGCCAGGTCGCCAGCCGGCTGCCCGCGCCCCAGCAGGCGCCGTCGGGAACGGCCTCCGCCACCGATACGGGAACCGCGGCGGCCCCGGGCGCCTCCACCGGCGCGAGCACCGGCACCACCGTCGGCTCGACCCCCGAGCGGGCCAAGGGTGCGGGCGGCTCCACCGCCGGCGCTGCGCAGCCGTCCGGCGGAACGGTCCAGACGCCCGATCCGGGCGACGCCGGCCGGGGCGACTCGGACGAGGACAGCGTCCACTACGGCCCCACGGTCGCGGTCCTGGAATCCCTGGTGCCGAAGTCCGGCATCAAGGTCCTGCGCAGGGCCGGGCAGCCCGGCTTCGGCTCGCTCGTGCTCGATGACGGCAAGGGCGCCTCGCTGGTCCAGGTCAACGTCCAAGAGGACATGGGCGACGCCCTCAAGGACCGCTTCAACGGCGCGAGCGTCGTCGTCCTGCCCGACGGCACCCGGGTGCTGTCGGAGCAGAAGTCGGGCGAGAAGGGCGGCTCGGGCGTGCTCTGGTGGAGCGTCGACACGTTGCGCCCGGACGGGCGCCGCGTGGTCGTGTCGGCCTTCAACACCGGCGACCAGGCCAAGGCGGCCACCCGCGCCAAGCCCCTCTTGACGATGGCGCAGCTCAAGGCCATCGCCCTCGACCCGAAGTGGTTCGCCTGATCGCCCACCCGTAGTTCCGCCCGGTGGTTGCGCCCGGGTCGGGATCTGCCCGCAGCAGATCCCGACCCGGGCGGGCGCCGTCGCCCCTGGTGGCGGCGGACCCACCGGCGCGGCCTCAGATGTCGCCCTGGACCAGGGCGTGGAGATGTTCGTCGTGCCACCCGTCGGCGTGCAGCAACGCACTGCGCAGGGTGCCTTCGAGGGAGTACCCGGCCCTGTCCGCCACGCGGCAGGAAGCCGTGTTGGCCACCGCGTGGCACAACCGCAGCCGATGCAGACCGAGATCGTCGAGCGCCCACCGGCTGACGCGTTCCGTCGCCTCCACGGCGACGCCCGCGCCGCGCGCCGCGGGCAGCAACCAGTAGACGATCTCGGCGCTGCCGCCCTGCAGGTCGATGTCGCCCCACCCGATCAGCCCCGCAGCCCCGCCGCCGGGCCGGGCGATGGCCCAGATCGCGCTGAGCTCGGCCCGCCACCGCTGCCGCATGCGCTCGATCCTCGTGCCCGCCTCTTCCGCGGAGCCGACCAGCAGGCGGTTCCACTGGCGGATCGCCGCGTCCTGACCGGCCGCCACCAGCGCATCGGCATCGCTGAGGCGCCAGGGACGCAGCTGCCAGCCACTGGCCAGCGCGAGGACGGGCTGCTCCATGTCGGCCAAACGGCCTGCTGGAACGACGTGCGGTATGGCCGAGGAAGAGATCATCGCGGCATCCTGCCACATCACCCACCGCGCGACCGGCGCGTGGGGTGCCGCCGGCGTCAGCTCCCGGCGCCCGTCGGTCGCCGCAGCCCCCGTAGGAGCAGGTCGATCAGTCGGCGGGGTGCGTAGCGGGGATCGCCGTCCTGCCCGATGCACAGGTTGCCGATGCCGCGCATGAGTTCGTACGGCTGGATGCCGGGCTCGATCTCGCCGGCGTCGGCCGCGGCGTCGAGCAGGTGGCCGCAGACGGGCATCAAGCGGTCGAGGAAGAGCGTGTGCAGCGCGGTGAAGCGGTCGTTGTCGGACTGGAGGGCGTCCGCGAGTCCGTGCTTGGTGACCAGGAAGTCGACGAAGAGGTCGATCCACCGGCGCAGCGCCTCGAACGGGGACGCGACCTCGCCCAGGAGGCGCGGGCCCGCCTCGGCGCACGCCTCGATCTGGTGGCGGTACACGGCGGTGACGAGGTCCGCCCGGGTCGGGAAGTGGCGGTAGAGCGTGCCCAGCCCGACGCCCGCCCGGGCCGCGATCTGCCGGATCGGCGCATCGATCCCCGAGGTCACGAACACCTCCGCGGCGGCATCGAGCAGCGTCTGCTGGTTGCGCACCGCGTCCGCCCTCTTGCTGCGCGCGGACGCCCCTTTGGGCTGATCCGCCCGGTCTGCCCGGTCCATCCGGTCCGGCCGCTCCGGCTGGTCCGACCGATCCACAGTGGCCATCACGCACTCCGTCCAGGGGTCATTGACGAAACGGAACAGTGATCCGTATCGTAAGTGGAACAACGATCCGCTTTCAGCCTAGCTGACGGCGGGCGCTCCGCCCTACCCATCGCCGGCCGGGTACGACGACCGGCGGCAGGGGTCCATCGAAAGGCACGCTCACCATGAGCACTCCCGCACGCACGAACGACGTCCTCGGCTCGGCCGGGGCGGCGCCCGCACCCGTCCTCTCGGTCGCCCCGGTGGTGCTGCCGGCCCCCGGCCGCACCGTCGACCTACAGGTCCGCGTCTCCGCCCCGATGACCGGGAGCGAACTGCCGGTCATCCTCCTCTCGCACGGGCTCGGCCACTCGAACAACCTCTCCTCCCTGAACGGCTACGCCCCGCTCGCGCACTTCTGGGCGGCGCACGGTTTCGTCGTGATCCAGCCGACGCACCTGGACTCCAGGACGCTGACCCCGGATCCCGGCGCGCCCGTGCCCGTAGCGCACTGGCGTACCCGGGCCGAGGACATGAAGCGCGTCCTGGACGGACTGGACGCGATCGAGGCCGCCGTCCCGCAACTGCTCGGGCGTCTCGACCGGAGCCGGATCGCCGTGGCCGGGCACTCGATGGGCGGCCACACCGCGAGCCTGCTGCTGGGCGCCCGGCTCACCGACCCGCACGACGGAAGCGAGGTGGACCTGGCCGATCCGCGGATCACGGCGGGCGTGCTGCTCGCCGCACCCGGCCGCGGCGGGGACGCCCTCACCGACTTCACCGTCGAGCACTACCCGTTCTTCCTCACCACGGACTTCTCCACGATGACGACCCCCGCGCTCGTGGTCGCCGGAGACCAGGACGCCTCCGCCTTCCTCACGGTCGCCGGCCCCGCCTGGCACACCGACCCCTACGTGCTCTCCCCGGGCCCCGCCTCGCTGCTCACCCTGTTCGGCGCGGAGCACGGGCTCGGCGGGATCTCCGGATACGACGTCGCCGAGACCACGGACGAGAACCCCGAACGGGTCGCCGCGGTCGCACGCCTCACCTGGGCCTACCTGCGCAGCACGCTCTACCCCGGGGACGACGCGTGGCAGACCGCCCAGGACGCGCTGACCGTCGGCCCGGAGCCGCTCGGGCGGGTCGCGTCGAAGGAGGAGTCGAAGGAGGAGTCGAAGAAGGAGGGGAGCGGAGCGCAGAGGCGCGATCAGCGGTAACGGGAGCAGTCCGCCAGGGACAGCAGCAGGTGCGCGGATTCGGGGCGCAGGTGGTCGGAGTGGGCGCCGCCCAGCTTCACGTGCCTGCCGCGCACGTAGAAGGCGGAGGCGTCGACGCTGACGAACCGGTGGTCGAGCGCGTCGAACGGGTAGCGGTGAGTCGTCGGCAGCAGGTGGATCCGGGAGGGTTCCCGCGGGACCGGAGCCATCCCGCTGTGGCCGATGCCCCGCTCGTGTTCCGCCCGTAGGTGCCAGAAGCCGGTCGCCCGGTCGTGACGGGAGTACGTCGTCACGACCGGGCCGCGCAAGGGAGCCCCGTCGTGCTCGCCGGTGGCGGCCGGCAACAGGGCGGGGAAGAGGGAGCCGAAGGCGTCCCGTGGCGCGGCCATCTGGAACAGCAGCATGCTGTCGGCAGTGAACGGGCGGGACGGCAGCTCCTCGGCCAGGCTCCAGCCCAGCGTGTCGCCGAGCGAGGCCTCCGCGGCCCACTGCACCGCTTCGCACAGGAAGCGGCAGCCGAAGGAGTGCCCCACCAGGTGCAGGTACTGGCCCTCGCGGTTGGCCATGACGGGAGAGTCGCCCGGGTCGGGGCGCTCCGCATCCAGGTAGCCGAGCAGTCGGCCGAGCACGTGCGCGGCGTGCCCGGTGCCGCCCCGGGCGCCCATCGCGTGGGCGCGTTCGCGGATCATGTGGTAGCCCGTCCGGCCGGGACGGCTGGACGACGGCCAGCGCACCACCACCGTCCAAGGGCGGAAACCGGCTTCCGCGACGTACGGATAGCGGTACGGGGCGGCGCCGAAGGCCCGCGTCGCCAGTGCCTGGAGCCGCGCGGCCGCGCGGGCGGCCGCCCGCGGCGGGGTCTGCCACCCGTGGACGTAGACCACGATGTCGGTGGCCCAGGCCGGTGGCGCCAGCCGCTCGGCGAAGTACGTCCGCAGGTGGTGCTCGGCGACCGGTTCGCCGGTGTCCTCGTCCAGCAGCCAACCGCTCTCGTCGAGGTCGACGGCCGAGATCGGGGCAGCTCCCGGCCCGGTGGAGGCGTGCGTGCGGCGGTGGGTCATGCGTGCTCCGTTCTGCCGGCCGGGCGGTTCCCGGCCGGCCGGCCCTCGGCGGCGCTGATCTCGGCGGCGCGGATCTCGTCCGGACGTCCTGGCTCCGGCACCCGGTGCGCCTCGGGGAGACGGATCCGCGTGTCCATGCCGCAGTGCAGGGCGTAGGCGAGGCCGAGCGGGTTGCGATACTCGGCGGCGAAGTGCCGGGCCAGCTGCCAGACGATCCGGCCCGCCGTGTCCTGGGGACCACCGCGCAGGAAGCGGTGCAGGAACGCCCGCGCGTACTCGGCGGCGAACGCCTGCGGCATGTCGATCTGCGGCCCGAGCACACCCTGCGCGCCGTAGTGGATCAGCACCCGGCCGAGGAAGGAGCGGTCGGCGTCGGCGGCCACGTTGCCCGCCTGGCAGGCGTTGAGGAGTACGAAGGGGTGGAAGGTCCCGGTGCCGTGTTCGGCCCGGACCTCGATCACGGTCTGCCCGTCGAAGGGGATCTCGTCGTGCAGCCGGATGACCAGATGGGGGGCCTGCGTGCCGTTCGCCTCGAAGCCGCCGTGGCCCCAGAAGTACATCAACTGCTCGTCGACGTCCGGCCTGCCGAGGTCGCGCACGAGGTCCGCGTACGTGGTGCGGACCGCGCACCGGTTGCCCTCGGTCAGTGCGGCGGCGACCGCGTGGGCACAGGTCTTGGGGCCGATCGTGGGGTTGTGGTTCAGGCTCACGGATATCGGACCCGCGGCGGTGGGCTGCGGCAGCCGCAGCCACTGGTAGGCGTCGCCGGTGTGCTCGATCTGGTGGCGGTGGCCGAGGAACAAGGAGAAGAGTCCGTCCAGTTCACCGGCCGGGGTGGCGACCCCGGTGGGGGCGTGGGCGAGGTGGTGCGGCTTCACGCACAGCATGGGCCACGGCAGGTGGAAGTCCTGGGAGTCGAAACGGATCCGCAGCCCCTCGCCCGCCAGCATCATCGCGAGGTAGTTGCGGAACATCTCGACGCGTTCGTCGTTCCCGCCGAGCAGCACGTCGAAGAGCAGCGATGCTCCCATGCCCGTGAGGCGGGACACGGTGTCGGCGAGCTCGTCGCCCGGTTCGTGGCGCAGATCGGCCGCCGTCGCGTACGGGCGGCGTCGATCGGCCAGCGGCCGGCCCTCGGAGTCCTTGGGCTGGTAGTCGACGAAGACCTGGTTCCAACGGCGGCACAACCGGGCGGCGGAGGAGCGCACGTCCCCGGGACTGGCGGACAGCACTACCTTGTGCTCGCCCCCGCGCAGGGTGGGTAGCGCGGGGCCGGACATCCGGGCCTGGATGCGGCCGCCGTCGAGCAGGTCGAAGCTGATGCGGAGATCGGGCTCGACGGTCTCCAGGTGGGGCAGCCGTCGGTAGCCGTCGCTGGGGTCCTGGACCACCCGTACGGGCAGGGGAGTGGGCATCGACTCACTGCCGCCCGCGTCGCTCGGGCGCCGGTACGAGCGCTTCCTCGTCCTGCGCGGCCCCGGTCAGGGTCAACTCGGTCTCCACCTGTTGCAGTGCGGTTCCGCTGGCGTGTTCGTACAGCGTGAACCTGATGACGTGGCGGCCGGGACGGCGCGCGAGGAAGGTGAACTCCACGTCGTGGACCTGGTCGTAGAGGACCCGGGTCGGTTCGATGCGGGCCGCTCCGAGCGCGGTCGCCACCACCTCCAGCGGCGGAAGGCGCCGGGCGTCGGGCACGGCCCAGGGGTGCCCCGGGTCGGGGTGCAGGCGCAGGGCGATGCGGATGGGCCGCGCGACGCCCGGGTCCTCGTCGTCGAGGAGGGTCAGCCCGACCCGGCAACCGGGCGCGCCCGGTCCGGCACTGCCGGCCGCGCCGCCGCTGCCGCCGCGCTCGCTCGTCTGGCCGACCATGGCCTGCCAGTACGCGAGGTCGGCGCGGGTGGCGAGCGTGTCGGGGTGGTCGTGTCCGAGGATCCGCATCCGGTCGTCGAGCACGTGCTC
Organism: Streptomyces sp. NPDC028419; assembly: GCF_055565515.1. Classification (NCBI taxonomy): domain Bacteria; kingdom Bacillati; phylum Actinomycetota; class Actinomycetes; order Kitasatosporales; family Streptomycetaceae; genus Streptomyces; species Streptomyces sp. NPDC028419. The sequence continues at coordinate 104,169 of NZ_JBVHUE010000032.1, read as the reverse complement.
GTAGGCGGCGGCCGCGGCCGCGGCCTCACCGGCCTGACCGCGCCACCAGGCGAGGTCGGCGCGGGTGGCCAAGGTGTCGGGGTGGTCCGGGCCGAGGGTTCTGAGCCGGTCGTCGAGCACCTGCTCGTACGCGGCGGCCGCACGCGTGGCATCGCCGGCCTGGCCGCGCCACCACGCGAGGTCGTGCCGTCCCGCGAGGGTCGCCGGATGATCCGGGCCCAGCACCCTGCGCATGAGGTCGAGGAGCTCCTCGTACGCGGCGGCCGCGCCGGCGGCGTCGCCGCCCTCGCCGCGCCACTGGGCGAGGCTGTGCCGGGCGGTGAGGGTGGCGGGGTGGTCGGGGCCGAGCACTCGGACGAAGTCGTCGAGCAGCTCGGCGGTGGTGGTGGCGGCCTCCTCGATGTACCCCGCCTTGCCGCGCCACCAGGCCAGGTTGTGCCGGGCGGTGAGGGTGGCGGGGTGGTCCGGCCCCATCACGCGGTACAGGTCGCCGAGCAGGTCGGAGGTGGCGGAGACCGCTTCGGTCACATCGCCGGCGTGCCCTTGCCACCAGGCGAGTTCGGCGCGGGTGGTGAGGGTTTCGGGGTGGTCCGGCCCCAGCGTCTCCCTGAGCCGCTCCAGTACCTGCCGGTAGGCGTCCAGGGCTTCCTGGATCCGCCCCGACTCCCCGAGCCAGAAGGCCGTACGGCTGAAGGCGACGAGGGTGTCGGCATGGCTTGGGGAGAGGAATTCGGCCCCGGCCGCGGCGAGCATGTCGAAGTAGCCCCAGGCGGCGCCCACTTGCCCGCTCGCCCCGAGGCTCTCGCCGGCCCGGAAGAGGACCGGGTGGGCGTGCCCGCCGCCGAAGAGGGAGCGGAGCGCGTGGTCGGTGAGTGCGGAGACGTTGGCCCGCAGCGCCTGGGCGAGCGTGCTGTCGCGGGCGACCGGCGGCCAGGCTTCGAGCAGGGCGTCGGCCGCCGCGACGGCGGCGGTGTCGAGCTCGTCGGCGGTCAACGACTCGCGGGTGGTGCGCTGCACGGTCTCCAGGACGCGCACCGCCTGTTCGGGTTGGGCCGGGTCGTGGTCGATCAGGCTGAAGCGGTGCAGCGCCCGCAGGGCGAGGGTCGCCTCGTCGGTGGTCGGCGGAGCGGGCTCGCGTTGCCGCGGCGGGTCGGTGGTGCGCTGCGCGGCGAGGAAGCGCAGCGCGGGAGGGCCGGTCAGGACCGGCTCCGGAACGCCGTTCGGGTCGAGCAGGGACAGCAGCCGCAGCATGGGCCGGGCCAGTCCGACCGGCCGCATCTGGTTGGCGCTCTCCACCGACAGGGACCAGGCGGCGGCCAGGGTGGTCGTCTGGTCGTCGGGCAGCATCCCGGAGGCGGGGGTGAGGTCGGCGAGGCCGGTCGCCCGGTCGGCGAGCCGACGGCGGTAGTACGCGCAGTCCATGCCGGCGTCGATGAGGTAGGCGGCGGCCTGGCTCAACGCCAGTGGCAGGTGGTCGAGTTCGGCCGCCAGGGCTCGTAACTCGGCGCTGTCCTCCCGGCGGTCGTGGACCGCGAGCCGCTCGGTGAGGTAGGCCACGGACTCCGCCTCGGTGAACACCCCCGCCGGCACGACCCTGTTGCCGCCGCCGTACAGCGAAGCGTCCCGGATGCGCGTGGTGACGAGAGCCCGGCCCTGCGGGTGGTCCGGAGGCCACAGCCCGCGCAGGTCCGCCGGGTCCGCGACGTCGTCCAGCACGACCAACCAGCGGCACTGCTGGACACCACCGGCGGGCCGGTTCGACAGCCAGGCCAGGAACCGCTGCGCCGCGAGCTCCGCGTCCGGATCCCGGTCGCCGAGGATGTCGGCCGCCGCCTGCGCGTATCCGGCGACGACGGAGGCCCGCGAGCCGGCGGTCAGCCACACCAACAGGTCCGCGCCCCGCGCCGGGAGGACCCGGGCCGCCAGGTCGGCGGCGGCCTGTGTCTTGCCGACGCCGGCGGGGCCCATCAGGACGACGGTTCCCGAGGCCCCGAGGGCCGACTCCAGGGCGCCGACCGTCCGCGTACGACGGAACGCGTCGGCCCGTCGGGGCAACGGCCCGATCCGGTGCGGCCAGCTCGGCCGGATGTGCCCGCCGAGCGTCACCACGCCGATGTGGGAGCTCTGGACGATCGTGGCGTCGCCGGTGATCGCGATGGACGGCCCGGCATCGCCGCCGCCCCCCTCGGAACTGGCCCGGGACGGGCCCGCGATGCGGTGCTGGTCACCCACGATCACACCGCTGAGCACGACGCGACCGGTGTTCGCCACGACCGGCCGCTGTACGTGTGTCCCGGAGACGAAGGTGGATCCGATCTCGGCCAGGAGGGTGCGCAACTCGGTGACCGAGAGGGCGCTGTCGGCCGGGTCCTGGTCCTCCAGCAGGCTCTCCAGCCGCGCCTGCCACACGTCCTTCCAGACGTGCCGGGACTCTTCGAGGTCCCGGTCCGGCGTGCCCGGAGGGACGGCCCGCAGCTCGTTGGCGGTCCGTTCCAGGCGCTCCAGTTCCCGGTGCTCGCGGTCGGCGTCCATGCGCCCCAACAGGCGGGCGAACCGGTCGCGGATCTGGTTCCAGAGCTCCGTGTCCGCGGCAGCGATCAGGGCGCTGCTCGCCTGCGCCGCCAGTAGCGCCAACTCCGCACCAGCCATCCGCGTTTCCCCTGCCCTGCTGCTCCTGCTCCTGCTCCGCCCTGCCGGAGACCTTAGCTCCGCCCGTCACCTCCCGTCCGCCGTTCGGCCCGATCCCACGCCCGGGAGCGCCGGCGTCGAGGGAAGCGGCGGGGCGCACTTGTGCGGTCCGGCGGTCTGTAGTCGGCTGGGCGGATGAAGCCCCCGCAGACACCCACGTCCTTACGGACCCCGCGCACCACCCCGCCCCGCCGCCGGAAGGCGGGCGGCCGCGGCGGCGCGGCCGTGCTGGTGGCCGCCGCGCTCGCCGGTTCGCTCTGGGCCGGAGCCCCCGCCCAGGCCGCGCGTGCGGCCACCGCCGAGGGCGGCGGCGCCACCGGGACCACGGGTGCGGCGCCCCGACGGGACCCCGCACGACTCGACCTCGACACCGTCACCATCGTGCAGCTCCAGGCCCGGATGGCGGCCGGATCGTTGACGTCGTCGGAGCTGACCCGCGCCTACCTGCAGCGGATCGAGCGGATCGATCCCACGATCCACGCCGTGCTCCGCACCGATCCCACCGCCCTCTCCCGGGCAGCCGCCAGCGACGCACGGCACCGCAAGGGCACGACCCTCGGCCCGCTCGACGGGATTCCCGTACTGATCAAGGACAACGTGGAGACCAAGGGCCAGTCGTCGACGGCGGGCTCGCTCGCCCTCGCGGGGAGCCCGCCCGCCTCGGACGCCGCTCTCGTGACCCGCCTGCTCCGGGCGGGCGCCGTGATCCTGGGCAAGACCAACCTGTCCGAATGGGCCAACTTCCGGGCGCAGAAGCCCACCTCGGGATGGTCGGCGGTCGGCGGGCAGACCCGCAACCCCTACGTGCTCGACCGCAACCCCTGCGGATCGTCCGCGGGGTCGGGCGCCGCGCTCGCCGCGTCGCTGGCCCAGGTGGCCATCGGCACCGAGACCGACGGCTCGATCGTCTGCCCGGCGGGCATGAACGGCGTGGTCGGCCTCAAACCTACCCTCGGCCTGGTCAGCGGCCAGGGGGTGGTGCCCATTTCGGCCGAACAGGACACGGCCGGCCCCATGGCGCGCAACGTCGCCGATGTCGCCCTCACCCTGGCGGCGATGTCCGAACGCGCGCCGCGCGAGGACGGCGGCCCCGCGGCCGCACCGGTCGGCGGCGGCGACCTGCGGGGCAAGCGGATCGGACTGTGGCGGCTGCCCGTGCTGGGCGCGGAGGTGGACGCGGTCATGACCCGCACGGCCCGGCGACTGCGGGACGCGGGCGCCCACGTCGTCGAGGTGACCCCGCCCTACCAGGAACGGCTCGCGGCCCTGGAGTTCCCGGCGCTGCTCAGCGAGTTCCACCGCGACATCGACGCCTACCTCGCCACCCGCAACGGGCCGCACGACCTCGCCCAGCTCATCGCCTTCAACCGCGCCAACCCGGCGGAACAGAGCTGTTTCCCCGGCCAGGAACTCTTCGAGCAGGCCCTCTCGGCCCCGCCGACCACCGACCCCGGATACCTTGCCGGGCGCGCGGAGCTGCGTGACCTGTCGCGGCGTTCGATCGACGAGACGATGGCCGCGCACCACCTGGACGCGATCGCCGCACCGACCAACCCGCCCGCCTGGACGACCGATTGCGCGCGTGGTGACAACGACGTGATCCCCTCGTCCACACCGGCGGCCGTCGCGGGCTACCCCTCGCTCAGCGTCCCCGCCGGATCCGTGGGCGAACTCCCCGTCGGCGTCCTCCTGATGGCCGGCGCGCACCAGGACGCGGCGCTCCTGTCCTTGGGGGCGGCGGTCGAGCGCCAGTTGCACGCCTGGCGGGCACCGCGCTACCTGCCGACGACCGGCCCCGGAGCCGCCGGACGCTGACGCGGCTGCCGCTCCGGCCGGCGGACATCGCGTCGGAGCGGCAGGCAACCCCCGGGGCCGTGAGCGCATCCTCAACCACGAGTCCACTGTGGGGGTTTCGAGCAGGTGAAGGATCACGTGGGTACAGCGGGTACGGGTAAGGACGCGTCCATCGTCAGGCCGATCCCGGTGCTGCTGCGCGAGCACGCCCGGAGCACGGGGGAGAAGGTCGCCTTCGAGGACGGCCGCACCCGGCTGACCTACCGTGATCTGGAACGGCGGACCGGGCGCCTGGCGGGGCATCTGGTCGGGCTCGGGCTGGGGCGCGGAGAGCGGGCGGCGATCCTGCTCGGCAACCGGGTCGAGGCGGTCGAGAGCCTGCTGGCCGTCACCCGGGCGAGCGCGGTCGGCGTGCCGCTGGACCCCGCCGGCTCCGCGCCGGAGCTGACCCACCTGCTGGACGACAGCGGCGCCCGCGTGATCATCACCGAGCGCGCCCGGCTTCCCCTGCTGCTTGCGCTGCTGGCGGCGCGCCCCGGTCCGACCGTGCTGGTCGTCGACCCGCCGGGCGACGAGGCAGTCGCTGCGGAGCACGGCCGCCCGGACCGCGTCGAGCTGCGCTACGAGGACCTGGTGGGCACCGAGCCGGCGACCCCGGCGCCGGACGACCTCGGACTGGACGAGGTGGCCTGGCTGCTCTACACCTCCGGCTCCTCCGGAGTCCCCAAGGGCGTCCTGCTCACCCAGCGCAACCGGCTCGCCCCGGTGGCCGCCGGACTCGCCGGCGTCCTGGGCATGTCCGCGCGGGACCGGCTGCTGTGGCCCCTGCCGTTGCACCACGCCATGAGCCACGTGGTCTGCGCGGTGGGAGTGACCGCGACCGGGGCGAGCGCCATGATCCAGCCCCGGTTCGCGGTCGCGGCGGCACTCGCCGAACTGCGCCGTACGGACGCCCCGTACACCCTCCTCGGAGGGGTGCCGACCACCTACGCCGCCCTGCTCGACGAGGTGCGCGACGAGGTGCGCGACGGCGCCGCCCCGGGCACGAGCGCCGAGGGCACGAGCGCCCTGGGCACGAGCGCCCTGCGCGGGTGCATCAGCGCCGGGGCCTCGGCGGGGGCCGCGTTCCGCCGCTCGTTCGAGGAGATCTGCGGGGTCCCCTACCTGGAGCACTACGGCAGTACGGAGGCGGGCCCGGTCACCATGACGGCGCCGGGCGACCCGGTGTCGGCCGAGTCGTGCGGCCGGATCCTGCCCGGAACCCGGGTCCGGGTCGGTGGCGGGGCGGACGGACAGCACGTGGGCGAGGGCGAGTTGTGGGTGTGCGGGCCCGGGGTGATGGCCGGCTACCACGGCAGGCCGGACGCCACCGCCGAGGTGCTGCGCGACGGGTGGTTCCGTACCGGTGACCTCGCCCGGGTCGACGCCCGCGGGGAACTCGTGATCACCGGCCGGGCCGGTGACCTGATCATCCGGGGCGGGGTGAACGTCCACCCCGCGGAGGTGGAGGCGCTCCTGCGGCGACTGCCCGGGGTCGCGGACGCCGCCGTGGCCGGTCGCCCGCACCCCGTCTTCGGCGAGGTACCGGTCGGCTACGTCGTCCGCGAACGGGGCCGGCGGTCCGACGAGGGCTTCGATCGCGCCGCCATCCTGGCCGCGTGCCGCCGGGAGCTGTCCGCCGTCAAGGTCCCCGCCGAGCTGTACGAGGTGGAGGAGGTCCCCCGTACGGCCTCCGGGAAGGTACGCCGGAACGCGCTCGCCGACCTGCCCGCGCGACTGCTGGAAGGGCCGCCGGCCGAACGCCGGGCCGCGCCGGCCGAGTTGAACGCGGCGTCGGACGTACTGGCCCTGGTGGTGCGCGCGGCGGCCGACGTCCTGGGCTGTGCGCCCGAGGCGGTGGAGCCGGCGACGGCGCTGCGGGACCTGGGCATGGACTCGTTGACGGCGACGGTGCTGAGGGAGCGACTGTCCGCGGCCACCGGGCTCGGGCTCTCGGCGGCCGTCGCCTTCGACTTCCCGACGGCCGCCGCACTCGCCGCCCACCTCGGATCGCTCGTCACCGCCGAGCGGGCCACCACCGCGACGGCGCCGCGCCCGCGTCCGGGCGCGGAACGCCCCGGCGACCTCGGCGTCGACGAGGCCGCGGAGGGCGACGATCCGGTCGTCATCGTGGGCATGGCCTGCCGCTACCCCGGTGGGGTGAGCACCCCCGAGGAGTTGTGGCGGCTGGTGGCCGACGGCACGGACGCCATCGGCCCCTTCCCCGCCGACCGGGGCTGGGACACCGACGGTCTCTACGATCCCGATCCCGGCCGCTCCGGGCGCACGTACGTCCGCGAGGGCGGTTTCCTCGCGGACGCCGGCCGCTTCGACCCGGCGTTCTTCGGCATCTCCCCCCGCGAGGCGCTGGCGATGGACCCGCAGCACCGGCTGCTGCTGGAAGTGGCCTGGGAGGCCGTCGAACGTGCCGGGATGGACCCCCGGACCCTGCGCGGATCGGCGACCGGGGTGTACGCCGGGCTGATGTACAGCGACTACGCGAGCCGTTTCGCCGTGACGCCCGCGCAGGTGGAGGGCTACCTCGGCATCGGCAACGCCGGCAGCGTCGCCTCCGGCCGCATCGCCTACACCCTCGGCCTGGAAGGGCCCGCCATCAGCGTGGACACCGCCTGCTCCTCGTCCCTGGTCGCCCTGCACCTGGCGGCCCGGGCACTGGGCCGGGGCGAGTGCGACCTCGCCCTGGTCGGCGGGGTGACGGTCATGTCCACACCCGCGTCCTTCGTGGAGTTCAGCCGGCAGCGGGCGCTGTCCCCGGACGGCCGCTGCAAGGCCTTCGGGGCGGCCGCCGACGGTACCGGCTGGGGCGAGGGCGCCGGGATGCTGCTGCTGAGCCGCCTGTCCGAGGCCCGCCGCAGGGGGCTCACGGCCCTGGCCGTGGTGCGCGGCTCGGCGGTGAACCAGGACGGTGCGAGCAACGGGCTGACCGCTCCGCACGGCCCGGCCCAGCAACGCGTGATCCGCCAGGCCCTGGCCGACGCCGGGCTGGCGCCCGCGGACGTCGACGCGGTCGAGGCACACGGCACCGGTACCCGGATCGGCGACGTCATCGAGGCGGAGGCGTTCCTGGCCGTCTACGGACGGGAGCCGCGGCAACGCCCGCTCTGGCTCGGCTCGGTGAAGTCGAACATCGGCCACACCCAGGCCGCCGCCGGAGTGGCCGGCGTGATCAAGACGGTGCAGGCGATGGCGCACGGCGTGCTGCCGCGCACCCTGCACGCCGACGAACCGAACCCCGCCGTGGACTGGCCGTCGGGGCAGGTGGCCCTGCTGACGAAGGCCGTGCCGTGGCCCGCGGCGGACCGCCCGCGCCGGGCGGGCGTCTCCTCCTTCGGCATCAGCGGGACCAACGCGCACGTCGTCCTCGAAGAGCCCCCGCCCGAGGACCCTCCGCACACCCCCGCCGCCCCGACCGGAGCGTCGCGAGAGCCCCTGCCGTTCGTCCTCTCGGCCAGGAGCGTGCCCGGGCTGCGCGATCAGGCCGGGCGTCTGCTCGACCACCTGGAAGCCCACCCGGACGCGGCGCGGGCCGACGTCGGGTACTCCCTCGCCACCACCCGTTCGACCTTCGAGCACCGGGCCGTGGTGGTGGCCCAGGACCGGGCGGAGCTGCTCACCTCGCTGCGGGCGCTGGCCGAGGGAAGGAACCGCCCGGGCGCGCACACCGGCGCCGCCCGCGCGCGGGGCTCCCTGGCCGTCCTCTTCACCGGGCAGGGGAGCCAGCGCCTCGCAATGGGACGGGAGTTGTACGGACGACGTTCGACGCACCCCGCCTTCGCGCGGTCCTTCGACGAGTGCTGTGCGCTGTTCGACCCGCTACTGCCCGCACCCCTGCGCGACGTGGTGTTCGGCGCCGCCGGCACCGGGGCCCGAGGGAGCGACGCCGATGACCTCCTGCGGACGACGCGATTCGCGCAACCGGCTCTCTTCGCCCTGGAGACGGCCTTGTTCCGGCTGCTGGAGTCCTGGGGCGTGCGCCCCGACCTGGTGGCCGGGCACTCGATCGGAGAGGTGGCCGCGGCGCACGCCGCCGGTGCGCTGTCCCTCGCCGACGCCTGCACCCTGGTGGCGGCCCGGGGCCGGCTGATGGACGCGCTGCCGGCCGGCGCCATGGCCGCCGTGGCGGCCGGTGAGGACGAGATCGCCACCCATCTGGCCCAGGTGGCAGGGGTGGTGGAGATCGCCGCCGTGAACGGGCCGGCCTCGGTGGTCGTTTCCGGGGACGAGGGCGCCGTGGGGGAGATCGTCGCCCGTTTCCGTGCCCTCGGCCGGTCCGCGACGCCGCTGCGCGTGAGCCACGCCTTCCACTCGGCCCACATGGCGCCCATGCTGGCGGAGTTCGCCGAGGTGGTGGGTCGACTGTCCTTCGCAGTCCCCGAACTCCCGTTGGTGAGCGCGGTATCGGGTCGCGCGGCCACCGAAGAGGAGCTGCGCACACCGGAGTTCTGGGTGGACCACGTCCGCCGACCGGTCCGGTTCGCCGACTCCCTGGCACACCTCCGCGAGCGCGGGGCGTCCCGCTTCGTGGAGCTCGGCCCGGACGGCGTACTCACCGCCCTGGCGCGCAGCTGCCTCACCGCGCCGCGGCCCGATCCGGAGCCCGCCCCGCTGATCCTCCCCACGCTGCGCGGCAACCGGCCGGAAGCGGGCGCACTGCTCGACACCGTGGCCGCGCTCCACGCGGACGGCGTTCCGGTCGACTGGCGAGCCGTCTTCGCGGGGCGCGGCGCACGACGCACCGCGCTGCCCACGTACGCGTTCCAGCGCCGCCGCTTCTGGCTGGACGCCGATCCGCCGCACCCGGCCCCCGGGCAGGGCGGCCCGGCCAGGTCCTTCCTGCACTCCCTGACGGCCACGGCGGACGACGACGGCCTGCTGCTGGAAGGGCTGCTCTCCCTCCGCGACCACCCCTGGCTGGCCGACCACGTCGTGGCCGACGCCGTCCTGCTGCCCGGGGCCGCCTTCGTCGAGATGGCCCTGTACGCGGGCGCGCGCGCCGGCGCTCCGGTCCTCGACGAACTCACCCTGACCGCGCCCCTGCCGCTGCCCGCGGACGGCGGCGTCGAGCTCCAGGTGAAGGTGGCGGGCGCGGACGCCGCCGGCCGACGGTCCGTCACCGTCCACGCCCGCCCCCACGGCGCCACGGCGGACACGGGCCCCTGGTGCCGGCACGCCGTGGGGACGCTCGTACCGCAAGGGGACCCGGACCGGTACACCAGGTCGGTGGGAGAGCGCCCCTGGCCCCCGCCGGGCGCGGTGCCGATCGACCTCGACGGCCCTGCGGGGGAGCGGCCGGCCGCAGGGGTGTACGCGCGACTGTCCCGAGCCGGACTCCACTACGGCCCCGCCTTCCAGGGGCTGCGCGCGGCGTGGCGGATCGGCGCGCAGGTGTACGCCGAGGTGGCCCTGCCCGAGACCGCCGACGTCCGCGCGTCGGGCGCGGCCGCGACCGCGACGGAATTCGCGCTGCATCCCGCACTGCTCGACGCCGCGCTGCACACGGTCGCCCTCGCCGCCCTCCTCCCGGATCAGGACCGGGCACGGGGCGAGGACGAGGAGCCTCCCCGACCCGAAGCGCGCGCGGAATCCGTCGCCTTGCCGTTCTCCTTCACCGGGGTGCGCCTGCACGCCGCGGGCGCCCGGCGGCTGCGGGTGCGCCTGGTGTCGCCCGTGGCACCGGGCCGGGGCGGACCCGAAGGGGCAGCGGCGGACCGTCGGATCGGGCTGGAGCTGACCGACGAGACGGGAGCGCCCGTCGCGACGATCGACCGGCTCGACCTGCGGCCCTCGTCCCCCTCGTCCCCGTCGCCCACCGATCCCGCCCTGGCCGAACCGCCTGCCGCGGCGCTCTTCCGGACGACCTGGGCACCCCGGCCGCAGCCGCCCGCGGACGCTCCGGTACCCACGTGGGGCCTGCTGACCGACGCCCAGTCGTGGCCCGCCCCGGCTCCCGCGGGCCCCGAGGTCCCCGTGTACGCCGACCTCGCGGGGGCGGTCGCCGACGCACCGCAGGTCGTCGTCGCCCCCTGCCCCGCGCCCGGCGCCACCACCGACGGTGACCCCGGCCCGGCCGGGCAGGTGCACCGAACGGCCCGATGGGCCCTGGCGCTGGTGCGGGCCTGGCTGCTGGAGCCCCGCCTGGCCGACTCCCGCCTGGTCCTGGTCACCACCGGCGCCGTCGACACGGGCACCGCGGAGCCTAAGCGGGGCACTGCCACCGACGCCGGCGTACGCGCCCTCGCCCAAGCCGCGGTGTGGGGACTGGTCCGCTCGGCGCAGCGCGAGAACCCGGGCCGTCTCACCCTGATCGACCTGGACGACGACCCCCGCTCCGCGGCCGCGCTGCCCGCACTCCTGGCCGGAGCGGAGCCCGAGACCGTCGTGCGCCGGGGGGTGCCCCACCTCCCGCGACTCGTCCGCGCGCCCGCGCCGGCGGCCGAAGCGGAACCCGGACGGCGGCTCGACCCGCAGGGCACCGTCCTGGTCACCGGCGCGAGCGGCTCGCTCGGGATGGTGACGGCGCGCCACCTGGTCGCCGCGCACGGCGTCCGCCACCTGCTGCTCGCCGCCCGGCGCGGCTCCGAGGCACCGGGGATGGCGGAGCTGTGCGACGAACTGGCCGCACGGGGCGCTCGGGTGACGGTCCGGGCCTGTGACGTCGCCGACCGGCGGGCACTGGCCGCCCTGCTCGACGACGTACCGGCGGCCCACCCGCTGACCGGGGTGGTGCACACCGCGGGCGTCCTGGACGACGGCATCGTCGTGGCGTTCGACGGCGAACGGCTCGACCGCGTGCTGCGGCCCAAAGCGGACGCAGCCCTCGCGCTGCACGAGTTGACCGCGGACCGCGACCTCGCGCTGTTCGTCCTCTTCTCCTCGGTGGCCGGCGCCTTCGGTTCCGCCGGGCAGGCCGGCTACGCGGCGGCCAACTGCGTCCTGGACGCCCTGGCCCGGCATCGGAGCGGGCTCGCCCTGGCGGGCACCTCGATCGCCTGGGGGCCCTGGCGGCAGAGCGGCGGCATGATGGCGCACCTGACGGAACGGGACCTGTCGCGGATGGCCCGTGCCGGATTCGCCACGCTCGCACCGGAGGAGGGCCTCGCCCTCTTCGACGAGGCCGTTCGCGGCGCCGACCCGGCCCCGGTGGCGGCCCGCCTCGATCCGGTACTCGTGGCCGCCCGCCCCGGCACCCCACGCACCCCTCGTACCCCGCCCACCGGCACGGCCGGCCGGAACGGCCGCGTCGACCGGCCCACCCCGCCACCCTCCGCCCTGATCCGGCGCCTCGCCGACGCGCCGCCGCAGCAGCGCGTCGAGCTGATGCTCGGCGAGGTCCTGGCCCGGGCGGCCGAGGTGCTCGGCCACACGGAGGACGACGGGGCGATCGACCCGGACGACCTGTTGGCGGACCGGGGGCTCGATTCCCTGGCCGCGGTCGAGCTGCGCAACCGCCTCGCGACCGCGACCGGTACCGCGCTCCCGGCCACGCTGCTGTTCGACTTCCCGAGCCCCCGGGCGGTCGCCACCCACCTGGCGCAGCGGTACGCCCCACCGCCCCCCGACCGGACCCGGACCACGGATCCGCGGGCCGCCGCTGACCCCGCGGACGGCGGGCCGGCGTCGCAGGAGGCCCTCCCGGATTCCCTGAGCGGCCTCTTCCGCGCGGCCTGCGCGCGGGGACGGACCATGGACGCGATGGGGTTGCTGACGATCGCCGCGCGGCTGCGCCCGACCTTCGACCGCGCCGAGGCGCCGACGGCCGCGCCGCCGGCCGTCGCGCTGGCCCGCGGCGGAACGGGACTGCCGGTGCTCTGCCTCCCGGCGCTGAGCGCGCTCTCCGGACCGCAGGAGTACGCCCGGCTGGCCCGGGGGCTGCGGGGACTGCAACCGGTCACGGCCCTGCCGCATCCCGGTTTCCAGCGGCCGGAGCGACTGCCGGCCACACTGGACGCCTTCGTGACGGCGCAGGCCGCCGCCGTCCGGGCCGCCGCGGGCGGCGAGCCCTTCGCCCTCCTCGGGCGTTCCGCGGGTGGCTGGGCGGCCCAGGCCGTGGCGGAACGGTTGGCGACGCAGGGGGAGGCCCCGGCCGCCGTCGTCCTGCTGGACACCCATCCCGCCGCCCGCGCCGACGCCGACGAAGCCCTCTCCCCGATGACGTCCGACATGCTCGGCCGGGCCGCCGAGTTCGCCTCCACCGACCCCGACCGCCTCACGGCCATGGCCGCGTACTTCGCCCTGTTCTCCGAGTGGCGCCCCGCGCGGCCGGCGGCACCGACCCTCTTCGTCCGTGCCGGGGCACCACTGCCCGACACGGCGCCGGCTCCCGCATGGCCGCTGCCCCACACCGAAGTCACCGTCCCGGGCGACCACTACACGCTCCTGGAGAGCCACGCGCGCTCCACCGCCCACACCGTCCACCAATGGCTGGCCGCCCTACCCCACCGGTGACCACGCCCCACCGCCGCTTCCGGGGCCGCGCGGGCCCTCCGTAACCATCACCCGGTTGGCCCGCTCGCCCGTGACGCCGGCCGTGCACAGGGGCAGGGATCTCATGGAACGCGTACTCGATCCGCATCCGTCCCCTGCCCCTGAGGATCCCCATGTCGAACGCTGCGCCCGAACTCAGGACCGACCCCCCACCGCCCACGCGCAGCGCCGCGTGGACGGGGATGGTCCTGGTGATCGCCTGTTCGGCCCAGTTCATGGTCGTGCTGGACGTCGCGATCGTGAACATGGCACTCCCCGACATGAAGGCGTCCCTCGGTTTGAGCGCGGCCGGGCAGCAGTGGATCGTCAACGCCTACACCCTGGCCTTCGCCGGGCTGCTGCTCCTGGGCGGCCGGGCCGCCGACCTGGTCGGCGCCCGCCGCACCTTCCTGGCGGGCCTCTCCACCTTCACCGCCGCGTCGCTCGCCTGCGGGCTGGCCGACAACGGTGCGACGCTGATCGCGGCCCGAGCGGTCCAGGGCATCGGGGGCGCGGTCCTCGCCCCCGCCACCCTGACGCTGATCATGACCACCTTCACCGAACCCCGGGCCCGCGCCCGCGCGATGGGCGCCTGGAGTTCGGTCAACGGGGTCGGCGGCGCGGCCGGTTCGGTGATCGGCGGGCTCCTGACCGAGTACAGCAGCTGGCGCTGGGTCTTCTACGTCAACCTCCCCATCGGGATCGCGATCCTGACCGCGGCGCTCCTCCACGCGCCCGCCCCGCCGGTCGCGCACGGAGGTCGTGGCGGCCGTGGCGGCCTGGGCCGCTTGGACCTGCCCGGGGCGCTGTCGGTCACGGTCGGTCTGACCGCCCTGGTCTACGGGATCATCTCCACGGCGAGCGCGTCCTGGACCTCCCCGCACGTCTGGGCCGCCCTCGCCGTCGGCATCGCGCTCCTGGCCGTCTTCGTGGTCATCGAGTCGAAGGTCGCCGCCCCGCTGGTTCCCCTCGCCGTGCTGCGCCGTCGTACCTTGGCCATCGCCAACCTGGTCATGATCGGTCTGGGCTCCGCGATGTTCGCGATGTGGTTCCTGCTCTCCCTCTACATGCAGCAGGTGCTCGGCTGTAGCGCGCTGAAGACCAGCCTGTACTTCCTGCCCAGCTGTCTCGCGGTCGTCATCGGCGCCCGCGTCTCCACGCACCTCGTCCGGCGCACCGGCCCGCGGCCCCTGCTGGTCACCGGGATGGGCCTGAGCACCTTCGGGTTCCTGTGGCTGTCGGGGATCACCGTGGGCGGCTCCTTCGTCACCGGTGTGGCCGCGCCCTTCGTGCTCTGCGCCCTCGGTCTGGGACTGGCGATGCTGCCGGTCACCGCCGCGGCCACCGCCGGCGTGGACCGGCGCGAAGCGGGACTGGCCTCCGGGCTGGTCAACACCTCCCGCCAGGTCGGCGGCGCGCTCGGCCTCGCGATCCTCGCGACCATCGCCTCGCACACCGCGGGGGGCGGCTCCAGCCCGGGGGCGCGGGCCCTCACCGCCGGCTACGGGCACGCCTTCCTCGTCGCGGCCCTCTTCACCGCCTGCGCGGCCCTCGGCTCCCTCCTCCTCCCCGGCCGCCCCGATCAGGCGGGCCCCGGCCCGGCCGGTCCCGGTCCCACGCCGGGCGGCCCGCGGTGACCGGTCCGTAGCCGCCGCGCCCGTACATGCCGAACCCCGCGCTCGTTCGAGGCGCGGGGCTCGGTTCGGGACCCGGTCCGGGCCGGCCGGTCATCGGGCCGACCGGCCGGCGGTCAGACCGTGGCCAACTGCGGCATCAGACGCAGGGCGTTCTCGCGGTAGATTCCGCCCAGTTGCTCGGGAGTGAAGGCCGGGTCCGCCTCCAGGGCGGGGAGCGCCAGGTCCATGACCGTGTCCTGCGGCGCGGCCGGCCAGTCGGTGCCGAAGAGGACGTGGTCGGCGGGCACGTGGGCGAGGAGGGTCGCGGCCGGGGCCATGGGGCCCGCCGTGTCGTAGTAGAAGCGGCGCAGGTGATGGCGGACGGACGCCGGGTCGATCGGTGGATCGCAGAACCGTCCGAGCGCCTCCAGCCGAGGAGCGATGTACGGGAGGAACCCGCCGGCGTGCGGCAGGATCACGGAGAGGTCGGGGAAACGGTCCAGGGTCTTCTTGCTGATCATGTTGACGGCGGCGCGCGTGGTGTCCAGCAGGAAGTCGCACAGGAAGTCGGGGATGCCCGCAACGGTCGTTCGGCCCGGCCGGGCGCCCGGGAGATGGTGCGGATGGGTGTCCACCACCGCCGAGAACTCGTTCAGCTCGGCGAAGATCGGGTCGTACGCGGGATCGCCGAGGTACACGCCCCCGTAGTTGGCCGTCACGTTCACGCCGACGGCGCCGAGTTGGCCGAGCCCGCGGCGCACGGCCCACGAGGAGGCTTCGAGGTCGTCCAGGAACAGCGGGACGTAGAAGGCGAACCTGGCCGGGTGCGCCCGCACCACCTCCATCGCCGAACGCAAGGTGATGGTGATGGCCTCGCGCAACTGCGCCGAGGAACGGTAGCGCGCCGGCAGCATGGGCTTGAGCACGGCCGTCCCGATCCCCGCGCGGTCCATGAAGGCGATCGCGTCCTCGGCACCGAGGTAGGCCCAGCGGGGCAGCTGCCCCGGTTCGATCAGCTCGTGGTGCACGGCCCACTCGCGCCATTCCGGTGCGCAGAAGTGGTGGTGCATGTCGATCTTCGGCTGGATCCCGTGACCCCGCACCGGACCGGGGGGCGCCGCGCCCCCCGCGGCGCGCACCCGCCTACCGGCGTCCTCGACGGGCACCTCCGGGTGCTCCTTCACGTGCGGCCCCGAGGGGTTCCCGCTCTCGTGCATGGCAGTCCAACGCCCTTCGGGTTCGGTCACTTGACGGAGACCGTCGGCGCCATCGCGAGATCTTCGGCCGGCCGCTCCGGCTCCAGGACGACCAGGAGCCGTTCGAGCCCCCGGAACGCCGCGACGGGTCCCTTGAGCCACGCGCCCCCGCTCTCCTCACCCTCCGCCAGCTCCATCTCCGGGAACTCCCGGAGCAGGCAGGCGAGCGCGATGTCGAGTTCGAGCCGCGCCAACGGGGCCCCGAGGCAGTAGTGCGTTCCGTGCCCGAAGCCGAGCTGCGTCCCGCGGAGCCCCACGCGCGTCACGTCCAGGACGTCGGCCGACTCGAACCTCTCGTGGTCGCGGTTGGCCGAGTTCAGGGCGATCTGGACGAGGGCGCCCCGGGGGATCACGGTGCCCGCGATGTCCGCGTCCTCGGTGGCGTACCGGAACGTCGAGGTCTCCACCGATCCGTCGAACCGTACGAGCTCCTCGACGGCGTCGGGGATCAGCGACGGATCCCGGCGGAGCAGGTCCAGCTGATCCGGGTGGGCCAGCAGGCCGAGGATGGAGTTGCCGATCTGGAACGCCGTGGTCTTGTGGCCCGCGAAGAACAGCACCCACATCGACGCGACCAGCTCCGCGTCGTCGAGCCCGTCCTCCGCGGTGATGAGGTCGCTGAGGAAGCCGTCCGACGGATGGAGCCGCGCGTGGGAGACGAGCTCTCCCAAGCGCCTCTGCAGCCACTCCTCGGCCGCCTTCAGTTCGGCCTTCAACGCGGGGTTGAACCGGGACCGCGTCACCACACCGAACTGCTCCAGGATGTCCGGACGGTCGGCCTCCCGGATGCCCATCAGCTCGCACAGCACCGCGACGGGAAGGGGGAACGCCAGGGCGGACATGAGGTCCACCCGGTTGCTCTTGCGGCATTCCCGCAGGAGCTCCTCGGTGATCTCCGTGATCCTCGGCCGCATGGCCTCCACCCGCCCGGGGGTGAAGGCGCGCCGCAGGACCCGGCGCAGCCGCGTGTGCCGCGGCGGGTCCGCGAAGAGGACGTTGTCGTCCAGCGCGTCGAAGAAGCTGCCGAACACCGCGTGGTAGATGTCCATGGCCCCCCGCATGTCCTTGCTGAAGCGGGGGTCCGACAGGGCGTCACGGGCATCGTCGTAACGGGTGATGAGGTAGGTCTCCACCCCGTGCGCGGGCGTCAGCCGGCACACCGGGTCCTGCGCGCGCAGGGCGGCGTAGACCGGGTACGGGCACGCGCGGAATTCCGGCGCTCCCTTGGACACGGCCGACACGAGGTCCTGCAACGCTCGATCACCGTTCGGTACGACATTCCCCTGCGTCATCTTCCGCGTCCTCCGTGGCAGCGCATAGGTGTCCTGTGGACGGGGGCGTCCGGTGGACTGGGTACACCGGTTCCCCGCGCGCACCGTTCGCGAAACGGTCCTTGGTTCGTTCGTGGCAGGCCCGGCCGTCCGCTCCGGCCGGTCACGCGGAGCGGAGGGCCTCACCGTGCGCGTCGTGCGGCCCGCGCGCGCCTAAGCTTGCACCCGCACGTGTGGCCAGATCCCCACACCACTTTCCGCTCCCCACACCGCCCCGTACGAGATCGAGACCCGAGTGCACCTGAGCCACCGCAGCCACCGGATACCGCGTGTCCGCTGACGCCGGCCCCCTCACCCCCGACCGCGCCGCCACCCCCGGTACCACCCGGCGTTGGTGGGCCGCCCTGCGCCGTACCCCGCTCATCATGTGGCGCGACGACATCAGCGACTACGCGGCGGCCCTCACCTACTACGCCATCCTGGCGATCCTGCCGACCCTGCTCGTCACCGTCCTGGCCTTCGCCCTCATCGACCCCGGGACCGCGGAACAACTGATCGCGCGCGTCACCCACTACGCCCCGGGACAGTCCGGGACCGAGCTGCACGGCCTCCTCACCCGCACGCTCGACGGACGATCGGCCGCGTGGACCCTGCTCGTCGGCGGCGCCGTCAGCGCGCTCTGGTCCTCCTGCAGCTACCTGGCCGTCTTCCGCCGGGCGCTGCACCGCATGCACCGCGTTCCGGACCGCCGTTCACCCTGGCGCAAGGCCCACCGCATCGTCGCCACCGCGCTGTCCCTGCTCCTGCTGCTCGGCGTGTGCGCCCTCATCCTGATCGTCAGCGGTCCCGTCGCCAGAGCCCTGGGCCACCTGCTCCACCTCGACGGCAGCTTTTCGTTCGTATGGGACCTCGCCCGCTGGCCCCTCCTGCTGACCCTGGCCACCCTCTTGGTGGTCGTCGTCTTCCACACGGGGCCGCCGTCGTCCCGGGGCCGCCACCACAGCCTGCCCGGAGGGGCGTTGGCCGCGATCCTGTGGCTGATCGTTTCCGCGGGATTCGCCCTCTACACCTCCCTGGTGTCCACCTACAGCCACCTGTACGGATCCCTGGCCGGGATCGTCGTCTTCCTGATCTGGCTCTGGCTGTCCAACCTCGCGCTCCTGGCCGGTGCCCAGTTCACCGCCCAACTCCACCAGGACTGCGGCGAGGACGCCTGAAAGACCGTCCGGGGCCGTGCCTTCGCGGGGGGCCGCCGGACGGGCTTCGGCGGTTTCGGGTGGGTCCGGTCCTGGTGGTCGCTACGGTGGGGGCATGACGATTTCGGCCCGTCGGCCGCCGGCCCGTCCCTCGTCGTCGCCTCCGCCGGGGCGTCCTGCGAGCAACCCCGCACCGGACAAGAACCCTCCGTTCCCGCCGAATCCGCCGGGCCGGTGCCGTGCCGGTCGCTTCAGGCCCTGGTCTGCCGCCATTCCTCGGCGTACTGCTCGAAGATCGCGCGCAGGTGATGGCCGATCTTCAGGTAGTCCAGGTCGTCGAGGTTGGCGAGGGAGACGCGCACGGACCATTGGGGCCCGTCGAAACCGCCGCCGTTGAGGAGGACCACCGAGGTCTGTTCGGCCAGGCGGAACAGGGCGTCGACCGGTTCGTAGTTCTTCTCCAGGAAGTCCGCGAAGTCCTTGCCGTGGACGCGTTCGGCTTCGGCCAGGAGGTCGAGCTCGATGTAGTACCCGGCCCGCTTGTCGTCATCCGAGATCTTCATCTGGGCGCCTTCGAGGAGGAGTTCGAGGCGCCGGTGGACGATCTGGCGGATCTTCTCCTTGTAGGCCTGCCCCTCCTCCAGCATGGCGAAGAGCGAGAACAGGCCCATCATCACCTGCTGGGGCAGCGAGAGACCGGCGGTGTGGCGGAGCGCCACGGAGCGGGAGTCGGCGACCAGCCGGTCGATGAAGCGGATCTCCTGCGGACGCAGGCTCAGGGTGCCGTACCGCTTGGCGAGCCGGGCCTTCTGCTCGGCCGGGAAGTTCGCGATCATCTCGTCGATGACGTTGTCGTCGTGCAGGCCGATGACACCGAGCCGCCAGCCGGTGCAGCCGTAGTGCTTGGAGTACGAGTACACGAGCAGGGTGTTGCGGGGCAGCTCGGCGGCGATCGAGCGGAAGCCCGGCACGAAGGTGCCGTACACGTCGTCCGTGACGATCAGCAGGTTCGGGTTGGCGGTGGCGACGATGTCCTTGATCTGGTGCGCGACCCGGTCGCTCAGTGCCAGCGAGGGCGGGTTGGACGGGTTGACCAGGCACACCATCTTCACCGAGGGGTCGGCGAGCTTGGCGATCTCCTGCGCGGGGTAGCGCCATTCGCGCACCCCGGTCTCCGCGAAGTTGTTCGCCTGGACGTAGACGACGTCGAACTCGAAGGTGTCGAGCTCGGGGATCTCGATGTACGGGGTGAAGACGGGGGTCATCAGGGCGATCCTGTCGCCCTTGTGGAGGAGTCCGTTCTTCATCAGGGAGTCGAAGACGTAGCACATGGCCGCGGTGCCGCCCTCGGTCGCGAAGAGCGAGTAGCCGCCGGCCGGGGGGTTCTTGTCGAACATCTCGTCGGCGATGTAGCCGCGGACGACCTGCTCGGTGTGGACGAGCATCCGGTCCGGGACGGGGTAGTTGTCACCGGTGATGCCGTCGGTCAGCTCGTGCACGAAGGCGTCGCGGTCGAATCCGAACCGGTCGACGGCGTAGTGGACGCACTTCTCCAGCAGCTCGACACCGGGGAGTTCGGGGTGGCGCCGGGCCCAGGAGTCGAAGCGGACCCCGATGTCCTTCTTCTCCGGCATGCCGCCGAGGTTGTCGGCCGTCCACACTCGGCGGGACTCCTCCAGGGCGAAGTAGCCGAGCGCGTAGAAGGCCTCCCGCGGTCCGGTGGCGATCCAGTTCGGATTGCCGCGGCCCGCGTTGAGCATCGCACGGGCGGTGGTGTCCTTCTGGCCGGGCTCGTCGGCCTGAACGGCGGTGGCGATCTGGATGAACTTGTCCTTCAGCTCGAACGGCGAGAGCCGGGCCAAGGACTGGATCTCCTCGCGGGTGAAGCTGGTCTGCGGCACGGAAGGACCTCTCGGGCGGGGGACCACGGGCACGTGGCCCGGCGGGGTGGGGCATCGGGTCTCGGGCGCAGGAACGGAAGCGAGCTCGGGACGGCCCCGGATGATCCCCCGACGCCCGCTCGTCGGGCCGTGGACACGATCCCGGCGCCCTCGGATTCGCCCGAACGCGTCACTCGCACGGCCGTGCGGCCGCACGGCCGCGGTCAGCGTTGCCGCAGGCGTCGGGCGCGTTCGCGCAGCCGCGCGGGGAGCGCCGAGGTGTCCGAGGTCGGACGGCCGGCGCCGGCGCCGGAACCGGAGCCGGGACCGGTTGCGGCGTCGGCGGCGAGGTCTTCCGCGAGGGAGTGGGCGTGGTCCAGGACGTGCTGCCAGTTCCGCAGGGCGTGGGCGTGGCGCGGGTCGGTGCGCAGCCGGTCGAGTTCGGTGCGGGTGGCGGCGAGGTCACGGTGGATGCGCCGGCGCAGTGCGTGGCCGGTGGTCCCGCGGGGTGCTGCGGAGGCGGTGTGTTCGGCGTAGGCGGCCAGGTCGTCGTAGACCCGCGCCAGGCGGTGGGGCATCCGGCCCCGGACGTCCTCGGGCCACAGGAGGTACCCCAGGACGAAGGCGGTCGCGCAGCCGAGGAGGGTGGCCCACAGGCGGGCTTCGGGTACGCCGGCGCCGCCGAGGCCGAGCGGGTCGGCGAGCAGGACCATGATCGGGGTCAGGAGCAGGGTCTGGATCGCGTAGGAACGGCGTGCGTACGCCTGGAGCAGCGCGGTGAGCGCGACGAGTACGGCGATGCGCCCCCACCCGTTCGGTACCCATGCCAGGACGCCCAGGCCGACGAGTACGCCGGTGACGGTGCCGCCCGCGCGCAGCACGAGGCGTGCGGGGACGGTGCCGAGGTCGGGCCGGATGACGAGGGCGACGGTGAGGACCGACCATCCGGCGTGCGGCAGGTCGGTGAGCGAAGCCACGGCCTGGGCGGCGCCCAGGCACACGGCGAGCCGTGCCGCGAAGACGAGGGCCCGGTCCTGGCGGATGAGCCGGGACCAAGCACCGGTGAACCGGGCCCCCGGCTCCTGCCGGTGGGGCAGGCGCGCGCGGGTCGCGCCGTCATCGACGTCCGAGAGGCGGTCGACGGCGGCGTGGATCGCGCCCGTCTCCTGGCCCGTCCCGTCGGTGCGGTCGGTGCGGTCTGCCTGGTCTGCCCGGTCGTTTTCGGCCCGGGGGAGCACGGCGCTGGGCACGGGCTCCCTCGCGGCCACGGCCCGGGCGGCCGCGCGCAGGGCGGCCGGGTGGCGGCCGGGCCCGCGCGTGCGGGCGCGGCGGATGGTGGGCGCGGCGGCGATGATCTCGACGAGGACGTCGAGGCGCGCGGCGAGCCGGTGCGCGGCGCTGCCGGGGCGGGGCGGCCGCAGCCGGTGCACGAGCAGGGTCAGGTGGGCGTGGTCCATGGCCTCGGTGACGCGGTGGCGGGCCGAGGTCCAGGTGGCGGGGTCGGCTTCGAGGAGGTCGGCCACCGCGTCGTAGGCGGCGGCGACGGCGGCGCGTTCTCCTCGGTACGGGTCGTGCAGCGCGCCGGCGAGGGACAGGAACATCAGCGGCAGCCCGCCGACCAGGAAGAGCAGGGGGTTCTGCCACCAGGGTGTGGTGGTGGGCAGCCCGATCCCCATGACGGTGGCCAGGAGCCAGACCAGGGTGGTCATGGAGGTGATCCGGCCGACGGGGGAGAGCAGTCCGGAGCAGGCGGCGACGAGCATGACCGCGAGGACCTCCAGCCAGGCGGAGCCGCCCGCGGCCCGCCCCAGCGCCAGCCCGATCGCGCCGCCGAGCTGGGGCAGGGCGAGGGTGAGCGCCCGCGTGCGCAGGGGGGCGGAGCTGTCGTCGACGGCGGCTCCGTACGCGCCGAGGCCGGCCGCGGCTCCGAGCAGGGGCTGGCCGACGAGCTGGCCGACGACGAGGGGAGCGGCCATGCCGATCGCTCCGCGGATCACCAGGGCGCGATCGACCGGCACCGGCCTGACGCGGGTGACGGCGTGCAGCCAGCCCGTGCGCGAAGGCGTTCTGCTTCCGGTGCGGCTCCTCATCGGTCGAGCATTCCTCCCGTACGTGCGGCTGGGCGCAGGGGGCCGGGCGAACCGGACGGTCAGCTTCCGTGGCCACCACCTCCTCCCATGAGTACCAGACATGTACCAGTTCGTGCAGAGTCCGAAGTCGGTACGCCCCCGGCGAGCCGCCCGGGGGCGCATATCCTGACCTCCCGACACCCGAGACCCCCTTGGACTCGACACCCATGCCGGATCCCGCCTTCGCCCCCGTCGAGGCCGACGGGGCGCACCCGCCGTACGTCCTGGTCCGCGACGCCCTGGCGCACGCGATCGCGGCCGGCACCCTGCCCGGAGGCTCCCGCCTCCCCTCCGAGCGGCACCTGTGCGCACAGCTCGCGGTCAGCCGGGGCACCCTGCGCCGGGCCCTGGGAGCGCTGCGGGAACTCGGCGTGATCGAGGCCTCGGAGCGCCGCGGTTGGCAGGTGCGCACCGCCGCCTTCAGCCACGCGGCCGGCGGGGCCGCACTCGAAGGGTTCACCGCCCTCAACCACGACCTGGGCCGGGCCGTGACGGCCGAGGTCCTCCAGCGCAGGACCCGCCGCGCCTCGTCCGCCGAATCGGACCTGCTGGACGTCGCACCGGGCGCCCCGGTCTTCGAACTGCGCCGGCTGCGCCACCTCGACGGGCTGCCCGTCTGCCTCACGCACGACCTCGTGCCCCGCGCCGTCGCGGCGGGCATCGGCGCGGTGGACTTCACGACCGGATCGCTCTTCGCCCACCTGGCCTCCACCGGGCACGCCCCCGCCACGGCCCGCCTCAGCGTCCGAGCCGCCCCCGCCACCGCGGACCAGGCTTCCGCGCTCGACCTGGCGGTGCGCGAGCCCGTACTGCTCACCGTGCGCACGTCCCTCGACGCGGCCGGAGCGATCGTGGCCCACACCCGCGAGGCCTACCGCGCCGACCGCTACGAACTCCGGCTGACCCTCGGCTGAACCGGGTCGGCGGCCGCGGGCGGCCCTCGTCCTTTCGGCCGGGGGAATCCAGGGGGAGTTCAGGCCGAAGGGCCCGCGACGAGCCCGGTCCCCATTGGGTACAAATGTGTCTGAGGGCCACCCGGCGGCAGGACCCGGGCACGCGACCGCGAGGAAGCCGCCGCCGGCTCCCTCAACGGCGCGGTCCCCTGGTCACCGGGGGCGGACGACCCTCGGCGTCGGACGGCGCGCCCCCGCGAACCGACGCCCTGCCGGTGCCGGTGCCGGACGCACCAGGACGATGGCAGCCCTCCCGCGGCAGCCAAGAGGAGATCCGCACATGCCCACCGCAGCACCTCCCACCCTCGCGGGCCCGGAAGCGACCACCCGGACGACGGCGCCGGTACGGGGACTGCTCCCGCTGTGCCTGAGCGAGGCGGCGGAGCGGTTCTCCTTCTACGGCATGCGGGCCGTCCTCGCGCTCTTCCTCGTCGACACGGCCCACGGCCTCGGCATGTCCCCGGCCGTGGCCACCGCGCTCGTCGGCAGCTACTTGTCCGCCTGCTACTTCACGGCCCTGCCCGGGGGCTGGATCGCCGACCGGATACTCGGCGCCCGACGGGCCGCGATCGCGGGCGGGGTCGTCATACTCGCCGGCCACGTCGTCCTCGCGCTCGACCTCGGCGCCGCCGGCCTGTACACCGGCCTGGTCCTCGTCGCCGTCGGCACCGGCCTGCAGAAGCCCAACATGACGGCCCTGGTCGGCACCCTGTTCACCCACCACGGCGACAGCCGGCGCGACGCCGCCTACAGCAAGTTCTACGCCAGCATCAACATCGGCGGACTCCTGGCCACCCTGCTCGTGGGCTGGCTCGGGGTGGAATTCGGCTGGCCCGTCGCCTTCTCGGCCGCCGCCGTCGCCATGGCCGCGAGCCTCGTCGTGTTCGTCGGCTCCAGCGGCCTGCGCGCCATCGACGACCGCCCGGCGCACCCCCTCACCACCGCCGAACGGCGCCGCGTCGTACGGACCACCGCCCTCGTCCTGCTCGGCGCGGCGGCCGTCGCCGCGGCTCTCGCCGATACCGACCACCTCACCCTGACCGGGTGCCTCAGCGCCTTCGCCGTCCTCGCCGTCCTGGTACCGGCCGGATACTTCGTGAGGCTCCTGCGCACGCCCGACCTCGACGAGCGGGGCCGCGACGGGCTCCGCGCCTACCTCTGCCTGTTCATCGGCGCCGTGGTCTTCTGGGCGATCTTCGATCTCGCCGCATCCAGCGTCCAACTCTTCGCCGACCGGCACGTCGACATGCTCGGCATGCCCACCACCTGGCAGGCGGCCCTCAACCCGATCATGATCGTGCTGTTCGCGGGCGTCCTGGCAGCGGTGTGGAAGCGCGTGAACGTATCGGCCCCCGCGAAGTTCGCCACCGGACTGGTCCTCGCGGGCGCGTCCTTCCTCCTCCTGGCCGTCGCCGCCACACAGGCCGGCGGGGCCGTCCGGATCAGCCTGCTGTGGCTCGTCGGCCTCTACTTCCTCCAGACCGTCGGCGAACTCTTCCTCAGCCCCACCGGGCTGTCCATCAGCCACAAGCTCGCCCCCGCCGGCATGGGATCCCAACTGGCCGGGCTCTTCTTCCTCTCCGCCTCCACCGGTGACGCCCTCGGCGCCCAAGTGGCCTCCCGCCTCACCGGAACGGTCCTCTATCTCGCCCTGGGCACCCTCGCCGTCCTCGCCGGCTGCGTCATGGTCCTCGCGACGCCCCGCATCCGAGCCCTCATCGGGGAGTAGCGAGAGGCACGACGCGCGGCGGACACGCGGCTACAGGTCGGCGAGCCGCATGACGCAGGTGACCTCGGCGCCGAGGTCACGTCCGGCGATCTCCAGGCCGTCGGTGATCTCGCGCACCAGCCAGAGACCGCGCCCGCCCTCGGCGGTGCCCGGGTCGGGCAGCGCGCGGGGGACGCTGTCCGGGGTGAAACCCGGACCTTCGTCGGTGACTTGGCAGCGCAGGGCGTCCGGGCCCCGGTAGAGCCTGAGCGTGCCGGACCCACCGCCGTGCCGCACCGCATTGCAGGTCACCTCGTGCACGGCCAGGACGAACGCGTCCCGGCGCGGCCGCGGGAGACCGGCGTCCAGGGCGAGCCCGTCGATCCGCAGGCGAAGCTTTCCCAGGTCGGCGGCGTGGAAGCGGGTCTCCCACACCAGTTCTTCGCCCGCCGAGGCCGACTCGCGAGCCGGCGACCGGGTCATCCCAGAGCTCCTTCGTCCTCGACCAGGCGCAGGCCGCCCACCGCGAGCGCGCCGAGCCGGCGGAGCAGACCCGCGTGGAACGTCGAACAGCGGACCTCCACCCGCGACGTCCGATCGGCGTGCCGCACCTGCCGCAGCAGCTCCGCGGCGCACGTCACCGACAGGAACGAGACCGGAGTGAGGTCCAGGAGCAGCGGACGGCCCGCTCCGGCCACCTCCAGCGCGGCGCCCAGGGCCGAACTCCACGGCCCGCGCGTCGACCAGTCCGCTTCGCCCACCATCCGCACCCCGTGGCCGAAGTGGAAGGCGCCCAGATCCCCGGGACGCTCCAGGAGCGCCACCGGATGGCCCACCCGCATGGCCTCCACCGTGTCGGCGGGGAACCGGCGGCGGTCGTAGGTGCAGATCTCCGCGTACGAGCGGTCGGCGAACAGGCCCTCCGCGTGCGTCTCCCGGTGCATGACGCCCTCGATGTCCATGTCGAGGTCCGCCACCCACGCCATGTCGATGACCGACCGCAGGCCCCCGTAGCCCTCGTCCCGAGCCGCCAAGGTCTCTTCGCGCAGCCGGCCCAGCTGCCGCCCGGCGGTGAATCGCCGGTGCGGACCGATCAGTTCCCGCATGCTCGTGAGCCGCAGCTGGCCGCGCTCCAGCGCCTGAACGGGCAGCTCGTCCGGGAACATCCGCCGGACCACCTCATCGTGCGGCACGTCCGGGTCGGCCATGACGACGACCTTCTCGTTGCGGGCCAGCCCGAGCGTCGCGAAGACCCCCAGCACCCCCCAGCGCACCTCGTCGTCCGCGTAGTGCGCGAACGCGTGATCCCCCAGGCCCATCTGCTCCACCGACAAGGTGTGAGCGCCCACAGGAACGGCCATGGTCCCCCCTCCCTCCGTGCGATCCGCCCCGCCGTCCCGGTGCCGGAACGACGTGGTCGCGATGAAGGAAGCGACGGTACGGCGCGCGGCGGGGGCGGGGGCCATCAGTCCAGTTTTGGATGAAGGTTGAACCTCTGTGGCGCTTCCTGTTCGCACGCGCTTTCTGCTCAGCGGTGCGTACGTTCGCCGTCAAGGGCGCGGCTCCGGGCCGATCAGCGGCACCCGTACTGGGCGAGGACCGCCCGGGTACGGGCGTCGGCGGGGGTGGGGGCGTCGGACTTGCCGGGCGCGCTCAGGACGAGCCGCGTGCCGATGGGTTCGCCGTCCGGGCGGACGGCGAACCGGCCCCGGATTCCGGGCTGCGCCGGCTGCGTGGCGGTGGCCTTCTTGGGCTCGATGTCGGGAAGGGACGCGATGGTGACGTGCGGGCCGGCGTACGGGGTGCCCGCGAGGCAGCGCCCCGCGCCGCCGAAGGAACGGTTGTAGCGGCCCTGGACGTCACCGCTGGCCCAGGTGAACAGGGAAGCCACGGTCAGGCCGCAGGCCAGGGCCCAGACGAGGCCGGCCCCCAGGAACCGGAGCGTTCGACGCGAGGTGCGCCGCCGGATCCACGACAGAGCCGCCACGGCGCCGCCCGCGAAGACGGCCGTGCACACGACACCGAGGGCGGCGTAGTCCGTGAGGGCCGAGGAACCCGCGATCAGGGACCACCGGGCCACGGCGACGGCCAGCCCCGCGACCGTGAGCAGCAGGGCGACCAGGTAGGCGCCGGTCAACCGTATCGACATGACCTTGCACCTTTGCGTGAGGACTTCGGGGGTCCCTTCTGGAATAGCGGCCTCGGGGCCGGACGCACATCGGCCGGTCGGCCGGATCCGACCGCCGAACGACCGATTCATCCCCGGGGTGCTCGACGGCTCAGGTCGCCGGGTGCCTAAGGTCGCGTTCCATGACGAGGACCACGCCGCCGCGCCCGCTCGATGTCGAGGCGCTCTTCCCGGAACTGGCCGCCCACCGGGGCACGACCACGAGGCTCCACCCGAGGCCGGGCAGCCCGGAGCCGTCCGCCAGCTCGGTGGGTGGTCCGATGTCGTGGCCGGTGGGGGAGCGGTGGCCGGTGTGCGGTGAGGCCCACGGCCACGGGCGGGGTCGGCGCCCGGCCGACATCCACAGCTACCGG
Organism: Streptomyces sp. NPDC028419; assembly: GCF_055565515.1. NCBI lineage: Bacteria > Bacillati > Actinomycetota > Actinomycetes > Kitasatosporales > Streptomycetaceae > Streptomyces > Streptomyces sp. NPDC028419. The sequence goes on along the minus strand of NZ_JBVHUE010000032.1, from coordinate 76,614 downwards.
CGGATCCTGGACGCCGCATGGGCTCGGGAACAGAGCCCGGGCCCGACGGAGGCGGAACGCGAGCTCTTGGTCGCGCTGCACGTGGAGCGCCGGCTCCCCGAAGTGGCGGCAGCGGATCCGCTGCCGATGATCGGCCTGGCGCAGCTGTACCGGCGCGATGTCCCGGACTTGCCCAAGGGGCCGGAGGACTGCGACCTGCTCCAGGTGTTCTGGTGCCCCTTCGACGCGCACGGCCCGAGCCGGCACGACCTGAATCTGCTGCTGCGCTGGCGGCGGTCGTGGGAGGTCGGGGAAGTCCTGGCCGTTCCCCCGCAGCCGCTGGTCGTCGGGTCCGACAGGTTCGTGCCCGAGCCGTGTGTGCTGCACCCGGAGCGGGTGGCCAGCTACCCGTTCGCCGGCCTCCTGCCCGAGGGGCTGCGCGACCGGCTCGACGTCTGGGACGAAGCCCAGGCCGAGCTGGCCGAGCGGTCGTCCGACGAGATGGCGGCCGATCCGGTCGGCTACCAGTACGACCTGTCCATCCCGCCCGGCTGGCGCGTCGGCGGCTTCGCCTCCTGGCACGCCACCGACCCGTATCCCATGGACTGCCGGACCTGCCGGACGCCGATGCACCTCCTGCTGACCATCGACAGCTCGGAGTGGGACGGCGGCAGCGGCAGCTGGAAGCCGCTGGAGGATCGAGACCTGCCCGCCCACCGCTGCGCCACCCCGACGCAGGTCACCGTGGGCCGATTCGGTGAGCTGAACGTCTTGGCCTGCCCCACCGATCCCGACCATCCGCACCGCTGGAGCATCCAGTAGCCCGGGCGGCGGCCTCGATCAGGTCCGCCACCGGGCCCCGGCCATGGCCTGACGCGGCATTAGGGTGTGGCGCATGAATGAGACTTCCGCGGATCCCGTGGACCCCGTCGACCCGGTCGCGCACAACCGCCTCGCCTGGGACCGCGAGGTGGAGGCGGACAACGAGTGGTCGCGCCCGGTCGGCCCCGAGGTGATCGCGAAGGCTCGGGCCGGCCAGTGGTCCGTCGTCCTGATCGGGCACGAGCCGGTCGACCCGACCTGGTTCCCGCCGGACATCGCCGGTCGCGACGTGCTCTGCCTCGCTTCCGGCGGCGGCCAGCAGGGTCCGGTGTTGGCCGCAGCGGGCGCGCGCGTGACCGTCTTCGACAACTCGCCCCGCCAGCTGGCACAGGACGAGATGGTCGCGGCGCGTGAGGGCCTCGACCTGCGCACCGTGCTCGGCGACGCGCGCGACCTGAGCGCGTTCCCGGACGCCTCGTTCGACCTGGTCTTCCACCCGGTCTCCAACCTGTTCATCCCGGAGCCGGCGCCGGTCTGGCGCGAGTGCCACCGCGTGCTGCGCCCGGGCGCAACGCTGCTGTCCGGCTTCCTCAACCCGGACGTCTACCTCTTCGACGCCGAGCCGCTGGAGGCGCGCGGCGAGCTGGTGGTGCGTCACCGCTTGCCCTACAGCGACCTCACGCACCTGGAGCCCGCCGAGCGGGAACGACTGTGGGGCCTGGACGCGCCGCTGGAGTACAGCCACACGCTCACCGACCAGCTCGGCGGCCAGATCGCGGCGGGTTTCGCCATCACCGGCTTCGCCGAGGCGCCGCACCACTCGGACGCCACCGCCGGCTGGCTCTCCGGCTACTTCGCCACGAAGGCGGTCAAGGCCGGCACCGGCCACTGACCCTCCATCGGCCCGGCCGGGGACCGGGCACGTGTTGTCGGTGGTGGCTGCGAGGCTGGTCGTATGAACGCGGATGACGAGCAGGTGCTGCGAGGCCGGGTGTACGGCCGTGACCACGACGACCCCGTCCCCGGCCCGCTGCCGCACCGGAAGTACGCGGTCCTCGTCGGCGGGCCCCTGGACGGACTGTTGCTCGACATCACGGGCCTGCGGCCGGAGGAAGTCGACGACGGAGTCGCCCTGTCCACCGAGCTGTCGCGGTGGCCCGGCGGCCGAGCGTTCTACGACCCGCGCCCCGGCGAGCCGCGTCCGCCGGGCGCCCCGGGGGTGGTGTGCCGCTTGCACTACTCCGGCGACACGCCCTGACCACCGCGCGCGACCGGGCAGCCTTCGCTCCGGAGCGAGCGCCCGGGCCATTTGCACTTCGGCAACGCTGTTGCCAAAGTGGGCGCATGACTGCCCAGGAGACCCCCGCACCCGTATCCCTACCCGACAGCGCCGCCGACGTGGCCGCTTTGGAGGCGCAGGAGGCCCGCCTCGTCCTGCCCCGCTTCACCCATGACGACGCCTGGGCGCTCGGCCAGCTGCTCGTATCGCTGGCCCGTGAAAGGTCGGCGCCCGTGGTGATCGACATCCGGCGCGGGGCGCAGCAAATGTTCCACTGCGCGCTGCCCGGGGCCAGCGCCGACAATGACGCCTGGGCCGATCGCAAGCGCCGTACCGTGGAGCGATTCGGCGTCTCCTCGCTGCTGACCGGTACCCGGTTCCGTTCGCGCGGCCGGAACTTCGACATCGACGCGTGCCTCGATCCCGCCGACTACGCCGCACACGGCGGCTCGTTCCCGATCGCCGTCGAGGGCGCGGGCGTCATCGGGTCCGTGACGGTGTCGGGGCTCCCGCAGCTCGAGGACCACGCACTGATCGTGGAGGCCTTGGAACGCTTCCGGGGCTGACGCTCGCCGAGACGGGTCCGGCTCGCGGAGGGCCCCTGTGCGAGGGGGGCGGGCGCTGAGGTCACCGCTCGCGGGTGTCGTCGCCGTCCTTCGCGCTCTCGTCCGCGGTGGCGGTGTCCAGGGCCTCCGTGAGGCGGCTCAGCCGCGTCTGGAGGTCACGGATCTCCTCCAGCTCGAAGCCCGTCGCCCGCGCGATCCGGCGGGGCACCTCCACCGCGCGGTCCCGCAGCCCGGCGCCCGCCGGGGTGAGGACCGCGTGCACCGAGCGCTCGTCCTCGGTGCTGCGCTCGCGGCGGATCAGGCCGGCCGCCTCCAGGCGCTTGAGCAGCGGTGACAGGGTGCCCGAGTCGAGGCGCAGGTGCTGTCCGAGCTGCTTGACCGGCATCTCGCCGTGCTCCCAGAGCACCAGCATCACGAGGTACTGCGGGTAGGTGAGGCCCAGGTCCTTGAGGACGACGCGGTACAGCCCGCCGAAGGCGCGGCTCGCGGCGTTGAGCGCGAAGCAGATCTGTCCGTCCAGCCGGAGGAAGTCCTGGTCGGAGAGGGGGGCGCGCTGCTGCTCGGTCATGGGAACCAGTGTACCCCGAGACCCTTGTCAGCAATTGAGTTGTGCACAGCTTAGTTGTGTTCCGTTCAGTTGTGTGCTTCATTGGTGGAGCGGTCGGACCCCGGTCGCACAGGTTCACCCCTCCGAGAGGAACTCCGATGGACGCGCTGTACACCGCTGTCGCCACCGCCAACGGCCGCGAGGGCCGCGCCGTCAGCTCCGACGGTCAGATCGACCTCGCGCTGGCCATGCCTCCGGCGCTGGGCGGCAACGGTCAGGGCACCAACCCCGAGCAGCTCTTCGCCGCCGGTTACGCCGCCTGCTTCGCCAGCGCGCTCGGCCTCGTCGGCCGCCAGGCCAAGGTCGACACCAGCGACGTGTCGGTCACCGCGGAGACCTCCATCGGCCAGGACGCCACGGGCTTCGGCCTCGCCGTGACCCTGCGCATCGAGCTGCCGGAGGCCCTCGCGGGCGAGACGGGCGCCCTGCTCGTCAAGCAGGCCCACGAGGTCTGCCCCTACTCGAAGGCCACCCGCGGCAACATCCCCGTGGAACTCGTGATCGAGTAATCCCGCCCGCACCTCCTGCCCCCGGACCCCCGGTGCCCCCCTGAATGGGCGGGTACCGGGGGTCCGGGCGCCCTCGCTAGCTTCGTCGGGTCAAGGACGTACTCGGAACAGGAGAGAACGCGTGACCCGAAAGTCGATCCGCTTAGGCCGACCCGCCCTCGCGGCCGCCCTGATGGCGCTGCTGGCCCTGCTACTGCCGACGTCTGCGGCGCAGGCGGCGGAGAACCCCGCAATCAGCTACACGACGAACTTCCACAACGCGGCGATCTACGAGCTACGGGCCGCCGTCAGCTGGAAGTGCCTGGACATCCGCGGCGGCGGGGCGCCCCAGGTCGGTGCGGTCATCCAGACCTTCGACTGCAAGAACGCGCTCCACCAGCGGTTCACCTTCCAGCGCACGGGCGGCGGCACTTTCACCGTCGGCGCCTTCGGGACCTACTGCCTGGGCACCCAGGGCGGCACCGCGCCCGGCACGCCGCTGGTCCTGACCAACGGCTGGGGCTGCGCCGCGTTCACCTGGAACTACCGCGGTACGGAGGCCTATCCGAACCGCTGGGAGCTCGTCGAGGCGAGCACCGGCCAGTGCATTCGCGACACCGGCCGGCGCTCTCCCGTGGTCCTGGGCGCGTGCGGGAGCACCACCACTCCCTGGCCCGAGGTCTGGGCGCCGCTGTACGACCGCCAGTTCGACTACGACCAGCTGGGCTGAGGCCCATCGCCCACCACGGCCCGTCCATCCGGCGGGCCGTGGTGGGCTGCCAGGCCGTCCTGTGCTGCCGCCGCGACCGCGCGGGCCGCGCGCACGAAGGCGGCGACGGCCGGGGAGCGCGCGTCCTGCGGCCAGGCGACGGCCAGGACGGAGTCGGGAACGTCGGTGACCGGTCGGTAGGCGATTTCGGGGCGCGGATAGCGCTGGGCCACCGAGGCCGGGGCGAAGAAGACGATGCTGCCGGTCTCGACGAGGCTGAAGATCTCCGACAGGTTCGAGGCGGGCCGCGGCGCGTCGGGTCGAGCGCGGTGTTCGACGGGCTGCCCCCGGTCGGCCGGCGCCCCTCCCGTGGTTTCGCGGCCCGCCAGGTCGTCCAGACGGAGGGTGGTCCGGGCGGCCAGCGGGTCGGCGGCCGCGAGAGCGACCAGGACCGGTTCGGACAGGAGCGGTTCACTGTCCAGTCCGCGGTCGTCGAAAGGGCACAGGACGAGCCCCACGTCGGCGCGCCCCTCGCGCAGAGCCTGCGACTGCTCACCGAACCCGCCGAGGACCAGCTCCGGCGCCGAGGAGGCGCCGTCGGCGTTGTAGGCGCTCAGGATCTGCGGCAGCAGGCCCCCGTCGATGTCGGCCTTCAAGGCGATCCGCAGTCGCGGCGAGGCGCGCCCCGCCTCCCGGGCCCGGTGGGTGGCGGCCGTGACCGCTTCCAGAGCGGTCCGGGCGTCGCGCAGGAGAACTTCTCCCGCCGCGGTCAGGTCCACCTGCCGAGTGGTGCGTTCGAACAGTCGCACGGCGAGCCGCCGCTCGAGCTCGCGGATCGCGCGCGAGAGCGGCGGCTGTGCCATGCCCAGCCGATCGGCCGCGCGGCCGAAGTGCAGTTCCTCCGCGACCGCCACGAAGTAGCGCAGCTGCCGCACCTCCACGTCACTCATACCTCCAGGGTATCAATCCGGTGGGAAACGGTCCTTCACCTCGTGGATCACGCCCGATTGACTCCACGTACGGCGACTCACCCCTTTCGCCCGTACATCCCCTCCTGGAGGCCCGTCATGATCGTCGTCACCACACCGACCGGAGACATCGGTCGACAGCTCATCGACCGGCTCCTGAACGCCGGGGAGGCGGTTCGTGTGGTCGTCCGTGATCCCGCGCGGCTGCCGGAGCACGTGCGCGCCGAAGCCGAGGTCGTGCGGGGCTCGCACCGCGACGCCGACACCATCGCCAAGGCGCTCGACGGCGCCGACCGGATGTTCTGGCTCGTGCCCCCGGCCGGCTTCCACGATGCCGGCGACGCCAGGCAGCACTACCTCGACTTCACCCGGCACGCCGCCCACGAGGCCGCGAGGCGGGAGGTGCGGATGGTCGGCGTCACGTCCCTGGGACACGGATACGCGGGCGAGGCCGGGCTCCTGACGGCCGCCCTGGAGATGGACGCCATGATCGAGTCCGCCGGCATCGCCTACCGGGCCCTGGCCCTGCCCTTCTTCATGGAGAACCTGCTGCGCCAGGCCCCGGCGATCAGGCAGGGAACGATCGCCATGGCGAACGCCGCGGACCGCCCCCTGCCGACCGTCGCCACCCGGGACGTCGCGAAAGCCGCCGCCGCCCTCCTCCTCGACCCCTCCTGGAGCGGCCGGGCCCGCGTCCCCGTCGTCGGCCCCGATGCGCCGACCCCGGTGGCCATGGCCGAGATCGTCTCCGAGACCTTGCGGAGCCGGGTGGGCTACCGCCAGATCGCCCTCGCCGACTTCCGGTCCACGATGGTGCGCCACGGTGCGAGCCCCGCGCTGGCCAAGGACATGGCGGAGATGGTCCATGCGCAGAACGACGGCATGTACGACGCCGAACCGCGCGGGGGCTCCTTCGCCGCCGAGACCGGGTTCCGGCAGTGGTGCCAGGACGTCCTCGAACCCGCCCTCACGCTCTGACGAAGAGGGGGAGGGTGCCGGTCACTTCGAAGAGGCGGCGCACCTGGTGGCCGAGGCCGGTCAGGCGGATCTCGGTGTTCTTCTTCTCGGCGGCGATGCGGGCCGTGAGGAGGGCGTGCAGGCCGGCGGAGTCACAGAAGGTGAGGCTGCTGAAGTCGACGACGAGAGGACGGGCGGGCGAGGTGCTGTCCAGTGCCTCGCCGAGGGTGAGGTGGAGTTCGCCGCTGGTCAGGATGTCGATCTCACCGTGGAGGCGGACGGTGACGGCGTTCGCGGTCACTTCGATGGGGAATCCGTCCGCACCGGGGTGGCGGCTGTGGTGGGTGAACATGAGGCGGCACTCCGGGGGTGCGGGTCGTCGGGGAGGGGGCTGCGCCCGTGACGGGGTGCTCAAGCCTTGCGTCGCTCGTCGCTGTCGGACCGGAGCCGACGGGTCTGCCTGCTCAGGGCGTCGACCCGCCCGGCGAGGTCGCCGTGGTGTTCGCGCAGGTCGGGCTGGGTGGCGGTGAGTGCCTCCACGAGCCGGGCGGCGCCCGGCTGGCCGAGGGCCGCGGTCAGCTCGTCGATCCGGCCGCCCGATCCCGCGGGGAGGTCGCTGAGCCCGAGGATCTGTCCGGCGAGCTGGCGCAGTGCGCTCAGGTTGCCCTCGGCCCAGGCGGCCACCGTGCGGTCGGCCGCGCGCTGGTCGCGGACGGACTGCACGCGTTGCTCACCGGTGGTGTCGGCGGCCCCGGGGCGTAGGCGCAGGTAGCGGCGTTCGGCGGCCTGCCGACTGGCGACGCCCAGGGGGGCTGCGAGGTCGGCCCAGCTGGCCCCGGTGGAGCGAGCGGTCTCGATCAGGCCGCTCTCCCACGCCGCGAGCTCCTCGCGGACCTCGCGCAGCAGCTGTAGGGCGGCGAGCGCGTCGGCCGGGGCGCCGGCCTCGTCCGCGTCGGCGCCGTGCGCTTCGCCGATCGCCGCGTGAATGCTCCGCAGGGCGCGTGCGGTGGAGTGGGAGGAGGCCGGACCGCGGCGCGCGACCGGGTCTCGCGTCTCCCTCTCTTCTCGGTCATCCATCAGGCGACTCCGTTGCTTGTCATCGTTTTGATGACATGCTACAACAGGTGCACGTTGAAGCGCATTGGCAGTTTCTGCCGCAGCCAACTGGAGGTGTTTTCGCGATGTTGATGCGCACTGACCCGTTCCGCGAGATGGACCGGATCGTCCAGCAGCTTTCGGGTACGTCGGGTACGTGGTCGAAGCCGTCGGTGATGCCGATGGACGCCTACCGCGAGGGCGAGGAGTACGTGATCGCCTTCGACCTGCCCGGTGTGAGCGTCGAGGCGATCGACATCGACGTCGAGCGGAACATGCTGACCGTCAAGGCGGAGCGCCGCCCGGTCGCGAAGGCCGACTCCGTGAAGGTGGAGCTGTCCGAGCGGCCCCTGGGCGTCTTCTCCCGCCAGATCGTCCTCGCCGACACCCTGGACACCGAGCGCATCGAGGCCGACTACGACGCGGGTGTCCTGACCCTGCGCATTCCGATCGCCGAGCGCGCCAAGCCCCGCAAGGTCAGCATCGGCGGCCGCGACGGCCGCAAGCAGATCTCCGGCTGAAGCCCCCGTCAGCCGGCCGCGGAGGGCGGGAAGTCCTGATCCCCCGGCGCCCGCCCTCCGCCCTCCTTCATCGGGAACTACGACGTCCTCTTCGGCCACATCCAGCCCACCTGCCCCGCCGGCGCGACCGGCAGGCCACCGGACCGCCGGATCCTTCGCAGAGAAAGGCACCCCGCAGCCATGTACGACCAGCCCCGAGCGAACCCGTCCCGCACCTTCGCGACGTTCGAGCAGATGCTGGAGCGCGTTCGCTACGAGGGTGCCTATCCCACCCGCGAGCGCGCCGAAGAGGCCGTCCACCACGTCTTGGCCGCCCTCGGCCGCCAGCTCACCGGCGACGAACGCGTGGACCTCGCCCAGCGCTTGCCCGTCGAAGCCGCCCTCTCGCTGACCGCTCAGATCCCCGACACCGAACGCCTCACCGGCTGGGGCTTCGTCAAGGACCTGGCCGCCCGCACCGGCGCCACCCCGGCCACGGCCCGCTGGGACACCGGCGCCGTACTCGCCGCCGTCAACCGCCTCGCCGGCCCCGAGCTCCTCGCCCGGATCCTCCAGAACCTGCCCGACGGCTACGCCCTCCTCTTCGGCCAGGCGGAACTGCGCCGGCCCCAGTCGGTCGCCGCTTGAGCGGTGGTGTAGCAGTTCCTTCGGGGTCCTGGTGCATCGGCACCAGGACCCCGCAACGCGTTCCACGTTCGCGGTGGCGATGGGTATGAGCGCCGGCTTCGGGGGTAAGTGCGCGGGGCGCACCGGATCGAGCCATCCGAGGCAACCACGGCGTGGTCCGCCTGAACCCGGCCGGGCGGCGCCCACGACGCCCCTAGGTTCGGCGAACCGTGATGTTCCGTTTCTGCGAGGACCGAGGCCCCATGAACGCAGAACCAGCCCCAACCCCTGCCACCGACATCAGCTCGGGCGAGATGCCCGAGGCCGTCACCGCTCTGCAGGGTGATGTCGGCTGGGAGAGCGCCAAGGGGATCTTGATGGCGTTGGTGCCGTGCACCGCCGAGCACGCCGAGCACATCCTGGCCCAGGCGGCCCGCACCGCGCATGCCACGCCGGCCCAGGCGGCCGCGGCGGCGGCGACCCTGCGTACCGGGGACGCCGCGGTGTCCCCGGTGCTGGAACGTGCCCTGCGCGCCGGGGTGGAAGCGGCCCGCCGGCTGCCGTCCTACCCGGCGGGCGTCGTTCTCCCGCCCCCGGTCGTCCTGCGTCAACAGCTGACCCACCTACGGGCCGCCCGCCGGCGCACCTTGGCCGCCCCCACCGACCCGACCCTGCGGACCATACTGGCGAACGCCGCGTACACGCTGTGCATCCTCATGGGCGAGCGCACCGTCCACGCCGCACTCACCGCTGCCGAGGAACGAGTGGCCCTGCACCGCCTCGGCCCGGCGACGAACCCCACGCCCACTTCGTAGAAACCGGTTCCTGCGGGCGGGGAACAATACGTCCTGGTTGACCGTTCATCTATCTGTAGGGGCGAGTGCTGATGTCATCCGCCCGCCCCCACCCCTGAACGCCCGTGGCCGGCCACCCCCCCCCGGCTGGCCCGGGCCCGCCCCGATCGGCCACCCCCCCCGGCCGGTCGGGGCCCTCATGCGCGTAGGGCCTCGGCGGGCTGCTGTTCCACCAGCTTGGCCAGACGGGCCAGCATGCCCCGGTGCCGGAGCTGGAGGGCCGCTTCGGTCACGGGGTTGTGCAGGATCCCTCCCAGGCCGCGCAGGGGGTGTTCGTCGCACACGATGAGGGTTTCCTCGCCCCAGGGCCTGAGCTGGAGGAAGATCCTGGCGGTGCCGAGCGACTTGAAGGAAGCCTCCAGCTCCAGCTCCCTGAGGGCCTCCTGGTGGCGAACGGTGGTGGTTCCCTCCGTCGACCACGGGCCCAGCCGGATCGTGTAGCGCAGCCGGGACCCGGGGGCCGGCCAGTCGTGATCGAGAGGTGTGGACTCGGACGGGCCCACGACCCACTCACCGTAGAGCTCGGGGTCGGCGAGCACGGCCCACGTGGTACGCGGCGAGCGATGGATGAGCTGATGCCGGACGGCCATGAAAACTCCTCCTGCTGTCGTCTGCCGAATCCTCGGCGCCGGATCCTCGCGGCGTGATGCCGGCCTCCGTAGCCGGCGCACGCTTCGCGGTCATGGGGCGCGTACCCCGATTCGGGTGGCCCTCACGATCCGGGGGTCGATGGAGGAGGCCGGACTTCTGGAGCCGGACCCTGCAGAACTGGCGCTCCGAGCTGCTGCCGGCTCGCGCCGGGCGGGGTGCCGTCGTACGTCGATGGTCGAGGTGGGGCTCACAGCTCTTCGGTGTCGAGCCGTTCCAGGGGATCGAGTGCCGGCCCTTGGAGGATCTCGCCGTCGATGCCGAAGCGGGAGCCGTGGCAGGGGCACTCCCAGGTCCGTTCCGCGTTGTTGAAGGCGACGAGGCATCCGAGGTGGGTGCAGACGGCGGATACCGCATGCAGTCCGCCCCGGTCGTCGCGGTGCACGGCGCACGGTGTGCCACCGGACCGGACCACGGTCCCCTCACCCGGCCGCAGGCTCCGCACGGTCCCGTTGGTGCCGTCGCCGAGCGTGTCCAGGCGGTCCTTGACGAAGCGCTTGCCGGTGTCCCACTGGGCTTTGAGGAGCTGCGGCGCGGAGCGCGGCGTGGAGCCGAGGCGGGCGGGGTCGTAGATGCCGGCCCACGGTTGCTCCTCCCCGCCGATGAGGGAGGCGATGACCGTTCCGGCCAGGACCCCGCCGGTCATGCCCCACCCGGCGAAGCCCGTGGCGACGTAGACGTGCCCGCCGCCGCCGGGCATTCGACCGATGAGGGGCAGGGTGTCCGTGACGCTGTTGTCCTGCGCGGCCCACCGATCGGTGATCGTGACGCCGGGGAAGCGCTGCGCGGCCCAGGCCTCCAGGCGGGCGTACCCCGCCTCGGTGTCCTCCCCCTCGCCGGGGGCGAACGCCTCTCCGGTGACGATCAGGAGGCGGCTGCCGTCGTCGAGCGGCGCGGTACGGACGGAGCGTTTGCCGCCCTCCTCCGTGATGTACATCCCCTGGGGATCGAGAGGGGCGGGCAGGGGGCCCGCGATCACCAGGTCACGGTGCTGGGTCAACCGCGCGGCGAGCAGGGCGTGGTCGAAGACGGGGTGGTGGGTGGCCACGACGACGTGCCGGGCGGTGACGGTGGCTCCCGAGGCCGTGGTGAGACGGCACGGATCGCCCTCGTCGAGCCCGGTGACGCGGGTGCCCTCGTGGATGCTTCCGCCGCGCGCGACGATGTCCTCGACCAGACCGGACAGGTACTTGAGCGGATGGAACTGTGCCTGGTCCTCGACCCGCACGGCGCCGGCGACCGGGAAGGGCAGACCGGTCGCGGAGACGAACGAAGCGCCCAGACCCGCTGCCCGGGCCGCCTTCGCCTCCGCGCGCAGAGCCTCCACCGCGTCCGGATCGCGGCAGTAGGTGTAGGCCGGGCGTTCCTCCAGCTCGCAGTCGATCCCGAGCTCCGCGGCCACGTCGAAGACGTGACGCAGCGCTGCGCTCTGCGAGTCGGCGTACCGGCGCGCGGTGTCCTCTCCGTGCTGCGTCCGGAGCGTGTCGTACACGGCGGTGTGCAGGGCGGTGAGTTTCCCCGTCGTGTGACCCGTGACGCCTCCGGCGAGCCGGTCCGCTTCCAGCACCACGACGCGCAGGCCCGAGCGGGCGAGTTCCCATGCCGCGCTGAGGCCGACGATGCCGCTGCCGATCACCGCCGCATCCGCCTGCGCCGTCCCCACCAGGGGGGCGAAGGACGGCAGGTCGGCCGTTCGCATCCAGTAGGAGCGTCCGTCGTTCGCACGTCGTTTCATGTCCGGCGGTTGCCCCGGGAGGTGGGGCTGATGCGCAGGTGCCCCTCGGTCACCCACCGTGTCGCTCCGGACACCCGCAGCCGGAAGTCCGGGCGAATCCGGTTGATCGGTACGGCCGGGGGCACGCGCGTCGAGAAGGCGAGGGGATGTCCCGGACGAACCCCACCGGTCCCGATGCGCGAGCGGCCGTCGGCCGGTGCACCGGGCCCGTCCTCGACAGCCCCTGCATCAGCCTCTGACGACATCCTCTGAGCAGGAGACGAGCATGACTGCGAAGCACACCCCAGCCGCGCCGGAGTCGGGAGAGGGCGGGCTGCCGGGCAAGCCGGGCCCGGTGTCGCCGCCCCTGGTCGAGCCCACGCGGCCGACGGAGCCGCTGCCCCCGAAGGCGGATCAGGACGGCCCCGGGACGGTGAGCCCCACCGGACAGGCCACGGGCGCGGACCAGGCACGCTTCGCGCAGAGCGGTGCGTACCTGACCACCGCCCAGGGCGCGCGGCTCCACGACAGCGATCACTCGCTCAAGGCCGGAGCACGGGGGCCCGTACTCCTGCAGGACCACCACCTGCGCGAGAAGATCACGCATTTCGACCACGAACGGATCCCGGAGCGCGTCGTCCACGCGCGGGGGGCGGCCGCCCACGGTGTCTTCAAGGGCTACGGCACGGCCGGTGAGGTGTCGAGGGCCGCGTTCCTCGCCAAGGGCGTGGAGACACCGGTGTTCGTGAGGTTCTCCACCGTGCTCGGCTCGCGCGGTTCGGCGGACACGGTCCGTGACACCCGAGGCTTCGCGACGAAGTTCTCCACGGACGAGGGCACCTTCGACCTGGTCGGGAACAACATCCCGGTGTTCTTCATCCAGGACGCGGTCAAGTTCCCCGACATCGTCCACGCGGCCAAGCCGCATCCGGACCGGGAGATCCCGCAGGCGCAGAGCGCGCACGACACCTTCTGGGACTTCGTGTCCCTGCACACCGAAGCGACCCACCACACCCTGTGGAACATGTCCGACCGCGGGATTCCGAGGTCCTACCGGATGATGGAGGGCTTCGGAGTCCACACCTTCCGACTGGTCAACGCGGCCGACGAGAGCGTGCTCGTCAAGTTCCACTGGAAGCCGAAGCTGGGCGTGCACTCACTGGTCTGGGAGGAAGCACAGCTGCTCAACGGCATGGACCCCGACTTCCACCGCCGCGACCTCTTCGACGCCATCGAATCCGGCGCCTTCCCGCAGTGGGAACTGGGCATCCAGGTCTTCCCCGACACCGAAGACCAGACCTTCGAGGGCATCGACCTCCTGGACCCCACGAAGCTCGTGCCGGAGGAGCTCGCACCGGTCCAGCCCGTCGGGCTGATGACCCTGAACGCGAACACCAAGAACTACTTCGCCGAGACCGAACAAGTCGCCTTCCACCCCGGCCACTTGGTCCCCGGCATCGACGTCACCGACGACCCGCTGCTCGCGGGCCGGCTCTTCTCCTACCTCGACACCCAGATCAGTCGGCTCGGCGGCCCCAACTTCGGCCAGATCCCGATCAACCGGCCGCACGCCCCCGTCAACGACATGCTCCGCGACGGCATGCACCAGAGCGCCGTCCACACCGGCGTCGCGCCCTACCACCCCAACAGCCTCGACGGCGGCTGCCCCTTCTTCGCGGGCGCCGACACGAGCGCCTTCGTCGAGACGCCCGTGAAGGTCCCCGCGGCGAGCAAGGTCCGCGAGGCGCCCGCCTCCTTCTCGGACCACTTCACCCAGCCCCGGCTGTTCTGGCTCAGCATGACCCCGACCGAGCGCGAGCACATCATCGCCGCCTACACCTTCGAACTGAACAAGTGCTACGAGCAGGCCGTCAAGGAACGCACCCTCAAGGCCCTGGCCAACATCGACCCGCAGCTGTGCGAAGAGGTCGCCACCGGCCTGGGGCTGCCGGCACCGGGAGCCACCGTGCCCCTCGTCGCCGCGGACCCCAGCCCCGCCCTCTCCCAACTGGGAGGGACCTGGCCGACGGACGGACGCGTGGTCGGCATCGTCGCCGACCCGGACGCCGACCTGGACGGCGTACGAACAGCCCGCCGCGCCCTTCTGGACGCCGGCATGGTGCCCCTCGTCATCGCCCCGACGGGCGGCACCCTCGACCCCCACGGCGACCCGATCGCGGTCCAGCGCACCTTCGCCACCGCCCGCTCGGTCGAATTCGACGCCCTCCTGCTGGCCGGGACTCCCGAAGCGGGAGCCGACGCCTACGGAGCCCGCGACGCCAAGGCGGGCGCGACCGAGCCGCCGCGAGCCCCCGACCCGCGCGTCCTGCTGCTCGTCAGCGAGGCCTACCGACACGGCAAGGCCATCGGCGGGTGGAACGGCGCGGACGAGCTCCTCGCCGGTGCCGGGATCACATCGGACGAGCCGGGTGTCACCTCGGGTGAGGACGGCCCGGCGGCGGTCGCGGGCATCGCGGCCGCCCTTGCCGAACACCGGGCCTGGGACAGGTTCCCGCCCGCCGTGTGAACGGCGGACGGCGTGGACACGTCCCCGGTTGCGGGCTATCGGCCGCATTTCCCGAGCGCCACGCGGGTGCGCGGGGTAGAGCTCCCCGACGGGGCGCCCGCTGGCGGCGCCCGACGGGCCGGGCCAACGCCCCGGGCGAGCCGCTCGCCGTCCCCAGCGCGAAGAGCTGACCCACTTGCTCCGCGCCCCACTTGCTCCGCGCCTCACCCGCTCCGCGACCCGGTCGCGCGGCGCCCATGGCAGAGAAGGAAACGTCGGGGCGGTCCTCGCGGGTGGCCGCGCCGATGAGGGGTAGGCGCGGAGCGCGCCGGGGGCGTGCACCGACGTCCCGCGCTCACCGAGCCTGAAAGGGAAGACGATGACCGCGAAGGAACACCGCAAGCCGACCCCGCCCTCCGAAGCACCGGGGGAGAGCGGCGACCGCGCGGCCCGACGGGCGGCGGAGGACGCCATCGTCCCCGGCACGAAGGACGGCGGGGCGGGCGAGGCCCGGAACTCCGGCACCGAGGACCAGCGCCGCACCGGCAAGCGGAAGGAGAAGCCGACCTCGTAGGTCAGGTGCTGCCGCGGGTGGCGAGGAAGGCGGCCCACGCGTCGGCGGCCCGGGCGATCGAGTCGGCCGTGGCCCGCTGTTCGGCGGCGAGGTCGTGCCAGCGTCGGGCCTCGGCCCGCGCGAGGACCGCGACGGCCCTCGGGTCGGCGTCGGTCCAGCCCGGCACCCGTGCCGCCCACTGCCACGCCTGCTCGGGGGAGTGCCCGCCGGTGGACACCAGCCGCATTCCCCACAACGCCGTGTCGATCCAGGCCGGACCGACCGAGGCCCATGACCAGTCGACCAGGCGGGCCCGGCCGCCGCCCTCCACCAGGAGGTTGGTCGAGGCGGGGTCGGTGTGCAGCAGGCGCGAACCGGCGAGGAGCTCCGCGTCCCCGTCGGCGCAGTAGTACCCCCAACGGTCCCAGGCGGTCGGCAGCCGTACCGCGGGCGGCGCGGGCAGCGGCGCCAGTTCGGCCAGCGCCGCGACGACCGGCGCGAGGTCCGGCGAGCCGGGCACGAAATCCGCGTCCCGGCCGCGGACTCCTTCGAAAGCGAGAAGGTGCCATCCGTGGCCGGCCAGCCGCCACAGGACCCGTGGCGCGCTCGCGGGCAGGTGGGGGTTCACCGCCTCTTCGAGATCCAACTCGTCCACGGGCGACCAGCCGGGCCCCCACCACGAGTCGTCCTCCCCCAGATCCGCACCGGCGACGGGGGTACGCTCGCGCTGCCCCTTGACGAAGACGCACCCCCCCGACTCCAGGTCCAGCACGGAGGCGATGCCCGCCGCGGCGGAGTGCTCGGCGTCGCGGGCGGTGAACGTGGTGCCGAGGCGCTCCCCGACGGCGGCCACCAGCCCCTCGGGGAGCTGCGCCCAGTTGACGCGCCCGGACGTCACCTCAGGCCCCGGGCGGGGGACGGTGGTCCGGCGGCGAGGGAGGATTCTTGTCCGGCGTGACGGGCCCTGGCGGGCGCCCGCTCGGCTTCGGCGTGACGGGCCCCCTGGGCGGCATCTTCTCTTCCACGACCGTCATGCCGAGCAGCGTAGACACCGGCCCCCGGTGGCACGGGGGAGCGCGGCCCGACCTGGCCGATTCCCGTCAGGCGGTGGCGGATTCCCAGCCGGCCCCCGAGTGCCCGCTCCGGAGCGGAGCGGGCAGGGGAGCGGGCAGGGGAGCGGCCCCCGCCGGATCTGCCGGCAGGGGCCGTTCGTGATGCGGTGTCCGGTCGCGGATCAGTTCCAGACCTTGCCGTAGAAGAAGCCGCCGCTGCCGCGCTCGTAGTAGTGCTGGCCGTACAGACCGCCCACGCACGTGCTCTTGGTCTCGAAGCCGTTGGTGGGGAAGGAGCCGACCATGACGCCGGTGTCGGCGTCCCAGAGCTCGGCCCGACCCCAGTAGGCGAGGCCGGTGTGGGTGCCGGAGAAGCAGACCTGGTGGTTGCCGTTGGCCGGCACGCTTCCGCTGGTGCAGGTGTATCCCTCGCAGACGGAGGACGCCGCGCTCGCGGGACCGGCGGCGAACAGTCCGAAGGCGGCTATCGCGGTGGCCGTCAAGGCGGCCTGGGCGATCTTCTTCACGGTATCTCCATTGTCATGGCAGGTCGTTGGCTGGACGCCGCGCGCTTTCCGCTCGCTCCGTCACAGGTGCCGCTCGGTGGGGAGTGCACGAACAGCACTGTGCTCGCCCCTCCCAACCGCCGACCAACGGCCCACCAACACGCCACCAACGCCGGGTCCGGCGCGGCATCCGGCGACACCCCGGTGTCACTCCCTGTTTGAGGACTGGATTCCCGGCCACACGCGAGACGTCCGCGGTCTCGAACCCGTCTGGGGTTCGAGGCCGCGGCCTGCGCGAACGAGTGAGGGGAGACTCCGGTATGAGGTCGTCGAGGACGAGGCCGTCGAGGCGGGGCGCAGGGACATCCGGGCGCGGCCCGGCGTCCCTGGTGCGCGACGTGGTGCTGGCGGTCGGGCTGGTGGCGATCTGCCTGGGCGGCCTGGCCGTCTTCCTGCGGAGTACCGGAGCGGACGGGGCCGGGGCGTTCGTGCTCCCGCTCGGCACCGCGGTGCTGCTGGCGACGGGCGTGGCCCTGGCGAAGCGGGGCCTGGCACCCGACCGCCGCCACGCCCGTACGGACGTCGCGGACCTGCCGAGCGCGCCGAGCACCGTCGACGCGTATGCGGAGCCCGACGCGTACGCGATACCGGCGGCGGAGGAGGTGCCCGACATCGGATCCGGGGCGCTGGACCACGCCGCGGTCGACGCCGACGGCTTCGAGCACGCGGTGGCCGCGCTGTGCGCCCGCGACGGCTGCACCGCGGTGGAGGTCGTCGGCGGTGCGGGCGACCTCGGCGCCGATGTCCTCGCCACGACCGCGCAGGGGCTGCGCGTCGTCGTCCAGTGCAAGCACTACGGCGACGGCAACCGGGTCGGGTCGCAGGACCTCCAGCGGTTCGGCGGGACCTGCTTCGCCGTCCACGAGGCGGACGTCGCGATCCTCGTGACCACCAGTTCCTTCACCGCCCCTGCCCTGGAGTACGCCGCCCTGTGCGGCATCGTCTGCGTGGACGGGGAGGCCCTGGCGGCGTGGACCGCGTCGGGGGCCGCGCCGCCCTGGGACGCCGTCGGTGACGACACGACGACGCCGGTCCCTGTGGCCTGAGCCCCGCGGCGGCCCGTACGCGGCCCCGGCCCCCGGTCGTCATCCGGCCAGGGGCCGACCGTCGTGCGGGTCCGGTCCGCCCGGCGGCCGGAAGCAGGCGGTGATGGCCTTGCCGCCGTGGCGGGCGTGCGCGTCCCACGTGTCGGAGAGCGCGTCGATGATCGCGAGTCCACGGCCGGAGGTCGCCGTGGAGCTCGGGTCCCGGGGAGCGGGGAGGTGCGCGTCCTCGTCGCTGACGCTCACGTGCAGACAGCGGCTGTCCCAGGTGAGGACGAGCTGGGCCGGACTCCTGGCGTGTACGTGGGCGTTGGTCACCAGTTCGGAGACGGTCACGAGGATCGCGTCGACCGTCTCCGGCGCGTCGGCCGTCCAGCGCAGCGACTCCAGGTGCTCCCGCGTCCAGGTGCGCGCCGCGCGCACCCCGTACGACACCGGAAACGATCGGGCCCAGCCCACTGCTCGCAGCATCAGGTCCTCCTCACGAGGGGACGGACGGAGGGACCTCCGCCCGCCGCATACGCGTGTGCCCGGCATCGCGCGCGTCAGCCGTGCCGATCGGCAACCCGACGTCCGACCGGATCGGGCGCGTGCGCCCCGCCACACTCCCGTGGCGTAGAAACGGCCAGCCCACAGGCGTCATCGGCGAGGTCCCGGGCAGGACCGGAACATGCCAGAAATGATCACCAACCTCCTCACCCGTGTCGCGCGCCGCCGCCGCGAGCCCGTCGCCGTCCAAGCGCTGCGGTCCACCGCGGCGGCCGTCGTCAGCTACTCCGTCGCCCTGCGCCTGAGCGATGAGCCGAGCCCGCTGACCGCCCCGCTGACGGCGCTGCTCGTCGTCCAGGTCACCCTGTACTCGACGCTGACCACCAGCATCCGCAGGGTCAACGCCGTGGTCGTCGGCGTCCTGATCGCGATCGGCTTCAGCGCGCTCGTGGGGCTCACCTGGTGGAGCCTCGGCCTGCTCATCCTGGCCTCCCTGGTGGTGGGCCACCTCGTCCGGGTCGACGAGTTCGTACCCGAGGTCGCGATCAGCGCCATGCTCGTCCTGGGCGTCAGCCAGGTGACGGACACGGCCTGGGACCGGGTCCTGGAGACCGTCATCGGCGCGGTGATCGGACTGCTCGTGAACCTGCTGCTGGCGCCGCCGCTCTGGGTGGGCCCGGCGGGCGTCGCGATCACCGACCTCGCCGCGCGCATGAGCCGGCTGCTCGACCACCTCGGTGAGGAACCCCTCGGCCCGGGCCGGGTGGCGCGGGCCGCGGCCCGGCTGCACGAGGCGCGCCGCCTCGACAACGACATAGCCCAGGTCGACGCCGCCCTCCGCCAGGCCGAGGACAGCCTCCGCCTCAACCCGCGGGTCAAGGAGGGCCTGCTCTTCAGGCTGGTGCTGCGCACCGGTCTCGACACCCTGGAGATCTGCGCGGTGGTGCTCCGCGTGGCCTGCCGGACGCTGAGCGACCTGGCCACAGCGCGCCCCGACGGGCCGCTCTTCGACGCCGTGACCACGGCCGCCCTCCAACAGGTGCTGCGGCACACCGCGATCGCCGTGGAGAGCTTCGCCCAGTTGATCACCGCCCAGGTCAGCGCCAACGCCGAGCAGGCCGAAGCACGGCTGACCGGAGAGCTCGCGGTGGCCCGGGAGCACCGCGACCGGCTCGCGGAGCTGCTGCTGGCCTGCACCCGCGCACAGCCCGAGCACTGGCAGCTGCACGGCGCACTGCTCACCGAGATCGACCGGGTCCTGGACGAGTTGGACGTCGAGACGCGCTCCCAGCGCCTCATGGAGGAACTCGACCGGCACGCCCGCAACCGCCCCACGGACTCCGTATGGGGCCGCCTGTCCACCCGGCTCCGTGCCCCGCGCGGCCCGCGGGACTGATGGCCGGCGCACGCTCAGCCGAGGACCGCGGTCACCTCGCGGCGGGCCGCCTCCGACAGGAGCGGGGTCCAGCGGGTGAAGAGCTCCAACAGGCCCGCCCCGTTGCGTTCGCGGAAGGACGCGTTCACCTTGGCCAGGTCCAGTTCGTTGGCCACCGTGAGCTCGGCGAAGTCACGGCGCTGCCGCGGGGACGGGGTGAACTCCTCCCCGGTGAAGCGGTCGCGGAAGGTCACCGACGCCCCGTCCGCGGCGGCCAGGCCGGGATAGGAGGCCCCGCGGTCGCAGCTGGCGTAGAAGTACACGAGTGCCTCGGCCTCCTCGCCGATCGCCTCGGCGAGGCGATCGCGCTCGGAGAGCTCCAGCAGGCTCAGGGGCAGCCCGTCCGTGCCGTAGCAGGCGTGGCACAGGGCCGCGGTCCGCAGGGCCGGCCGTGCACCCCACTCGGCGAGCAGCGCCTCGACGCGCAGCAGGTGGGTCAACAGGGTTCCGCCGGAGTGCTTGGTCGTCCCGGCACCCAGCTCCTTGAGCAGGGCGATCGCCGGGGAGTCGGTGTGCTCGTCGTCGCTGTCCGTCATGCGCACATCATGACGCGGCCCCCGCGCCGGTGTCCGCCCGGACCGGAATGCGGACACCGCGACCGTCCCGCCGCCGCTCCACGGCCATCGCGCCGCCTCACGGCCGATCGGCCGCCGACCGCGCCCCCTGCCGGCGCAGCCGTCCCAGGACGACGCCCACCACGAGCAGCAGCAGGCAGGTGCCCACCGCCGCGTGCACGAGCAGTGCGTCCAGCCGGTCCGCGGCCAGGTAGGCGCCGACGGCCAGCGCCACCAGCGCGCACACACCGCGGTCGATGATGGACTCCACCGACAGCAGGGTCGCCCGGTACGGCGTCGCCGGGATGGCCGCGTTGATCAGGTTGCGCTGCACGGGATAGGCCAGGCCCGCCGCCGCGGCGAAGACGCACAGCCACACGATCGTGCCAGGCGCCCCGGACAGCGTGGTCGCCGCGAGCGTGAGGGCCATGACCACACTGAGGACGCTCACCGCGGTGGTGTCGGACACCCTGCTGCGCATCCAGCCGGTTCTCGCCGACCCCACGGCCTCGGCGACCGTCATCGCCGACAGCACGGCGCCGTGGTCGGCGACGGGGAGGTGCTTCTCCAGGAGCAGCGGCTGGAAGAGGTTGACCTGGCAGATGCGGGCGAGCGTGAACACGGCCACGCCCTGCACCATCAGCGGCCCCAGGGACCGTGACCTGCCGAGCACCCCGACGGCCTGACGGGCCGAGTCGAGGAGCCCGGCGCGCGCCACGGGCGGATGGTCGGCCCCGCGCGGAGCCGCGATCGCGGGGAGGGCGGCGGCGCAGGCCAGCGAACCGAGCGCGGAGAGCGCCGTCAGGACGTACGGCGCGTCGTGGCGGACGTGCATCAGTACGCCCACGACCGGCCAGCAGGCGATCTTCGCCCAGAGACCGAGGGCCCGGGCGGTGCCCTCGGCCTGTACGTAGTGCGCCTGCGCGCCGTGCTCGCGCAGGTACTCGTACAGGTAGGCACTGGAAGCCCCGGACACCAGCGACCGGGCCGCGGCGATGGCCAGGAAGTGCGCCATGAAGCCGGCGAACGAGGGCGAGGCGACCGGGAGGAGGTTCGCCGCGACCATCACGACCGCCCCGAGCTGCATGCAGCGTCGCTGTCCGATGCGGTCGGCGATGAAGCCCGTGGGTATCTCCAAGAGGCAGAACGCCACGTAGTAGACGCTCTGGATGCCGAAGATCTGGCTGTCCGACAGGCCTGCCCGCTTCTGGTACTCGTAGAAGACCGGCATCCACCACAGCAGGTTGAACAGCAGCTGGAAGCCGTTGTTCAAGCGGATCGCGCGGAGCACCGCGGCGGGCGGCCGGACGCGCCGTGTCGAGCGCGCGCGCAGGAGCGGGAGGGGCATGGGTCGACCTTCGGTGGGGCGGTGTGGGGGACGTGGCGGACGTGGCGGACGGGTCAGGCGCTGTACGGCCGGAGCTGGAGGAGGTGGAGCGCGCCGTCCGGTCCGAGCAGCCACTCGACGTCGAGCGGCCCGGCGAAGGTGTAGTCCGTGGCGAAGTGCGACTGGAGCAGCCGGCCCGCCAGGGCCAACCGGGCCAGGTGGTCCCGCGTCTCCTGCGGCAGGTCCTCCGGGGCCGCGCCCAGCGAGGTGGTGCGGCCGCCGCCCTCGACCGTGTTGTACAGGTACTGCAGGGGCAGGGTCCGGCCGTCGACGACATCGGCCGGGGACCCGTGCGCGCAGTTGAGGTACACGTTGCGGAAGTCGGCCCGGTTGGTCGGATTGCAGGTGACCATGACGCCGCCGAGCGGGGACGGCTCGTAGCGCTGGACGATCACCCCCATGTAGGTGTCGTCCAGGGAGATGCCGGCCTGGTGGCGCAGCCGCACGCTGCGCGGGGAGAGCAACGAGGCCCACACCTGGCGGATGGCGTCCAGCAGCCCCGGCAGGTCGGCCACCTTGGTGTGCGACTCGTAGATCCCGGCCGCGGAGAAGCCCGGCAGGTCCTCGGCGTTCGAGGAGGACCGCACGGCGAAGCGGCTCGTGCCCGCCAGGTGCTCGACGACCTGGGCGTCCAGGGCCCGCACCAGGTCCTCGGGTACGGGAAGGGTGCGCACCAGGTGCTGCAGCTGGACGCAGGTCGTGTCCACGGCGTCCATCGCGCCCAGTTCCAGGGCCATCTTCAGCTTGCCGATGCTCTGTTGCACGGCCGGCGAGGAGTCCAGGAAGCGCTGCTGGACGGAGAAGGGGACGGCGACGCCCGCCGGCGCCCGGACGTGCCGGGTCAGGAACTCGCTCGCGTGCTGGGCGAGATCGCCGTCCTCGGGCATCCGCAGCCGGGCGGCCAAGTGCCCGAGCAGATCGGCCCGGGGCGGCCGCGGCACGGAGTAGTAGCCGGTCAGCCGGGACGAGCCGTGGCGCAGGACGTGGTGGAGCTCTCCGAGGTTGGCTGCCTTGGTGCCGTAGCGGTTGCGGTCGACGGCGCGCAAGGCGGACAGCGGTACCAGCGGTACGTCCGTCACGTGCGGGGCGTCCAGGCGCACCCGCTGGGTGTGCCACGTCGGTTCGGCGAGGTCGGCGGGCTCCTCGGCGGGGTCGAGGACGAATCCGTCGGCGGTGACCTCGTAACGGACCCAGGCGCCGTCCCACTTCTCGTCGGCGATCGTGTCGAGGACTCCCCGGACGATGGCGTTGGGGATGCCCCAGCCCGCGGCCAGCATGTTGGTGTGCGACAGCGGGGTGGTGGGCAGGGCGTTGATCAGACCGGCGAGCCGCGGGATGTCGTCGGGGACCACCGGCATGGCGACGATGTCGTACCAGGCCAGGTCAGCGCGGGCGGCCAGGTACTCCTTGCTCGAGGCGAACGCGCGGAGCCGGCCGGTGGCGCGGGCGAGGGTCAGGGGCACGAAGGGCGCCGTCGCCAGGAGCGCGTGCCCCCGGGCGCGGGGCACCACGGTCTCCGGCACCGCCGCGAGGGCGTTCTCCTGGCCGTGGTTGGCCGGCTTCACCAGCAGTTCGAGCGCGGGATCGAGGTGGGCCCGGACGAAGGCGTGGAACTCGATCAGCAGCTCCGCGCCCATCGTGTCGGCCTCGGTGGTCTCCAGCACCATGAAGGGCTCGTCGTGGTCCGGACCGCCCAGGGAGCGCAGCGACAGGACGCCGAGCAGGAACCGGCGCGCGGGGTCCTGGTAGACGTCGTGGTTGAAGCGGTCGAGTTCGGCGTCGAGCTGTTCGAGGGTCAACCCCTGGATCTCGGTGGCTATGTAGTTGACGTGGAAGGAGTGCACGGCGCTGTCGAGCACGTGCCACAGGCCGCGCTCCCGGTCCACGACCACCTTCACGTACGGGTGCCCGCCCAGCACCCCGGCCAGTTGCTCGAACAGGGGGAGCGTGAGCAGGGTGTCCACGGCGGCGCCCCGGGGGGACGGCGCGGGGGCGGCGGTGTCGGTGTCGGTGTCGGCGTGCGTCATGCGGCGCTCCCGGGCGTCGAGCGGTCGGCGGACGTGGGGGAGGGGGAGGCGGCGGGGGCGGACGCCTGGGTGAGGGCGTTCGGGAGGGCCGCGAGGATGCGGCCGCAGTCGGCCAGCAGCTCAGGCCCGGACGCGGCGCGCAGGAAGCAGAGGGCGGCCATGGAATTGGCCCCGCCCGCCTCCTCGTACGCCGGGACCGGGGTGCCCGGCGGGAGGCTGTGCTCGCGCACCAGCTCCACCCGGGACCCCGGCGCGACCAGCGCGGACCAGTCGACCGCGGCGAAGTCCCAGGCCGGGAGTTCGGCCCAGGGCTCGCCGTCGGGACCGACGGCGAGGACGACCAGGGAGCCGGCGGCGCCCTCGCCCTCGGTCAGCATCCGTTCCGGGTAGCTGACGTCCCGGCCGAGCAACTCGCGCACCAGCATGCCGATCATGTCCACTCCGAAGACCGTCTCCGCCTGCCGGGTGGTCATCACCCCGCCGAAGCGGGCCGCGGTCTCGATCAGCCACACGGCCCCGTCCGCGCCGAGCTTGATCTCGGTGTGGGTGGCGCAGGTGTCCAGTCCGAGCGCGTCGACGGCGGCGCGCGACACCTCCTCGATCCGGCGCTGCGCCGCGACCGGGAGGGCGGCCGGGGCCAGGCTCGCCCGCTCGGTGAAGGGCGCGACGGTCGGCAGGCGCCCGGTGAGGCACAACGGGTGGTAGCGGCCGCCGGCGACGATCCCCTCCACGCTGACGTAGTCGCCCCAACCGGCCCCGTCGAACCAGTCGGAGGCCTTCCCGGTCACGATCTCCTCCAGCAGGAAATCGCTGACGCCCTCGTCCGCGGCGTGCAGCTCCGCGTACCCCTGCGCGGACGAGGCCTCCATGACGGAACGTCCGGTCTTCCAGCCCTCCTCGGCCTGCTGCTCGTTCCACACGGTGAGGTGGGCCGTGGACCCCGCGCTCCAGGCGGCCTTGAGCAGCAGCGGGGGCCTGAGGTCCTCGAAGGCCGTCGTGATGTCCTGCGGTCCGTTGATCTCCGTGAAGCCCGGTACGGGCACCCCGGCGTCCCGCCAGATCCGGCGCATCAGCCGTTTGTCGCGCGCCCCGGCGACCCGCTCCCCGGCGCCGCGCAGGCCGAGCCGCAGGCTCGCGTGGGCGACGGCGACCACCGCGTACTCCGACAGGGTCAGCACCGCCTCCGCGCCGACGCGGCGGGCGTGGGAACAGATCAGATCGACCAGTTCCACCCCCTCGCCGGGCGGAGCGGTGGTGACCGACGCGCACCCGGGCCGCCACACCGACTCGGTGACGCGGGGCAGCGGCGCGAGCGCCAGGACGTGCACCTCGGCGTGGGCGGCGATCCGCGGGAGCGCGTACTCGAGGGGAGGGCCGCCCTTGGCATAGACGAAGAGGATCGGGGTCATGGTGCTCCTGGGGTCGAAGGGGACGCCGCTCGGTGCGACGGCGTCGTCGGCGGACGATCCCCACGCGGTGTGACCACGTGAGGACCAGGGGCAGCGCGAGCACGACGGAAGAGGGGCGGGCGGACGGGTGTACGCCTACTCGATTAGGCGTTCGCCAAACACCAGCGCAAATCAAGTGCCCCCGCTACGGCGGCATTTCGGCCATCCCGTGGGGCCCGTACGGACCACCCGTC
This sequence comes from Streptomyces sp. NPDC028419, assembly GCF_055565515.1. Classification (NCBI taxonomy): domain Bacteria; kingdom Bacillati; phylum Actinomycetota; class Actinomycetes; order Kitasatosporales; family Streptomycetaceae; genus Streptomyces; species Streptomyces sp. NPDC028419. The sequence goes on along the minus strand of NZ_JBVHUE010000032.1, from coordinate 51,547 downwards.
CGCGCCCGTCCCGCGGTGCGGCCGTCGCCACCCGGCAGGAGGACGGAAGGAGCCCTCCCGCCGGCGGACGGGCGTCGGCGGGGCGCATCCGGCCGGCGTTCGCGGGCAGGCGGGGGGCAATGGCCAGGCAAGTGAAGGGAACCCCCGTGTCGATGTCTCCCCCCGCCCGCCGAGGCCGCGTACGAGGCGGATCACGACCCCGAGGCCGATCAGAGGCGCCACCACGGGGCCGATCGCAAGGGTCGGAGCGTGCCCACGGCGGTCGCCGCGTGAGCGGGACCCGCGGCCAGGGGGCCCTCAGACGTGCCCGGTTCCTGCTGGTGCTGCCGGTCCACCTGGTGCTGCTGATGGTCGTCGGCCGGTCGGTGGCCGGCCCGCTCGCCGGCTACTGGCCGCTGTCGGCGGAGGACGGGGTCAACCGGGCCCTGGCCGCCCACCGCGAGCCGCTCCTGAACAGCTTCACCCAATGGTTGTCACTGCTGGCGAACACCCAGGTGATCACCGGCTTCACGCTGGTCTGCGTGCTGGCCCTGCTGCTGACGCCGCCGGCGCCGCGGTGGGCCGAGGCGGGGTTCCTCGCCGCGGCCGTCGCCGTCCAGTCGGCGATGTTCCTCCTCGTGACCCTGGTCGTGCAGCGGCCGCGTCCCGACGTCCCCCACCTGGACCTGGCACCGCCCACCTCCAGCTTTCCCTCCGGGCACGTGGGCGCGGCCATGGCCCTGTACGGGGGCCTCGCCGTGCTCACCTGTGGGGGGACGCGCGGTGCCTGGCGCCGGCCCGTGGCCGCGCTCCTGCTGCTGGTGCCGCTCGCGGTGGCCGCCTCGCGGCTGTACCGGGGGATGCACCACCCCTCCGACGTGCTGGGCGGCCTGCTCAACGGCGCGGTGACGCTCGCCGTGATCGGGACCGTCCTGCTCGCCGGCCGCCTGCGGACCCCGGAGCCGGGAGGGACTGCCCCCGAGGCCTCACCGACCACGATTCCGCCGGTCCCGTCAGGGGGCGGACGTACTCTCGTCGTACGGCATCCGCACGGCTGCGATGACGAACTGGCCGGGCGCGTCAGGGCCGTGCTGGCCCGGCACGGTCACGCCGCGCAGCAGTGGATCCTGACCGGCGAGGAACTCCCGTGCGGTGACCTCGCCGTGGAACTCGACGCCGCTCCGGTCGCCCTCGTCGTGGTCTGCGGCGGCGACGGCACGGTCCGCGCGTGCGCCGAACTGCTGGCGGGCACCGGCATCGACCTGGTGGTCGTGCCGTGCGGTACGGGCAACCTGCTCGCCCGGAACCTGGGGCTCGCACCGGATCCGGTGACCGCCCTGGAGCAGGCCCTGTCGGGCGGGTGCCACGGCATCGACGTGGGCCGGATACGGGGCGACGGCATCGAGCCGGCCCGGTTCGTGGTGATGGCGGGCGTCGGCTTCGACGCGGCCATGGTCCAGGACGCGTCGCCGCGCCTCAAGTCCCGGCTGGGCTGGGCCGCCTACGTCGTGTCCGCCCTGCGCCACCTCGGTGACCCCGGCATCCGGCTGACGATCCGGCTCGACGGCGGGCGCCCCCTGCGGCGCCGGGCCCGGATGGTGGTGATCGGCAACGTCGGCATGCTCCAGGGAGGCCTGCCGCTGCTGCCCCGGGCCCGGGCGGACGACGGCCGCCTCGACGTGGTGCTGTTCGCACCCCGCGGGCCCGCGGGCTGGCTGGCCGCCGCCGCACACCTCACCCGGCGGACCCTGCGCACCCCCGCCCCGGGCGGGCCCGGAGCGGAGGCGGGGGAGGTGGCCGGGGGAGTGCTGGAGTACTTCACCGCCACCCGGGTCGAGATCCGTTGCACCGCCCCGCAGCCCCGGGAGATGGACGGGGACGCCGTCGCCCCCGGAGTCCGCCTGACCGCGGAGATCGAACCCGGCGCCCTGCGCGTACGGCTGCCGCGGGCGCTGCCCGGCACCGGAGCCGAGGCGCCGCCCGCCGCACCGCTTCCCGCCGCGGCACCGACCCCGCAGCACTGAACTCCCGTACCGGCAGGGCACGTTCCAGGCGACGCCGCCAGCAACAAGTAACCAGTAACCAGTAACCAGTAACCAGTAGACAGGCAGGCAGGGAGACGATGGGCACCGCGACACGGGTTCCGCAGAGACGCGACGTGGAGGGCGAGGAACTGTCCGCCGACGAGGCCTGGGCCGCCCTGCGCCGCTACGGCGGTTGGAGCCTCGCGCGCGACTCCTTCCTGCGCTTCCGCTACGCCGACGGCTTCAGCCACTCCCGCGCGCTCGCCCTGCAGACCGTCCTGACGCTCGTCCCGCTGGCGATCGCGGCCGTCGGCCTGTCCGGTGTCCTGCACACCGAGGAGGTGGGCCGCATCGTCGAGCTGACCATCCGCCAGACCACGAGCGGGCCCAGCCAGGACCTCGTCGAGGACGCGCTGGGCCGGAGCCGGCGCCACGGGGGCGGCGAGGCGGCCCTCTGGTTCGGCCTGCTGTTCGCCATGGTCAACGTCACCACCGGGCTCTGCCAGGTCGAGCGCGGGGCGAACCGCATCTACGGCAACGAGCGGGACCGGCCGTTCCTGCGCAAGTACACGCGCGGCCTGCTCATGGCCGCCCTGGCCGGCTTCCCGCTCGGGCTCAGCTTCATCCTCACCGTCCTCGGCCACGACCTCACGCGGGCGGTGGCCGAGGTCTACGGGCTCGGCCCGGACACCACCCGCGCCTGGGAGATACTGCGCTGGCCCGTCGGGATCCTGCTGGCCGTCCTGGCGACGAGCGCGATCTTCCGCCTCTCCCCGCGCCGCGCCCAACCCGGCTACACCTGGTTGGCCTTCGGCGCGGTGGTCCACCTGGTGCTCTGGCTCACCGCCACGTGGGGGCTGAGCCTGTACGTCGGCGCGAGCGGCTCCTTCAACAGCGTGTACGGGCCGCTCAGCGCGGTCATGTCCCTGCTCCTGTGGTCCTACCTCACCTCGATGGCCCTCTTCCTCGGGCTGTCCTTCGCGGCCCAACTGGAAGCCGTACGCGCCGGGGTCAAGGATCCGATCACGCCGGACCCGGGCGTCTGACCGGCCCGGCCCCCAGCTCCCGCCCGACGGGCTCGTACCGCGCCCGACCCTTGCGACCCGAACGGAGGCGCCGCCACCATGGCACAGCGCACCACCCGGCGGCCCGGGCGGCTCGCCCGGCTCGTCCTGCCCCTCCAGACCTTCCTCGCCCGCCACTCGGGGCCCGACGCCACCTACGGGACGCGGCTGCTGCTGGCCTCGGCCGCCGCCGCGGTGACGGCCGTGCCCTTCGCGCTGGCGCTCGTACTCGTGGAGTCCGGGTGGCCCCCGCTCCACCGGCTCGACCGGGGAGCGGCGCAGCGGCTGCACGAGACCGCCCTCGCCCACCCGGCGTGGGTGCGCGTGCTGGAGTTCCTCACGGGTGTCCTGTGGGACCCGGTGACGATGCGGCTGATGGTGGCCGCGCTGGTGGTGTGGCTGCTGGTCCGGCGCGCCTGGCGGCTGGCCGCGTGGGCGGCCGTCACCGCCCTGTCCGGCAGCCAGATCGGCCTGCTGGTCAAGAACGCCGTGGAGCGGGCCCGGCCGCAGTTGCCCGATCCCGTCTCGCACGCGCCCGGCTACTCCTTCCCCTCCGGCCACGCCATGACGGCGACCACCTCCTGCGCCGTCCTGCTGCTGGTCCTGCTCCCGATGGTGCCCCGGGCCCGGCGCCCCGTGGCGTGGGTCCTGGCACTGACCTCCGTGGTCGGCGTGGGCTACACCCGGGTCGCGCTGGGCGTGCACTGGGTGAGCGACGTGGTCGGGGGCTGGCTGCTGGGCCTGGTCGTGGTCACCGCCACCACCCTCGCCTTCCAGGCCTGGCGGGCCGAGAGCGGGCTACCGCCCGCAGCGGTGGCCGACGGCCTGGAGCCGGAGCTGCCCTCCGCCGCCCCCGAACCACCCGTGGACGTGACCGCCCACGACCGCTGACCCCTTCACCCGCGAGGTCGGACCGTCCTTCGCCGGCGCCCCGCTATGCCGTGCGGCGTCGTAGCAGGAAGAAGGCGCCGAAGCCGGCCAGGGCGGCGAGGGCGAGGAGGGAGCCGGTCTCGACGGCCTGGAGGGGCCAGAAGTGGGAGACCGGGTGGTACTTGTGGACGGCGTACGAACCGTGGACATCCGGGCCGCTCCGGCGCATGAGCTCCAGTCCCGAGAGGCGGGTCCCGTCGCTGGAGAACAGCTCGGTGGAGAGGATCATGCCGCCGGGGTAGGGAGCGTCCGCCGGGGTGGTGAGGGTGACGGACGGCCAGAAGTGGAAGCGGACCAGGGAGTAGACGTAGGCGAGGACGGCGGTCACGGCTGTCGCCGTGGCGAGCGCGGCCATCGCGCGGCCCAGGAGGATGCCGGCGAGCGCGCCGAGCGCCAGGCCGAGCAGGGGATAGGCGATGGCGAGCAGTGCGGCGTCGTGGTAGACGAAGGGGTCGTAGAGCGACCAGTTGCCGATGCCGAAGCGGTGGTCGCGGACCGTGCGCAGGAGCAGGACGAGGACCGTCATGCCGAGGGTGACCGCGGCGGCGGCCACGGCGAGCTTGGTGGCCAGCCAGCGGGTCGGGGACACGTTCTGGGTCCAGGCCAGTTGTGCGGTGCCCGTTTCGAGTTCGCGGCCGACCAGCGCGGCGGCGGCGTAGGCCGGGAGCAGGTAGGACGGGGCCAGGATCAGCCACTGCACGGCGAGCAGCGCGATTTTGTAGAGCCCTACGGCGGGATGGCTGTCACAGGCCTTCGAGCGCGCGCACTCCGCCATCTCGTCGACGGCGTGGGCGCCGCCCGGGCCGAGCATCCACAAGAGGATGCCGGCGGTGATGGCGACGTACGCGGTCCATATCAGGAGGGACGCGCGGTGCAGGCGCAGGACGACGGAGACGGCCCCGGTGCGGTGTGCGGACGGCGTGCGGGGCGCGGTGAGCGTGGAGCCGGTCATGTGGTGATCTCCTGCCGTGCGGACGGTGCGGGGTGAGCGTTGTCGGTGATGAGCGCGGGCGCCCCGGGGTTGCGCAGATGGGCGAGGAGCACCTCCTGCAGGGAGGGGCGTTCCACGGCCCAGTCGGCGTGGGTGTCGAGGGGGCCGCGCGGGCGGACCAGGGCGCTGCGGCCGCGGCCCGTGGGGCGTTCCTCGATGACGTCGGTGCCGGTGAGGTCGCCCGTGCCCGTGAGGAGGGCGTGGGCGTCGACGATGTCCTCGATGCCACCGCAGAGCAGCGCACGACCGCCTGCGGTCAGGAGGAGGTGGTCGCACGAGTCCTCCAGCTCGGCGACGACGTGGGAGGACATCACGATGGTGGTGCCGTGTTCGAGGGCTTCGGACATCAGGGCGCCGGTGAGCCGCTGGCGGGCGAGCGGGTCGAGGTCGGCCATGGGCTCGTCGAGCAGCATCAGCTCGGGTCGTTTCCCGAAGGCGAGGGCGAGGGCGACACGGGTGCGCTGACCGCCGGAGAGGGAGCGGATCTTCGCCTTCGGGTCGAGGCCGTCTCCCGCGTCTCCCGCGTAGACGATGCGTTCGGCGGCGGCCATGTCCCAGAACCCGCCCCGATTGAGGTCCCGCCCGAGGCGGAGGGTGGCCTCGACGGTCAGCTGTGGGTGCAGCGGCTTGCCCTGGGCGACGTACGCGACGCGGGAACGGGCGGCGGCCGGGGCCTCGCCGAGCACGCGCAGCGTGCCGCTCGTGGGGCGGAGCAGGCCCGTGGCGAGCGAGAGCAGCGTGGACTTGCCCGCGCCGTTCGCACCGACCAGGGCGCAGACGACGCCCTGCGGGAGGCGGAACGACAGGCCGTCCAGGACGGGCTTCGCACGGCGGCCGCGACCGTACGACATGGTCAGGTCGGTCGCTTCGAGAACGGCCGGCGCGGCGGTGTGGGCGCGGTTCATCGGGTGTCTCCCTGCGGAATGGTCTCGTTCAGCGCGTCCTCGAAGAGCGCGGTGATGTCGTCGCGCTCCAGGCCCGCTCGGTGGGCCCCGGCGATCCAGGCGACGAGGGCCGGGCGGTGCGGCGAACCGGCGCCGGCGCTGGCGCCCAGGCCCTTCGTGACGAAGGTGCCGAGGCCGCGGCGGCCCTCGACGAGGCCCTCGCGCTCCAGCTCGCGATACGCCTTGAGCACGGTGTTCGGGTTGATCGCCGTCGCCTCGACGACTTCCCGGGCCGTGGGCAGCTTGTCGCCCGGCGCGAGCAGGCCGAGACGGAGGGCCTGCTTGGCCTGGTGCACGATCTGGAGGTACGTGGCGACGCCCGAGCGGCGGTCGATCCGGAACTCGATGGCACCGGCCGTGCCGGCACCCTCGGTTCTGTCGGCGAGGGCCACACGCCTCACCTCCCTTTCACTAATTAAGTAGTGAAAGGGTGTTCCGAAGTGGGGGTCGATGTCAAATGCCGACGGCGAGGCCGCCGCCGTGGACGTACGGGATCGGCCTCCGCGCGGCCCCTCGTCCGCTGCGAGACGCGCCGATCGGCACACCCACCGGCTGACGCGAAGGGGCGCCCGCCGGGTCAGGTCACCGGTCGTCCTCCCCGGGCCCGGCCGCCTCCGGCGTGGTCCAGAACGGCGCGAGGGTGTCCAGCACAAGCCGGCAGACCGTGTCCGGGTCCGCTCCGGCGAGGGGTTCGCGTGCGGCGACCGTCCGCATGAGGCCGATTCCCAGGAGCCAGGCCATCGCCAGATCGGCGCGCAGGGCGCCGTCTTCGGACGGCGCCAGGCCGGCCAGCACCTTCTGGTACTCCGCTCCCAGCTCCCGCAGGGTCCCGCTGGCCTCGTCCCCCCGACCGACGGACCTCAGGTACACCTCCAGGGAGCGGTCGGCCCCGGGAGCGCTGCGGGTCAACATCGAGCGCAGGGCGGTCTCGAACAGCTCCTCCGGAGGGGTGGCGCGCAGCCGTTCCAGGCTGCCCCGGGCGACGACCTCGGTGAGCAGCCCCTCCTTGGAGCCGAAATAGCGGAAGAGCAGGGCCTGGTTGGCCCCCGAGCGCTCGGCGATCGCCCGGACCGTGGTGCGCTCGTAGCCCCGCTCCGCGAAGAGGTCGGCGGCCGCGTCGAGCAGCCTGCGGCGCGTGGCCGCGGCGTTGCGCGGTCGCTCCTGTCGTTCCGTCGGTCGTGGCCGGAGGGATTCGCTCACTCACCTGGTCCTCTCGGAAGGCCCGTCAGGATAACGGCTGTAAAGCGTCGTTGACCGGTCAGGTGGCCGGTCCTAGCGTGTAAGCAGCTGCTTACATCGAGGAGGCCGACGTGACGCGTGTCGAGACCACCCCCTTCGCCTACCCCTTCAACACCGCCGAGGGGCTCGGGCTGGCCGAGGAGTACGAGCGGGTGCGCGAGCGGCCCGGACTGTTACGGGTACGGATGCCGTACGGGGAGGCCGCCTGGCTGGTCACCCGCTACGCCGACGCCCGGCTCGTGCTGGGCGACGTACGGTTCAGTCGCGCGCTGGCGAGCCGACACGACGAGCCCCGCCAGTCCGAGGGCCGCACCGACGCCGGGATCCTGGGCATGGATCCGCCCGACCACACCCGGCTGCGGTCCCTGGTCGCCAAGGCGTTCACCGTCCGGCAGGTCGAGAAGCTCAGGCCACGGGTACGCGCGCTCACCGCCGGGCTGCTCGACGAGCTGGAGGCGGCCGGGCCGCCCGCCGACCTCGTCGACCGGTACGCGCTGCCGGTGCCGGTCGCCGTCATCTGCCACCTGCTCGGGGTTCCGGTCGAGGACCGGCCGCGGTTCAGGGTGTGGAGCGACGCCGCCCTGTCGACGAGCTCGCTGACCGCGAAGGAGTTCCACGCCAACCGCGAGGAACTGCGCGCCTACATGGCGGATCTCATCGACGCGCACCGGAGCAGCCCGCAGGACGATCTGATGACGGCCCTCATCGACGCCCGCGAGGCCGACGACGACCGCCTCTCCGAACTGGAACTCATCGACCTCTGCGTGGCCGTCCTGGTGGCCGGCCACGAGACGACGGCCTCGCAGATTCCCAACTTCGTCCTCACCCTCCTCGATCACCCGGACCAGCTCGCGCTGCTGCGGGGGAACCCGGCCCTCATCGCGAACGCCGTGGAGGAACTGCTGCGCTTCGTCCCGCTGGGCAGCGGAGCGAGCCAGGCCCGCTACGCCACCGAGGACATCGAGGTCGGCGGCACCCTGGTCGCCGCCGGGGACCCGGTCGTGGTCGCGACGGGCGCCGCCAACCGCGACGCGCTGCGCTTCACGGCCCCCGGGGTCCTCGACATCGCGCGTCCCGCGGGCCAGCACCTGGGTTTCGGTCACGGCGTCCACCACTGCCTGGGAGCCCCGCTGGCCCGGATGGAACTCCAGGAGGCCCTGAACGCGCTCCTCCAGCGCTTCCCCGGCCTCCGGCTCGCGGGCGACATCACCTGGAAGACCGAGATGCTGGTGCGCGGTCCGCGCGTCATGCCGGTGGCCTGGTGAGCGCCGACGGGGCGTGGACGGTTCGGGTCGACCGGCAGCTGTGCCAGGGCTCGGGCATCTGCGCGGGTACGGCCCCCGAGGTGTTCGTACTGGACGAGGACCGGGCGCGCCCCCGCGCGGACGGCGTCCCACCCGGGGAAGGCGTCCTGGACGCGGCCGACATGTGCCCGGCCCAAGCCATCACGGTCGAGGACGGCACCCGGGTCCTCGGCCCGCGGCCGGACTGAGTGTCGCCCTTCCGGTAGGAGGGGCGGCCATCCGGCAGCCGTGCCCCGCGCCCGTTCCCCGATGCCCGCGGCGCCGCGGGCACCGCGTCGGCGCCGCGCGGTGCCCCGGCCCCGGAGCGGTGTCGCACGTCGGCCCCGGCAGAGCCCGGACGCTCGAACATGTCTTGCGGACGATCACCCATGGCAGCCGGCGCCCCGTCCTGTGAGGCTCGACGCATGACACACACCGACAACTCCCGCACCGACAACTCCCTTACCCACAGCCCTCGTACCGACACCACGATCGCCCCGACCACCGTCCTGGTCCTCGGCGGCACCGGCAAGACCGGCCGCAGGGTCGTCGCCCTCCTGCGCGCATCGGGCGTGGAGACCCGAGCGGCCTCCCGATCCGGCGACACGCCTTTCGACTGGTCGGACCCCGACACCTGGCAGCCGGCCCTCGACGGAGCCGACGCCGTCTACGTCGTCGGGCCCGAGACCTCCCCGTCCCCGACGCCCGCCTTCGTCGAGCGGGCGGTCGCGAGCGGCGTGCGCCGGCTGGTGCTGCTCTCGGCCCGCGGCATCGACACCCCGGGCCATCTCTCCGGTGTGGTCGGCGCCCCGCACCGGGAGAGCGAGGCGGCCGTCCGGTCCTCCGGGGTCGCCTGGACGATCCTGCGTCCCGGCTGGTTCGCCCAGAACTTCAGCGAGGGTGCCTTCCGCGACGGCGTGCGCGCCGGTGAACTGGCCCTGCCCACCGGGGACGGGACCGCCGCGTTCATCGACGCCGACGACATCGCGGCGGTCGCCGTCGCGGCCCTCACCGAGGACGGTCACCACGCAGAGGTGTACGAGCTGTCCGGCCCCCGTGCGCTGAGCGTCGCCGACGTGCTGGGTGAGATCGCGCAGGTCACCGCCGTGCGCGCCGCCTACGTGCCGGTCGAACCGTCGGCGTACCGGGCCCACCTCGTGGCACAGGGAGTGCCCGAGGAGGAGGCCGCGGTCTGGACGGAGGCGATGGACCCGATCCGCACGAGCCGGGAGGCTCCGCTCACGGACGGCGTCCGCCGCGCGCTCGGGCGCCCGCCGCGCGACGTCGCCGAGTTCGCCCGCGCCGCGGCGGCCGCGGGCGCCTGGGCCTGACGCACCGGGTCCGGCCCCGGCCCCGCAGTCGTACCGGCCGCCCGCGGCCAGCCGGGGGAGCGCGCCCGGTTCAGCCCGCCGGAGCGGCCCGGTCCGGCGCCGGGGCCGCCTCGCGGCGGTAGGCGCCGGGGCTCACGCCCCGCAGGCGTTTGAACGCGGCGCCGAAGCCGAAGGCGTCCGCGTAGCCGACCCGCCGGGCCACCCCCGCCACCGTGAGCTCGGTACTGGTCAGCAGATCGGCGGCGAGCGTCATCCGCCACTCGGTGAGATACGCCACCGGTCCGTCGCCGACCAGCTCGGTGAACCGCTTCGCCAGGGTCGTCCTCGACACTCCCGCCCGCGCCGCCAGCTCCGCCGTCGACCAGGAGTGCGCCGGATCCGCGTGGATCGCACGCAGCGCCGGACCGGCCACCTCGTCGCCGAGCGCGGCGTACCACCCCGGCGGCCGCGCCTCGGGCCGGTCGAACCAGTCCCGCAACGTGCACACCAACAGCCAGTCCAGCAGCCGGTCGAGAACGGTCTGGCGCCCCGGCCCGCCGATGCCGATCTGCGCCTCCAAGTAGTCGCGCAGCGGAGTGCAGTCCGCTTCGTCGGCCACCACCAGCACCGGCGGCAGCGCGCGCAGCAACCGCTGCGGCACCTGGGCCCGTACGTCGTAGGCGGCCGCGAGCAGCACCGTCGGGCCGCTGAACTCCCGCTCCGGCTCGGCCGCGTCCGCCGGTTCCTCGCCCCAGCGCACTTCCCGCACGCCGGCGGCGCGTCCCGTCCCCGTGGCGTCGGCCGGGTCGTCGGTGAAGGAGAACGGCGCCGGCCCCCGGACGATCGCGGCCTCGCCGACCGCGACGCGCCGGGGCTCCCCGTCCTCCGGCACGATCCACCCCGCGCCACGGAGCGGCAGGAGCATCGTCAGGTAGGGCCCGTCGGCGAACCGCAGCGACCAGGGCGCCCACAACACCGAACGCCCGAACACCGCCCCCTTGCCCCGCACGCCCCGCAACAACTCGTCGAATACGTCCATGCCGCCCACGATAGGCAGGACCGTCTCCGCGCCCGGTGCCCGTGCCCGGCCAAGCCGGCCTTCCGGCGATGCCCGGACCTCCTCTTCCGTCAGTACGCGCGCGGCCCGTCCTCGGTGGCGCGCATCGCCTGCGGGTAGTACACCTGGCCGTCCTTCATGACCTGTTGGCACGCGTACTGGGGGGTGGGGCCCATGGGTACCGCGACGGCCTCCGGTATGTCGGTGCACCGGATGTGGTCCAGGGTCCCGTCGGAGTTGCCGAAGATGATCCGCTGGGCGCCCTCCCGCGACATGATGCCCTGGCGCGCGCGAGCGGTGAAGGTGACGTAGTTCTGCGACCAGCCGGGCTTGTCACCGATGGCGACGTCCCACTCCACATCGGCACCCTTGAAGTGGGACGTGCACACGACCGTGGTGCCCTTTCTGGAAGCCACGTCCTGCGGGCACTTGGCGGTGACCTCGCCGGTGGCGTTGGCCAAGGCGAGTGTCTTCTTGCGGAGTTCGTACTCCAGGTTCGCCGCGAAGGGTGCGTCGGCGGCGGGGGAGGGCTGCAGGTCGCCCTCGGGCCGGGGAGCGGGTCGGTCGAGCCGGATCGGCAGCTGGCTGACGGACGGCGCGGGCGCGGCGGACCGGGATCCGGTGCCCCCGCACCCCGTGGCCAGGAGACCCGCGCTCACGACGCCTACGAGGACGATGGTGTTCATACGCATGATCGAAACAATAGTGCGGATCCGTAACGCCGCTGGTCAGACCCCTGTTGCGAGAGTCGGAGCGAGGTCGAATCGGTGCTCGACAACGCCTGCTGCCGAGGTGCGCTCACCCCGACCCACGCGAAGTGAACGTGCACCGCGGGCCCTACGCCCTACCCCGCCTGCTGGACGCAGGTCCGGTCCGTCGCCGGCAGCTTGCCGGTGGCCAGGTACCGGTTGACGTGGTCGTCCACGCACGCGTTGCCGTAGCGCCCGAAGAGGGCATGCCGGTTGGCGCCCTCGAGGGTGACCAGCCGGGAGCTCGGCAGCTGCTCGTGCAGTTCGACGCTCCCCCTGTACGTCGTACGCGGGTCACCGGTGGCGGCGACGATCAGTGCGGGGGCATCGCGCCGCACCCGCGTGGGCTCTTCGCGCGGCGAGTCCCAGAAGGCGCACGGGTTGATGTTGTTGGTCAGGGCTCCGAACAGCGGGTGCGCGCCGCGGTTGCGCTCGATGTCCCGCCAGTAGAGCTCGGGATCGCGCGCGGCGGCCACGTCCCCGCAGATGACGGCGGACTGCGCGCCGGTGGGCTCGCCCTCACCGCGAAGCGCGTACCGGAGCCCCGGGACGAGCATCGGCGGCACCGTCGTCGGCCGGCCCTCCGCGGCCTCGGCCAGTACGGAAAGCAGCTCGCCGAACGACGCCCGCGCCGGCGCGGTGTCGTCCGCGATGCCCGAGAAGAGGAGGAGCGGGACCTGGCTGTCGTCGATCCGGAAGGCATCGGCGCCGGCGCCGATGGTCAACGGAGCGCGCGCGGCCGCCGCGACGATGCGGTCGACGGCGGCGAGGACCTCGCCGCGGCCGCGGCCGAGGCCGTAGGTGTCGTGGCGCTCCGCGGCCCAAGCGGCCCAGTCGGACAGGGCCTTCTCGTTCTCGCGCTCGGTGCCCTTCAGCAGCCGGGGGCGGTAGTCGCTCGGGTTGATCGCCCCGTCCAGCACCATCCGGTCGTGGCGGCCGGGGAACATCTGCGTGTAGACCGTGCCCAGGTAGGTGCCGTACGAGTAGCCCAGGAAGGAGATCTTCCGCTCGCCGAGCGCGCCGCGGATGACGTCCATGTCGCGGGCCGTGTTGCGGGTGGTGATGTGCGGGAGCACCGCGGCGTCGGCGGCCCGACACTTGTCGGCCACGCTCTTCTGCAGGGCGACCTGGCGGTCGAAGCCCGCCCGGCCGGTGCCGGCGGACAGCCAGGTCATGCCGACGGGCAAGCCGCAGTCCAGCGCGGTGCTGCGCCCGATGAAGCGCGGGTCGAAGCCGATGATGTCGTAGCGCGCGCCGACCTCCTTCATCGCCGCACGGGCCTGCGGCGGGGACTGGAGCGCGGGACCGCCCGGACCGCCGTTGTTGAGGAGGATCGCGCCGATGCGGTGGCGGGTGTCGGAGGCCCCCAGCCGGGAGATCGCCACGGTGATCGTGCGCCCCCGCGGGTCGGTGTAGTCCAGGGGCACGGTCACGTCCGCGCACTGCACGCCCGCCCGGTCCAGATCGCGGCCCGTGGTGTCGTCGGGGCCCTTGACGCAGCTGCCCCAGCCGAGGTGTTGGCGGTAGTACCGGTCCAGTCCGGCCCCGGAGTCGCCCCGGGTGGGGGCCTCGGCGGCCGTGGCCAGGGCGGGGGAGGACGTGAGACAGGCGGCGAGGGCGAGGCCCACGGCCAGGGCGCGGCGTGCGGCGGGGCCGACAGTGGTCACGGGGTGTCCTTGAGCATCGTCCGCTAGGTGTGATCGCATGCCCCGAGGCTAGGAACCCGCCCTGGTGCGGCACATCGCCCAAGGGCACGAGGACCCCGGTCCTGCCCACCCCCGATCCGAGACCTGGGGCCCGGTCCGGCCTCCTCCTCCGGGAGGACCCCGCCGGCGCGTCGTCCCACACGCCTTTCCCGAACCACCGTTGTGCAGGGTGCGTGAGCGGTCCCGTGTGGGCCGCGAGTGCCGATTCCGACTATCACCCGACGAATAGCCAATACGGGGTAATTCCTGTGCGTTGGCTATGTGTCCTGGACATGATGCGCTGTCATATTCCTGCCCGATTGCCCCGTTCATCTCGTTCAACCCGTCAGGGGAAGGCAGGAAAATGGGCAGGTTCAGGTACGGCACCACGGTGGCCGCGATCGCGCTGGCCGCCTTGGGATCGCTCGCGGCCGCGGGAGGCACAGCTCACGCGGAAGCGGGCCAGGACAACATCGCCATGTACAAGCAGGAGAAGACCCAGTGGTGTTGGGTCGCCTCCGGGCTGACCATCGCCAAGTTCCAGGGCTTCGGCTCCACGCAGACCGACTTCTGCAGCCGGGCCAATCCCTACTACGGCTGCAACAACCAGCCCGCCACGCTCGACGACATGGCCAAGGGGTGGAGCAGCCTCGGGCTGACCCGTACCGGCACCGGGTTGAGCACCGCGGCCTCGTTCGATCAGGTGTACACCGACGTCAAGGCGGCCCGGCCGATCGGTGCCCGCATCGGGTGGACGTCGGGGGGCGGCCACATGAACGTGGTCTACGGCTTCGACACTTCCAAGAACACGATCGCCGTGGCCGACCCGTGGCCGGACACCACCACGTACACGTGGTGGAACTACGCCGACTACGTGAGCAACAGCTCGTCGAAGTGGACCCACTCCCGCATCGGTATCTCCCGCTAAGGCAGGCGACATGCGCGACACCAGCGACACCGAAACGTCCAACAAGCGGGCGGTCACTCGCTCCTCCCGTCTGGCCCTCGTCATCGCCATGAGCGCGTCCGCGCTGCTGTCCGTCGTCGGTCCGACGCACGCGGCCCCCGCCAAGGACCCCCTCCCGGCCGACATCCCCGACTACCAGGCCGCCCTCGACGCGGTGAAGTCCGCCGAGGTCCTCAACACCGTCTGCCGTTTCCTGCGCACCCCGGTGCCCAACGGCGCCGGCGGCCCCGTGCAGTCCATCCCCGAAACGGCCGAGCCGTGCCAGGGCCTGCCGGCCTTCACGATCAAGGACCCGGTGGCGCGGAACGAGATCACCCCCGGGTTCGTCGCGGGTACCGCGAAGCCCCTGCCCATCGAGGCGATCAGGCTGACCCAGCTGGTCTCCTCGCTGAGCGCCACCGTCAACGGCCGCAACGCCACCGTCGTGCTCGCCCCCACCCAGGGCGGCGGCTGGCACCTGGCGGCCGTGAGCGACGGCGACAGCGACGCCACCTACGCCGGCAAGGCCACCCTGGGCACGCTGGTCTTCACCGAGCCGCAGATCCGCGGCTGGTACCAACTCAAACTCACCACCGTCGAGCCCCTCAACGACCAGGCGCGGCAAGGACTGGACGGCCAGGCATCGGTGTCGCTCAGCGACTACCAGAAGCTGGTCAAGGCCCGCTACGCCGACAAGCTCCCCGGCTCGGAGTACGCCACCAAGGGCTACTCCAGCGGATACGGCCTCCAGCACACGCGGGACGACACCTCGTCCTCCGCCCTGCTCCTCGCCAGCGGTTCCAGCGCGGCACTCGCGCTGGCGGCCGGCGCCGTCGTGCTCCGCCGGCGCCGGCGGGCAAGCACGAACTGAGCCCGGCCCCGGCCCACCACCGCGGTCCGTCCCGGCAGCCGGCCGGGACGGACCGCGGTGGCGTCCGGCCGGAGGCCGAGATCGGGGCGGTGCCGGCCGCACACGGATCCACCGGCCGGAGAAGCGCAATCGTGTCGGCCCCGCCTACACCATGGGCCGGGCCGCCGAGATGCTCGGCACCCGGTACCCGCACGCCCTGGGGGCAGGCCTGCCGCGGTGGCTCATCGGGCCGCGGGCCTCGGAGCCGTGTGGACCTGGAGGGCGGCGCGAACCGCGGACTCCAACGCGCCTTCGATCCAAGCGGGCTTGAGCGAGGTGTGGTCGCCGGCGAAGTGGAGGGAGCCCTCGGGGGTGGCGATGTCGGGGAAGAGTTCCGTGTGCTGGCCGGGCAGCAGGACGGACGCTTCGCCGTACGCGTAGGGATCCCGGGCCCAGCTCTGGGTCCGCCCGGCGCCCGTGTAGAAGACCTCGATGCGCTGGCCGTAGATCTCCTGCAGGCCCGCCAGGGCGTGCGGGTACCGGGTGTCGTCGTCGAGGGCGTCCCAGCGGCCGGCGTCGTCGGCCCAGGTGTAGGAGGCGAGGACGACTCCGCCGGGGCTGCCGGGTACGCGGTGGGAGGGGTTGAAGGTGAACCGGTTGGGGTTGTCGCTCACCGAGCCTCCGCCCAGGCTCGCCACGGCTCCGGGCTGGTCCCGGCCGACCGTTCGATAGGCGGCGTAGTAGGTGCGCTGCCCGGCGGTGAGGAACTCGCCGGTGACGGAGTCGTGCCGGCCCAGCAGGCTTCCGTCGGCCGACGCGCGGCCCGTCTGGTAGGCGGCGTACAAGTCCGCGTCGATGGTGGCGAGTTCGCGCTTCCAGTCGGCCTCGCTGAACTCCCACCAGCGGCGGCTGAATTCGAGCAGGACCTTGGTGGCGTTGTCGTAGTGGAGCTCGGTGACGGCCCTGCGCTTGCCGTACGACATGAGGGGGGCGACCTGGACGTGCCGCAGTCCGGAGAACGGGACGGTGATGACGGCGAGGTCCGCGGTGAACTGCTCCCGGTCGGGTGTCCCGTCGCGCCCTTCGGAGACCGTGTCGAGCCAGACGTGCGGCCCCTTCGCGCTCACGTGCGGGGTGTCGGTGTGGGGCCGGGACGGGTCCCAGTATTCGATCCGGGTGACGCGCCGGTCGAAGCGGACGCAGTCACGCACCTGCTCCAGCAGGGCGTCGGGGAGGGTCGCCGTGCCGCCGCTCAGCTCCCAGAAGGCGGTGTCGGGGCTGATGAGGGCCGCGTCGAGGAAGCTGTGCAGGAACGAGAGCGGCAGCCGTGACGTGAGGTTCTCCAGGCAACCGATCAGGTCGATGGTGCCGGCGTCGAGTTTGGCGTACTCGCTCAGGAAGCGGTACATAGACCAGTCCCCGAAACGCTCGATGACCCGCGCCCAGCCGGCGATCAGCTGCTCGACCGGCTTGTCGACCCGGCGGCCATCGGAGCCGACGGTGCTGAACTCGTCCCGCACCGGGGCCAGCGCATCGCTGAGGATCTTCGCGGACGGGACGTCCCACAACGCCTTGGGCACACCGAAGGAACGATTCACCCGCTGGGGAGCGCGCGCGTAGTCGCCTCGGCGCACGCGCATGCCGTTGACGTGGATCCAGGTCCGTTCGGCGCGGGTGCCGTCCGCGTTCTCGTCGACGAGGCGGAACTTCTGCCGCTTCAGGTCCAGATGGGCGATGAGCGCCGTCACGAGCCGGTGGCTCTCCGGGATGCGCATGGCTCCGGCCTCGGCGTACTGGCGCGGGTCGGCGAACGGCTGGGCGGCGCCCTCGTGGCCGCCCGTACGGAACGTCTTGATCCGGCCGCCCGCACGGTTGCCGTTGGCCTCCACGAGCGTGACCGCGTGGCCCGCCCTCTTCAGCAGCAGTGTCGTCACCAGCCCCGCCGGGCCGGCGCCCACGACCAGCACCTTCTTCGGCGGGGCCGAGGACCGCGGAAGCCCGTCGCCGACCAGCACGCGCAGGTAGGAGGGAATGAGGTCGTGGCCGTCGGGGCCGCGCATCAGCAGCGCCTGTGCGAGCTGGACGCCCTGCCGGGACGGCGCGGACGGCGGGGCGAGCCGCGTGTGGCCCGCGGCCGCGGTCGGCGCCGAAGCGACGGCGGCCATGGCCGCCGCCGCCGCGGAGCCGAGGGTGAAACCTCGCCGGGAAAGGGAACCGGGCCCGGCGGACCCGCCGGAGGACTGTGCTGATCGATTGGCTCGCATCGCAACACCATGCACCGCCGACGTCGACGAGCCGTTGGCCACACTGCCGTGCGCCAGCGCTTTAGCCCGGTCAGCTCAACGGGATTCCACCTCGGTGAGCGGACGGCGGCTCGCGGACTGCGCGCACCCGCCCGCTACTTGGCCGCGTCGAGCTGGTCGAAACGCGTCAAGGCCTGGAGGTAGGCGTCCGGTTCGATGCCCAGGGGCGGGGCGAAGGAATGCTGGAGGACGGACACCAGGTACACACCGAACCCGAGCACGGTTCCGAGCAGCACCATCACCAGCATGTGCCGGGGACCGGCGTTGATGCCCACCAGGGCCGGGAAGAGGACGACCAGCAGAGCCGTGGCGATCAGGGCGTAGGAGATCGGCTCGGGGACGGCCCACCGCATGTCGCTGGAGCGCTGGTTGCGTGCCGTGACCACGGCGTCCAACGAGGTGGTGACGGTGTCCATGGCGGCCTGCTGCTCCTGGCTCGTGCCCGGGGTGCGGGCGCTCGTCAGCCGCGCCTGGTCGAGCAGGCCGGCGGCCCGCGGGCTCATCTGCCGCTCGCGCATCATGAGCCATTCGGGGCCGGCCACCTCCGCGGTGTACTGGCGCAGTTGCCGACGGGCCCGCAGGCGTACGGGGTCGGCGAGTTCGTGGCTGTCGGCGTAGGCGGCTTCGAGCCCGCGGGCCTCTTGGTAGGTGTGGTCGCTCGCGGCGTTGCGCTGTTGCCATGAACTCGCCACCAGGAACGCCGCGGTCAGCACGAAGAGCGCCAGCGTGGCGCTGCCCACGAAGCCCAGCGCCGGCGCTTCCAGGTGCGCCTTCCGCGACGCCTCACTGCGGGAGAGCGCCCATGTCAGACCACATGCGGTCACCGCCCCCACGAGGGCGAACCAGATGCCCGGACCGAACATGTCAGTCGTCCTTCCCACGCGAGGTCGCTTTGCGCGATTCGAAGCTCATCGCCGCCAGGAGAGCGGGGATGAGCACGATCAGGAGGGTCAGGACCGCCCAGTCCACGCGGTCCATGAGCGTCTCGCGCCGTGGCGACGACGGTTGGTGACGGGACAGGGCTCGGCCGGGCGGGGGCGGGTGCGCGGGCGACACCGCGCCGGGCGTGGCCGGCGGCCGGGCAGGCACCCGGGCCGGGGGGTTCGCGTTCAGAAGGAACTGTCGGCCCGGCGCGGTGGGCGCACCGGGAGGCTGCAACACGGCGCCCGCGACGGCCTCCCCGGCCCCGGCGCCCGGCACCTGCCCGGGGCCGGCCCCCGGCGGTACGCCGCCGGGGGTGGTGCCGGCGGGAGGCGCGGCGACACCGGGAGGCGCGACCGGGGTCGACGCGCCGGGGCGAATCGATTCGCCGGGCGGGCGCGGCGCACGGGGAGGGCGCTGCGCCCGGGGAGGCCGCGGTGCCCTTGGCGGGCGAACTTTCCCCGGCGTGGCGGGCGTGCGGGAGGGTCCGGGGCTCGGGCCGCCGGGCGGAGCGGGCGGCCGGATCGCGCGGGGCGGAGCGGGTACGACGTACTCGGCCGCGGCCTCGGCGGCGAGAGGCAGCGGCGGAAGGAGCGAACCCGTGGAGGACACGGCGCGGTCCGCCGTGGTGCCGGTCGCCCGGGCCACTGATCCGTGCCGGCCCGGCCCGGCCGGGGCAGGGGCCCAGCAATCGACGCTCCCGCCGGGCAGCAGACGGCCCGGAAGTCCCGCCCCGCCGGAGCAGCGCAGCGCACCGGCGTTCCCGAGCAGGGGGTCGTTCAGCCGGAGGTCGTCGAGACGGGTGGGACCGGCGTACAGCAGGCGATAGGAGAGACGTTTCTGCGAGGCGGAACGCTGGAGCACCAGGGCGGAGTGATGGGCCTCGTAGCCCGCCTGGGCATCGGCGCTGCCATCCGGGAGTCCCTCCCATGCCGCGACGCCCGTCGCCGTGACACGGACGGGGTGAGGGCCCGCCGAGGCCACGATCTCCGCCCGGCAGGTCATGGTCCCCAGGGGCGCCAGCGAAGGCTCGGGGCACCGGGCGCGTCCACCGGGGGCCTGCGCGTCGCGCACCTCCAGGTCGTCCAGGCCGTACTCCGCGTAGTTGCGCAGCCGGTACACACGGACGAGGCGCTGCCCGACGCGGACATGCACCCCTGGCCGGGACACGGTGTTGGTCGCGACCGAGAGCCGCAGCACGCCACTGTCCGAGCCACCCCTCGGCGCAGCCCCGAGCAGGCACCCCAAGAGGCCCAAGGAGAGGACCACCTGCCCAGTGCCCGACAGATTCCGGCGATAACCCATGACGGCATTATGGGATCCCGAAGATCCAATCCCCGGTTCGGCACGCGCACGGCCCGGGCCACCATGCCGACGCCCTCCGCCCCCGGGGGCGGAGCCCCGTGGCCTTCTCCTCCGGGGATGCGGGGGCCCGCACCGATCTCGACGACGTCGGCTCCGCCGATGACCCCGCCGTTCGGCTCGTTGACGGGGTCGGCGACTTCCCATCCCCGGGCGCCGACGGGCGCGCGGCCTGCCGGGTCGGACTCACCCGCCCGTCGGGTCGGGGCGGGTTTCCTCGGACGAGTGGGAGTCGGTCAGGCTCAGTGCGCCGCCCGTAGCGATCACTCCGACGACGACCGCGAGCAGCGCGTACGTGACGCGCTCGCCGTGGAAGAACGAGGCGACCAGCTCACCGCTCCAGGTGCCGTCCGGGAGCCGGGTCGTGACCAGCAGGGCGATCAGCGTGCCCACCACGGCGGTGCCGAGGCTGGAGCCGACTTCCTGGGCGGTGTCGTTGAGGGCCGCGCCGATGGAGGTGCGGTTGCTCGGCATGGCGTCGACGAGCGCGACCGCGCAGATCGTCATCACGGTGCGCAGCCCGACGGTCATGACCACCATGCAGACCGCGATGACGGCGTACCCGCGATCGACGCCCCAGGCGAGGCCCGCGAGCGACCCGGCCAGGCAGGCCGCGCCGATCAGGCAGGCGATCCGGTGGCCGAACCGGCGTGCCAGCCACTCCGAGAGGGGGGTCGCGGCGAGCATCGTCACGATGATCGGCAGGTTGGCGAGGCCGGCCCGCACCGGGCTCCACCCGTAGGCGTACTGGAAGTGCAGGATCAGCCCGAACATCACGCTGGCCATCGCGATGGACGTCCCGATCTGGGCGAGGGCGGCGCCGCGCACGGCGCCGTTGGAGAAGAGGCGCAGGTCGAGCATGGGCGCCGCGCTCCGGCGCTCGTGCGCCACGAACGCGACCGCGGCCACGACGGCGCCCGCGATCGAGGCGAGGGTGATGGCCGAGGCCCAGCCGTGCTCGACACCGCTGGTCAGCGCGTAGCAGGCGAGCCCGATGGCGCTGACGCTGAGGAGGGCGCCCGGCAGGTCGAGCCGGTCGGAGGTCAGGTCCTCGGGGCGGTCGGCCGGGACGCCGAGCCGGACACCGACGCATGCGACGAGCGCGATCGGAGCGTTGACGACCAGCAGCCACTCCCACCGGACGTGCGCCAACGCGGTGCCGCCGAGCAGCGGCCCGAGCACGAACCCGGACATGCCGACGACGATCATCACCGTCATGGCGCGCATCCGTAGGGCCTTGTCGTCGAACAGGCGGAAGACCAGCGAGTTCGTGATCGGGGCCATCGCGGCGGCGGCGACACCGAGCAGGGCGCGCAGGGTGATGAGCTCGCCGGCCGTGGTCACGAAGACGGCGCACAGGCTCAGCGAGCCGAACACGGCGAGTCCCACCAGCAGCACCCGGCGCCGGCCGAGCCGGTCGGCCAGCGATCCGGCGGTGAGCAGCAGTCCGCCGAAGGTCAGCGAGTACGCGCCGGTGACCCACTGCAGCGCGGTCGTGCCGCCGCCTATGTCGCGGCCGATCGTCGGCAGTGCGACGGAGAGCAGCGTGTTGTCGACCATCTCGACGAAGAACGCCAGGCAGAGGGCGGCGAGGGGGATCCATGCGGCGCGCAGGGACGGATACCCGGACGGTGTCCGGGGCGGCGAGGGTGATGTGGCGGTCTTCATACGTTCCTCCGATCGAACGCGGTTCGAGTATCGAACGGCGTACGATCGGGTACGATAGAACAACGTTCGATGAGAGGCAAGACGCGAAAGGATGGACGCCATGGAGCGCCCGCAGAACCGTCGGGGCGGCGCGACCCGCCGACGCGCCTCGCATTCGATGGAGGCCGTACTCACCGAAGCGGTGGCCCTCCTCGACGAGGCCGGGGCGCCCGCGCTGACGTTCCGGGCGCTCGCACAGCGCCTCGGCGGCGGCGTCGCCAGCATCTATTGGTACGTCGCGAGCAAGGGCGAGCTGCTCGACCTGGCCACCGACCACGTGATCGGCGCGGTGTTGGTCGACATCGAGGCGCTCCCGGGCGGCGACGACCCCATCGAGGACCTCCGCGAGATGGCCGTGACCCTGTTCGACGCGATCGTGAAACGCCCCTGGCTCGGTGCGTACTTCATGCGCAACACCTCGCTCCAGTCGAACTCCCTGCGCCTGTACGAGGAGCTCGGCCGCCCGACCCTGCGCCTCGATCTGACGGCGCGCCAGCGCTTCCACGCGGTCTCGGCTGTCGCGGGCGTGGTCGTCGGCTCCGCCGTCGACCTGGGCCAGGAGCCGCCCCAGGAGGTCCTCGACGGCGCCACGGACCGCGACGAGTTCCTCGGCCGGTTCGCCCAGGCCTGGCGCGAGCTCGACCCCGAGGAGTTCCCGTTCGTCCACGAGATCGTCGACGAGTTCGACGGCCACGACGACGCGGAGCAGTTCCGCTCGGCCCTGGACCTCACCCTCGCGGGCCTGCGCCTGCAAGCCGGGGCCTGACGCGCGGCGGCGCGCCGGCGCCCAGAGGGGGGATCAACCCCGCCTGATCCGCTCCAGGACGTCGGCGGCGCCTTGAGCGAGGAGATCGTCCGCGACGCAGGCGCCGAGCTTCTCCGGGGCGTCGATCGGTCCCCGCCCCGACGCCGTGACCTGCCGGGCGCCGTCCAGGGAGGTCACGGTGGCGCAGAGGTGGAGGAGCCCGTCGGGGCCCACCCGCCCCCAGGCTCCCACCGGCACCGAGCAGCCCCCGTGCAGCTCCGCCAGCAGGGCGCGCTCGGTACGTACGCACGCGTCGGTCCGCGGATCTCCCGTCCGCTCCAGGAGCCTCGCGGCCGGGGAACCGGCGCGGACCTGGATGCCGAGCGCGCCCTGTCCCGGGGACGGCGGGAAGGCGGCGGGATCGAGGACTTCGCGCACCTCGGGCATCAGGCCGAGCCGGTTCAGGCCGGCCGCGGCGAGCACCACCGCGTCGAGGCCGCCCCTGGTCGTCCGGGCGAGGCGCGCCGGAACATTGCCGCGGATCGGAACCACCTCCAGATCGGGCCGCAGCGCGAGCAGTTGAGCCACCCGGCGCGGAGCCCCGGTTCCGACCCGGGCCCCCTTCGGGAGGCCGTCGAGCGTCGCCCCGCACAGGACGTCCCGTACGTCCTCGCGCGGGCCGGGGGTGGTCAGCAGCAGGGTGCCCTCGCGCACGGAGGTGGGGAGGTCTTTGAGCGAATGCACGATCACGTCCACCCGCCCGGACACGAGCGCCGCTTCCTGGTTCGTGGAGAAGGCGCTCCCACCAGCGGTCCTGGCCACCTCGGCGAGCGTGGGTGTCACCCGGTCCTGATCGCCGCCTTCGAGGATGGTCTCCCGTTTGAAGGTGACGTCGGGGAACTGTTCGGCGATCGGCGCGAGCCACTCCGCGACCTGGGCCCTGGCCAGCCTGCTCGCCCTGGAGCCGATTCGAATCACGTCACCCATTCGCCCAACTCCACGCGTTCGAGACCTTGTTGGGCACCCATGCTAGGGGCGCCGGCTGCCTCGGCTTTCCGACAGGTTGTCACCAAGAGGAGGCCCTCTCGGCGCAACCTCCGCACTGGGGGCGTACCGGGGGGGGGGGGGGGGGGGGGGGGGGGGGGGGAGCGGGGGGGGGGGGGGGGGGGGGGGGGGGGGGGGGGGGGGGGGGGGGGGGGGGGGGGTGCGGGGGGGGGGGGGTGGGTTCCGTCGTACACCCCCCCCCCCCCCCCCCCCCCCCCCCCCCCCCCCCCCCACCCCCGCGCCCCCCCCCCCCCCCCCCCCCCCCCCCCCCCCCCCCCCCCCCCGGCGGGGGAGGGGTTACGGGCAGGTGGCCAGGACGATGGAGATGACGGTGCAGGTCGCGGTGCCGGTGTCGTTGGTCGGGATGGTGTCGACGGGTGCGGAGGCGGTGCGCTGGCCGGTGACCTGGACGGGGCCGAGGGACAGGAGGTTCAGCGGGACGCGGAAGGACTTCACGGCGCTGGCGCCGTTGGCGATGCCGCCGTAGGCGCACGTCACGTGGCCGGCCGTGCTGGTGCAGCCGGAGGAGAGGGCGGTGGCGCCGGCGCCGGGGGGCAATGTCGCGGTGAGGGTGGCCGAGGTGACCGGGTCGGGGCCGTTGTTGCGGGCGGTCAGCGTGTAGGTGAGGTAGGGCACCAGGATGCCCAGGTGGGGCTGGCCGGTGACGGTGACGGCGATGTCGGCGGCGGGGTCGGCGTAGGTGAACCGGTCCGCGCCGCTGGTCGGGCTGGTCCCGCCGGGCGTGGTGACCTGGACGTCGACCGTGCCCGCCGCGTGCGCCGGGGACGTGGTCGTGCAGGTGGTGTCGGTCGGGCAGGACACGGCGGTCGCCGGGTTGCCGGTGCCGAAGGTGAGGGCGGTGGTGCCGCTCAGGCCGGTGCCGGTGACGGTGACCGGGGTGCCGCCGGCGGTGGGTCCGCTGCCGGGGCCGACCGCGGTCACGGCCGGCCGGGCGAAGTAGGTGAACCGGTCGGCGGCGGACGTCGGGCTGGTGCCGGCCGGGGTGGTGACCGTGACGTCCACGGTGCCCGCGGCGTGGGCCGGGACGGTCGCGGTGATGGTCCGGTCGTTGACGACGGTGACACCGGTGGCCGGGGTGGCGCCGAAGCGTACGGCGCGGGCGCCGGCCAGGCCGGTGCCCGTGATGGTGACGCTCGCCCCGCCGGAGGCCGGGCCCTGGCCGACGCTGAGGCCGGTCACGGCCAACGGCGCGGGAGTCACGGCGATGCCGAACGGGGTGTTGCCCACCGGGACGATGCCGGTGACCGTGTTGGTGGCGGTGTCGATCACCGAGACCGTGCCGGCGCCGGAGTTGGCGACGTAGGCGTTGCTGCCGAGGGGGTCGGCGACGACGGTGACGGGCGCGCTGCCGACCGGGACGGCGCCGGTGACGGTGTTGGTGGCGGTGTCGATCACCGAGACCGTGTTGGAGTTCGCGTTGGCCACGTAGACGTGGGCCCCGTCGGGGGTGGTGGTCACCCCCTCGGGCCCGCCGAAACCACCGATGATGGCGGTGATGGTGTCGGAGGCGGTGTCGATCACCGAGACGCTGTTGCTGTTGAAGTTGGCGACGTAGGCGTGGGCTCCGTCGGGGGTGACGGACACGGCCGCGGGCGTCCTGGCACCGGAGTTGGTGAGGGTGGCGGTGACCGTGCTGGTGGCGGTGTCGACGACCGAGACCGAGCTGCCGACGAAGTTCGCCACGTACGCCTTGGCCCCGCCGGGGGTGAACGCGATTCCGAAGGGCTGGCTGCCGGTGGCGAACGTCGCGGTGACCGTGCTCGTGGCGGCGTCGATCACGGTGATCCCGCCGACCCCCGTGGCGACGTTGTTGCCGACGTAGACCAGGGAGCCGTCCGGGGAGACCGCGAGCGGGCCCGGTACCTGGCCGACGGGGACGGTGGCGGTGACGGTGTTGGTGGTCGTGTCGATGACCGAGACGGTGTTGTCCCCGTCGTTGGCGACGTACACGCGGGAGGTGTCGGGGGACTCGGCCACCCCTTCGGGGAACCGGCCGACGGGGATGGTCGCGGCGACCGTACCGCTCGCGGTGTCGATGACCGAGACCGAATTGCCGCGCAGGTTCGTGACGTAGGCCATCCGGCCCCCGGCGCTCGCCTGGGCGGGCGTCCCGGCCAAGGCGGTCAGGCCGGTCAGGACCAGGGCGGCGGAGCAGGCCGCGGCGATCAGGGGCCGGTGCCGGGAGCGGTGCGTCCGGCGCGAAGGCCATGCTCCGGGCGTACGAGAAGGCGTCACTGCCTCTCCTTCCGAGGGCCGCACCACGACGGCGGGAACCGGCGGGCCCCGGGAAACCGCGGCGGTGCGGTCGCACAGGACGGACCCGCCGGCCACGGCATGCACACCGCCCGGCTGCTCTCCCGCCCCCCGCACCGCCAGCGCAGCCCGTCCGGGCTGCGACAGCAGGCGACTCGCGCACCCGCGGAATGGGGCACGGCGAAGCCCTGCCATGGTTTCAACGATCCGCGGATCGTGCGGCCACTTGTCGAACTGAACCGAAGATGACCGAATCGGTCTTTTTTTGGCAGATATTGACGTTCGAGAGGGGTGGGCGTGCCCGCCGGCCCCGCGCCCCACGCGGCCCTGCGACCTTCCGGTCAGGCCGTGCGGGGCGGCGCCGTCCGCTCGCGGGCCAGTCGGAGCGGGGTGCCGACCGCCGCGCAGAATTCGGCCAGGCCCACCGCCAGCGCGGCGCGGGAGGCGGGCGACATCGTCCCCATCGCCGCGGCCAGTGCCTCCTGCCGACGGGCGCGCAGGTCCGCGAGGTAGGACCGCCCGGCGGGCGTCAGGGCCAGCAGGACCTCTCGGCGGTCGTCCGCCCCGGGGTGCCGCTCGACGAACCCGACGGCCTGGAGGCGGTCGCAGAGCCGGGTCACCGACGGAGGGGCGGCCTCCAGCAGCCGCCCCAGTTCCCGCAGGTTCATCTCCCCGTGCCCGTCGATCAGGAACAGCACACGCGCCTGCGCGGAAGAGACGGGCGGCGCGCTGGCCGTGTCCCGGCCGCGCTCCCAGATGACCGCCAGCATCTCGATCAGCTCGCTCGTCTCCGCCACCGCGGCTTCCGCGCCTTCCGTGGCTGCCACGACGGGCCGGGCGGAGCGGACCTGCCGCTGGCTCATGTGACACTCCCTACCGGACATTCGTGCATCCCGCTGGTGCGGGCGGGCTGTTTCGTGGTCCTCCATTCTTAGCATTTGCGCGAGAGGTAGGTAGCGGTCCGGTGGCTGGAGTCGACGTGGTGGGCGGCGATGAGGGGCGCGCGTTGCGGGGGGCGGCCCCCCACGAGCTGTTCGACGCGGTACGTGAACTGCTGCTCCGACAGCACGGCGCACACGGCGTCGAACTGCTGATGGCGGACTACGCCTCGGCCCGGCTCCAGCCCTTCACGCAGGAGCCCTTCACCGTCGAGTCGGTGCCCGCGCGGCAAGGGCCTGCGGGTCGGGCCTTCGGCTCCCAGGAACCGTACGTCGCCCGGGGGAGGGCGGACGACCCCGCGGGTCCCGGCGGGGGCGACGTCGTCGTCCACCTGCCGGTGAGCGTGCGCGGCGACCGCCTCGGAGTCCTGAGCGTCGCGTACGCCGCCGGCGCCTACGACCGCTCGCGGCTCGGGCCGCTCCAGGAGGTGGCCGAAGCGCTCGGCCACGAGATCCTCGTGGCCGACCGGGACACGGACGTGTTCCTCCAGGCCAGGCGGGCCCGCCGGCTGACCCTCGCCGCCGAGATGCAGTGGCAGCTGCTGCCGGGGCGCTCCTGCTCCCGTCCCGAGTACGACCTCGGAGCCCAGCTCGATCCCGCCTACGCCGTCTTCGGAGACAGCTTCGACTGGTCGTCCGGCCCCGACCACCTGACGCTGACCGTCAACAACGGCATGGGCGAGGGGATCGATGCCGCGCTGCTGACCAATCTCGCCGTCAGCGCCCTGCGCAACGCCCGGCGGTCCGGTCTCGGCCTCGCCGACCAGGTGGCCCTGGCCGACCAGGCCGTCTTCGGCCAGTACCACGGCCGCGTGCACCTGGCGATGCTGCTGCTCCGGTTCTGCCTGGACACCGGCGAGGTCGAGGTCATCGACGCCGGATCGCCGCGCGTCTGGCGACTGCGCGGCGGCCTCGTGGAGGAGGTGGTGCTGGAGGCGCAGCTGCCGCTCGGCATGTTCGAGGACACCGTCTACTCCTGCCAGAGCTTCCGCGTACTGCCGGGCGACCGGTTGTTCTTCCTCAGCGACGGCGTCTACGACGTCCTCTCGCCGGGCGGCGAGCGCTACAGCCAGCACGCCCTCGCCCGTGCCGTCATGAACACCCGGCTGCTGCCGCCCTCGCAGGTGCCCCGCGCCCTCCTGGAAGAGCTCGCCGGCCACCGGGGCGGCGTGGAGATCGCCGACGACGCCATGGTGGTCTGCCTCGACTGGCACGGTCGGCCCGACCCGGAGCCCGGTCGAGCAGGCCGGTAATTGACCTTGTAAAATATTGCCTAGAGGCAAATGATCGAACTAGGGTGGCGCCGGCGCAATCGGGCGTCCAGGTGTCCGCGCTCAGCGGGGGGAAGGACCAGCGCGACACCATGGGAAGCACCATCGGAGTGGGTTCGCAACGGCGCACGGCCGCTGCGCCACAGCAGCGGACCGCCCTCCCGCCCCGCCTGGCCCCGGTCGCGGAGACGGACGAGTCCCTGGCGCTCTGGAACGGCGTGCCGCCGTACATCCTGCTCATCGAGGACGACGAGGGCGACGCCGTCCTCGTCGAAGAGCTCGTCGAGGAGAGCGGCATCGACGTCCGCCTCGGCCGGGCCCGTTCCCTCGCCGACGCCCTGCGCCTGTTGGAGGCGGAGGCCCCCCAGTGCGTCCTGCTCGACCTGCACCTGCCCGATGCCCAGGGCCTGGACGGCCTCAAGGAGGTCCTGGGCGTCTGCGCGGAGGCCGCGGTGGTCGTCCTCACCGGGCTCTCCGAGGAACGGGCGGGCCTGGGCGCGGTCGCCGCCGGAGCCCAGGACTACCTGGTCAAGGGGCGTCTGGAAGCCGACGTCTTCATGCGGGCCATCCGCTACGCGATCCAGCGCAAGCACACCGAGCTCGCCGCCGTCGCCGTACAGTCGGGCATCCTGCGCGCCGAGGAGAACGCCCGCCTCGAACGCGGGCTGCTGCCCACGCCCCTCCTCCTGGACGACCCGGCCGAAACCGTCCAGGTCTGCGCCCGCTACCAGCCGGGACGCGCCCAGACACTCCTCGGCGGGGACTTCTACGACGTCGTCCAGACCCCCGACGGAGCCACCCACGCCGTCGTCGGCGACGTCTCCGGACACGGCCCGAGCGAGGCGGCCCTCGGCGTGTGCCTGCGCGTGGCCTGGCGGGCCTTCGTCATGGCCGGTGCCCGCGACGCCGAACTGCTGCGGCTGCTCGAACAGATCCTGCTCGCGGAGCGCTCCGGCGCGGAGATCTTCACCACCCTCACCGCCCTGAGCCGACCCGCCGGAGCGGCCTCGGTCTCCGTGCAGCGCGCCGGCCACCCCGGCTTTTTTGTGCGCTCACCCGGCGAGGTCGAGCTGCGACTCGTCCCCGGCGGCCCCGCCCTGGGCATCATGCCCGGATGGGGCCCGGGCTGGCCCGTCACCGAGGTCCCCGTCGCGCCCGGCGGCGCCGTGATGCTCTTCACGGACGGCCTGATCGAGGGACGGATCGGCCCCGGACCCGCCCGCCTCGACGAGGAGGGCCTTCTGGAGATCGCCCGCCAGCAGGCCGACCTGCCCGCCGAACCCTTCGTCGACTCCCTCATCCAAGCGGCGCAGGGCCTCGCCGCGGACTGGGGCGGCCTGGCCGACGACGTCGCCGTACTCCACCTCGAATGGAACGCCCCCACGTGACTGTCCCCACAGGAACCGAAACCACCCCCGAAGGGCGGACCCGGCAGGACCGCCGCGGCCCGAGCCTGCAGACCTGGCTGAACACCGTGCTCGTCGTACTGGCCCTCGTGGTCGTCGGCACCGGCGCGCTCGGCGCGGTCCTGCTCTCGCACACCACCACCGCCGGGGACCGGCTCGTCGACGGGATCCTGCCCGCCCAACGCGACGCGCTGCGCCTGGAGACGGCCCTGCTGGACCAGGAGACCGGGGTCCGCGGCTACCTGCTCGCGGACGCGCCCGCACTGCTGGAACCGTACGAACGCGGCCTCGTCGAGGAGCGCACCGCCGTCGACCGGCTGAAGACCGTCTTCGACGGCGAGGGCGGCGGCGACTCCGCGGAGCGCGAGGACCTGACCGCCGTGGAGGAGGCCGCGCGCACCTGGCGGCAGGAGTTCGCGGAGCCCGCCATCCGCGCGGTGCGCGACGGCACGGCGCGACCTTCGGCGCAGAGCGGCAAGGACCGCTTCGACGAGGTGCGCCATCGGATCGCCGCACAGCAGGACCGGCTCGACACCGTCCAGGCCGAGGCCCGCACCACCTTCAGCGAGGCGCGCGAGCAGCGTGACCACATTCTGCTGGCGATCATCATCGGCCTCCTCCTGGCGGCGGCCGGACTCGCGGTCCTGCTCCACATCGGCGTCCTGCGCCCGCTCACCCGGATCAGGACCGCCTCCCAGCGGGTGGCCGACGGCGCCTTCGACGAGGAGATCCCGTTCGCCGGCCCCTCCGACCTGCGGGCCCTGGCCCGCTCCGTGGAGGCGATGCGCCGGCGCACCGTGGCCGAACTCCGTTCCTCGCACCGCAACGCCGAGCGACTGGACCGCACGGCCGTGGAACTCGACGCCCAGGCGGCGGAGTTGCGCCGCTCCAACGCCGAGCTCGAACAGTTCGCGTACGTCGCCTCGCACGACCTCCAGGAGCCCCTGCGCAAGGTGGCCTCCTTCTGTCAGCTGCTGGAGAAGCGGTACGGGGACCAGCTCGACGAGCGCGGCACCCAGTACATCGGCTTCGCCGTGGACGGCGCCAAGCGCATGCAGGTCCTGATCAACGACCTGCTCACGTACTCCCGGGTGGGCCGGGTCCAGGACGGGTGCGAGAGGGTCGACCTCGACTCCACCCTGGACCGGGCCCTGCGGAACCTGGCCACCGCCATCGAGGAGGGCGACGCCGAGGTCAGCAGGCCCGAGCGGCTCCCGGAGGTGGTGGGCGACCCGACCCTGCTGACCATGCTGTGGCAGAACCTGGTGGGCAACGCCGTCAAGTTCCGCTCGCCCGACCGGCCCCCGAGGGTCGAGGTGGCGGTGGTCGACGACCCGGCCGCCGAGCCCGGCTTCGCGGCCTTCGCGGTCACGGACAACGGCATCGGCGTGCCGACGGAGTTCGCCGACAAGGTGTTCGTGATCTTCCAACGCCTGCACAGCCGGGACGCGTACGGCGGCACCGGCATAGGCCTCTCGCTCTGCAAGAAGATCGTCGAGAACGCGGGCGGGCGCATCCGCATCGACACCGCCCACGAGGTGGGCACCCGGATCGTCCTGACCCTCCCCGTCGCCGACGCCCCGGACACCGCCGGCGAAGCCGAACCCCTCGCCCCGGACACCGCCGGCGAAGGCGAACCCGCCGCCCCGGCCACCCCCTCCGAAGGAACCGACTCATGAGCATCCCCGCCGATCGCCCGCAGGCCACCCCCGCCGAAGTCCTCCTCGTCGAGGACGACGCGGGCGACGAGCTGATGACCCGCGAGGCGTTCGAGGACAACAAGATCGGCAACGTGCTGCACGTGGTGCGCGACGGCCTGGAGGCGCTCGACTTCCTCTACCGCCGCGGCGCGCACACCGGGGCCCCCCGCCCCGACCTGATCCTGCTCGACCTGAACCTGCCCAAGTACGACGGCCGTCAGGTGCTCGAACAGATCAAGAACGACCCCGAGCTGAAGCACATCCCGGTGGTCGTGCTCACCACGTCGGCGGCGGAGGAGGACATCCTGCGCAGCTACAAACTGCACGCCAACGCCTACGTGACGAAGCCGGTGGACCTCGACCAGTTCATCCGCGCGATCCAGCAGATCGACGACTTCTTCGTCACCGTGGTCAAACTGCCGCGCGCGCACTGACACGAGGAGGACCGACATGACCGACCACCCGGCCACGACTACGGATGCGCGGGGGTACGGCGGCCAGACGCCCGGCCGCGTCACCGTGCGCACCGAGGCGGACGTGCGCATCGTCGTGATGACGGGGGAGTTCGACATGGACACCGTGGCCGCACTGCGCAGCGCGATGGCACCCGACGCACCCGGCGTCACCCGCTACGTACTGGACACGGCCGGGGTGACCTTCGTCGACTCGGCGGCCCTGGGCATCATGCTGCGCCCCACTCTGGAGCGGCCCGTGGTCCTGGCGGGCACCGTGCCGCCCCGGCTGGCCCGACTGCTGGAAGTCACCGGCGCGGAGCGGGCCTTCGCCGTGGCCGCCAGCATCGAGGAGGCCGCGGTCATGCCCCTCGCGCCCCGGCACGGCTGAGCCGGGACGATCGGAGCTCCGTCCCCGGTTTGAACCCCGCCATCGCGGCCATACGGGCGTCGAACACACGTCGGCATCCGCCACGGCCCCCTGCCCCTGCCGGGCGGGGACCGCGGCAGCCCAGGGGAGAGGGGCCCTCGAATGACCACGGCCGTGGAGGGCGCAGCCGCGTCCGCACGGAGCACCATCGGGCCGTCCACCGCGGTCCCGGCCCGCGGAGCGTCCGCGTGAGCCTCACCCAGGACGTCCGCACCCCCGACGGCGACCCGGACGACAGAGCCCGCCAGGACGAGCGCATCCACCGCGTCCGGCGCCGGCTGGAGCGCCTGATCGGCATCGCCGCGACCGAGGGCAACCACGTGCGCCCGCTGCGCAACGGCGACGAGATCTTCACCGCGATGCTCGACGCCGTCGCCTCCGCCCGGCACACCGTCGACATGATGACCTTCGTCTACTGGAAGGGCGACATCGCCCGCCGGTTCGCCGAGGCGCTCGCCGCGCGGGCCCTCGACGGCGTCCGGGTCCGGCTGCTCCTCGACGGCTTCGGCAGCCGCCTGATCGAGCAGGACCTGCTCGATCGTATGGAGCGGGCGGGCGTCCACGTCGCCTGGTTCCGCAAGCCCGCCTTCCTCTCCCCGCTCAAGCAGAACCACCGCTGCCACCGCAAGGTCCTGGTCGTCGACGAGCGGACCGCCTTCACCGGCGGCGTGGGCATCGCGGAGGAATGGTGCGGTGACGCCCGCAACCCGCGCGAATGGCGCGACACCCACGCCGAGGTGCGGGGGCCCGCCGTCGACGGGATCGCGGCGGCCTTCGCGCAGAACTGGGCGGAATGCCACCCCGAGCTCTTCGACGCCCGGGACCGCTTCGTGGACCACGAGCCCGCCGGCTCCGCGGTCGTCCAGGTGGTCCGCGGCTCGGCCGCCTTCGGCTGGCAGGACATGCAGACGCTGATGCGGGTGGTCCTGGAGTCCGCCGAGGAGCGCGTGCGCCTGGCCACCGCCTACTTCGCCCCCGACCGCTACTTCGTCGACCTGCTCGCCGCGACCGCCCGCCGCGGCGTCACGGTCGAGATCCTGCTGCCCGGCCCGCACACCGAAAAGCGCGTGTGCCAACTGGCCGGTCGCCACCACTACGAGCGACTGACCGCCGCGGGCGTCCGCATCCACGAGTACCAGCCGACGATGATGCACGCCAAGATCCTCACGATGGACGGGATCGCCGCCCTCATCGGCTCGTCGAACTTCAACCGGCGCTCCCTCGACCACGACGAGGAGGTCATGCTGGCCGTGCTCGACACCGAGTTCACCCGGACCCTGGACGCGGACTTCGACCACGACCTGAGCCGGAGCACCCCGATCGGTCCGGCCCGCTGGCGGCGCCGCTCCGCGCTGGAACGGGCGCGGGAACTGTCGGTGCAGCCGCTGCGCCGCTTCCTGTGAGGCGTCCCGCGGCCTCAGCCCAGGTACAGCACGGCCTCTATGGTCTTTCCCCCGTCGTGCGCACGGCACCGCACGCTCGCGGCGAGCCGCTGCACCAGGGGCCACCCGTAGCCGCCCGGCCGCTCGACGGTACCCGTGCGCGACACGGGGAGCAGCGGGCTGGCGTCGGCCACGGACAGGTGCAGCAGCGACCCGGCGACGCCGGCACGGAAGCCGGTGACTCCGCCGCCGTGCCGGATGGCGTTGGTGACCAGCTCGGAGGTGACCAGCAGGGCGTCCGCGACGCCCACGCCGTCGAGGTCGGTCCCGGCCGGTAGCTGGGCGCGGACCCGGGCCCGCGCGTCCGCGGCGGACACCGGCAGGGGGTCGCACGCCGGCAGCAGGTCGGGTGCCAGCGGCTGGTCGGGTGCCGGCGCGTCGTCGCTGGCGCGGGCTCCGCTCACGGGGCCATCGCCGCGTCGATGCCGGCCGCGATCCGGAGCGCCTCCGCGCTGCCGGCCACGTCGAACAGGCGCCGCACCGCGCTGCCGCCGCGCGGCCGGCCCGGGGCCGCGCCGCTCCGCGTCGTCGCCGCGACGCCCGGTTCGTCTCCGATCACCCGGACATTCTGCTACGCCGGGGCCCGGCGCGCGGCATCAGGTCCCGCACAAGGGCACGCGCGCTCGTGCGCTCGGGTGACGCCGCGTCACACTGCATGTGCGGAGGCCGGGGGTCCGGTTGCGGAAGGCGCCGTCGATGCAGGATGGTTGCCGCAAGGCAACGACATTCCCGTTGTCTCCGCTCCAGACGAAGAGGTGAGGGGTCCGCACAGTGGGCCCGGACCATTTTGGTTCCTTCCACGCAGATCACGTCCGGTTCCTCCACCGCGGGTCCCGCGGGGAACGAAGCCCCCTACCCCGTGATCGTGGCCGACTCGCGGCTCCACCTGGTCGCCGCCAACGACGCGGCCCGCCTGCTGTTCCCGGGCGCACGACCAGGCACGCCCCTGTCCGGCACGGTACCCGCCTGGATCGCAGCGGCCCACGCCCGCCGCGTGGGCGCCGAACCGCCCGCGCAGCGCCCGCCGGGGCCGCCGGCGGGCCCCGCCCGGGGGCCGGTGGGCCCGCGCTCGTACGAAGCGCACCCCACCGCGCGCGAGGACGGCACGGTGGCGTGGTGGCTGGTGGACGAAACACACCACCGGACCGCCCGCGAGGAGCTGCGCACCGAACGCGAACGCACCGCGTTCCTGGTCCGCTCCTCCAACCTGCTGCTGTCCTCCCTCAACCTCGACCGCTGCATGGAGGCCACGGCGCAACTGGCCGCCGAGCACTTCGCGGACGCGGCCCTGGTCCTGTCCCCCGACCACGGCAGCGGCCTGAGCGTCGTCTCCTGCGTCCGAGGCGGCCACCCGTCCACCGCCCTCCTCGCGGTCGACCCGGGGGAGGCCCCCGGACTCGCCGAGGCCCTCCAGGGGTTCCCGCCCGTCCCCTCCCGCTGGCTGGACCCCGCGGTCGCGCCCGACTGGCTGCTGCCGGACGGGCTGGCCCGGGTCGGATCGATCGTCGTCACCCCGTTGCCCGGGCACGGCGTGCCCGCCGGCGCCCTGGTCCTCCTGCGCGCGGCCGGGGGCGCCCCGTTCACGGAGGACGAGGAGGTCTTCGCCCGACTGTTCGCGGCGCGCGCCGGCGCCGCCATGTCCGCGGCGCGCCTGTACGCCGACCAGGCGGCCGTCACCGACACGCTGATGCGCGAACTGCTGCCGCCGAGGCTCCGGCAGACGTCCGGCGTGGAATACGCGGGCGGCTACCGGCCCTCCAAGGACCACGAGCGCGTCGGCGGCGACTTCTACGACCTCCACCCGGCGGGTGGCCGGGACGACGCCTCCCTGGTGGTGCTGGGCGACGTCTGCGGCAAGGGCCTCGAAGCCGCCGTCATGACGGGGAAGATCCGCACCACCTTGCAGGCCCTCCTGCCCATGGCGGACGACCACCACCACGTCCTCAGCCTGCTCAATTCCTCCCTGCTGAACTCCGCGAGCACCCGCTTCGCGACGATGGTGCTCGCCTCCGCGGCCCGCGAGGGCAACGCCGTGCGCCTGCGCCTGACCAGCGCGGGCCACCCGGCGCCCCTCATCCTGCGTGTCGACGGCAGCATCGAGGAGGCTCCCACCCGGGGCACCCTCGTCGGGGCCCTGCCCGAGATCACCACCAAGACCGCCGCGGTGACGCTGGCCCCCGGCGACGCCTGCGTCCTGTACACGGACGGGATCAGCGAAGCCCGCGGCGGCCCGCTGGGCGGGGCGATGTTCGGCGAGGAACGGCTGCGCCGTGCCCTGTCCGAGTGCGCGGCCATGCCCGCCGAGGCCGTCGTGGAACGCGTACAGATGCTCGCCGCCCAGTGGGTCGGCGCCGGGCGCCACGACGACATGGCCGTCGTGGTCATTTCCGCCCCGCGCACCAACCACCTCAGCGCGGTGGACGGCCACACACGGGGCAGGTTCACCGGATGAGTCCCCACCACACCTCCGCGTCCCCCGCCCCGCCCGCCCCGAGCTCGGCGCACGCCCGCCCGGCGGAAGTCGCGGAGCAGCTCTGGCAGTCGCTGCTGGCCCTCGACGAAGCCGCGGCCGTCGCCGCGGTACTGCGCGCCATGGACCACGGACTCGCCCCGGAATCCGCCCTGCTGGACGTCATCGCCCGGGTCCAGGGCCGGGTCGGCGAGGAATGGGCGGCCAACCGCATCACCGTGGCCCAGGAGCATGCGGCGACCGCGATCAACGACCGGGCCGTCGGAGCGGTCGCCCTGCACCCCGCGGCCCGGACGCGACCGCACCGGGGCAAGGTGACCGTCGCCTGCGTGGACGGCGAATGGCACGCCCTGCCGGCCCGGTTGCTGGCCGAAGTCCTCAGGCTGCGAGGCTGGCACGTCGATTACCTCGGCGCCCAGGTCCCCGCCCCGCACCTGATCGCCCACGTGCACCGCACCGGTCCGTACGCCGTGGCCCTCTCCAGCTCCCTGCCCACCCGCCTGCCCACGGCGCACGCCACGATCACCGCATGTCAGGCCGTCGGCACCCCGGTGATCGTCGGCGGAGCCGCCTTCGGCCCCGACGGCCGGTACGCCCGGCTCCTGGGCGCGGACGCGTGGGCGCCGGACGCCCGTACGGCCGCTGACGCCCTGGCCCGGGGCCCCCTCGGCCGCCCAAGCCCCGGCCACCAGCCCCTCGACGACCTCCCGCACCTGCGGGACCAGGAGTACACGCTGGTGGCCCGCGGAAAGCAGCGGCTGGTCCGCGAGGTCTTCGTCGAACTCCTGGAGAACCACCCGCCGATGCGGGAGTACAGCGAGGTCCAGCGCGAACGCACCGCGGAGGACCTGTCCCACATCGTCGACTTCCTCGCCGTGTCGCTCTACACCGACGACGCGGACCTCTTCCACCGCTTCGTGCTGTGGACGGCCGGCGTACTGGAATCGCGGGGCGTACCGGCCACCTCGCTGCTGCCCGCGCTCGCCCTGCTGGCCCGCCAGTTGTCCGACTTCCCCCGGGCCACGGCCACTCTGGAGGCGGCAGCGGCTCGGCTCACCCGCACCCGTACCCCCTTGACCCCGACCGGGACCACCGCATGACGACTTCCCCCACCACCCCGCTGCGCCTGTCGCACCACTACGCCGACGGAGTCGTCGGCGTGGAGCTGCACGGCGACCTCGACCACCGGCACGCCGCACTCCTCGTCGACGCCGTCCGCCGCGCCCTCGCGGAGCACGACGGACCGGACGAGGTACGGGTCGACTGCGCGGGCCTGACCACCGTCGACAGCACCGGCCTGGCCGCCCTGCTCATGGTCCGCCGGCACACCGATGCCGCCGGGGTCGCCCTCCACCTGGAGAGCCGCACCACCCAGCTCGACCGGCTCCTGCGCCTGACCGGCACCCTCGGTCACTTCACGCACACCCGCCCGGGCGCCCAGCCGGGCACCGGACCGCTGGAGACACGGCCGGGGGAGGAGCGGCCTCCGGCCCGCTCCCCGGACCCGGGCGCTTGACCGGGGTCGAGCCCTCAGCAGAGCTTGCCGGTGTACCAGGCGTTGCGGATCTGCGACGTGGTGCCGAGTTGCGTGACGCCGGGGCGGACGCAGTGCTTGGTGTCCCACTCGTTGATCCGGTCGATCTTGATCTGGATGTGGGAACCGTCCGTGGTGCAGTGGTTGTAGAAGGCCAGGAAGTTCTTCGTGAAGTACCCGCAGGGATCCGCCGCGGGGGCCGGCGCGGTCACCGGGGCGGCGGTGGCGACCGGAGCGGTGACCCCCAGCAGGAGGGCGGTCATGGCGAGGGGCAGAAAGCGTCGTGTACCCATGGGGAGTACGTACCCGTGCGCCGAAACAGCTGAAACGAAAGCTGAGCGACCGCTGGGCCCCGCGCGGGATCCTCTCGGCACCGGGCTCCTCAGCCGAGGAAGTCGACGCGGTCGATGAGACCCTCGCGCACCCGGTAGGCGACCAGGACGCGGACCGGCTCGTCGGCCAGACCGTGGGCGATCTCGTGGTCGACCACCCAGTCGCCTTCGCCGAGCCGCCCCACGATCTCCGCCCTGCAGCGGCCTTCGGTGAACTGCCCGGCGTACCGGTCACGCAGGGCCTGCCGGCCCCGCAGTTGGCTGCCGTCGGCCCGGTGGACCGTGACGTCCTCGGCATAGGTGGCGACGAAGGCGTCGATGTCGTGGCTGTTGTACGCGGCGAGCTGCCGCTCGACCACGTCGCGCGGTTCGGTCATGGGGTGGGTCCTTCCGTTCTCGGTCGAGGGGGTCAGGCGGCGAGACGACGGGTGGCGAGTTCGGCGTAGAGCGCGGCTCCCTCGGGGAGCAACGCGTCGTCGAACTCCGCGTAGGGCGAGTGATTGGCCGGCAGGTCGGCGGGGTCGGTTCCCTTCGGGGCCGCGCCGAGCCACGCGAACGCTCCTGGAACGGCTTCGAGCACGCGGGAGAAGTCCTCCGACCCGGTCATCGGATTCGCCATCGTCCGGTAGCGCTCCTCGCCGAAGACCTCGCGGACGGTCTCCGCCAGGAAGTCGGTCTCGGCGCCGTCGGTCACGGTCACCGGGTACCCGGGAAGGTACTCGACCTCCGCCCGCAGGCCGTGGGCCGCGGCGACGGAGTCGACCAGCTCCACCACGGTGTCGGCGACCTTGGCCCGCGCCTCGGCGGAGAAGGTGCGCACGGTCGCCTCGAAGTAGGCGGACTCCGGGATGACGTTGCGCTGGGTGCCGGCCCGCAGGAGCCCGACGGTGATCACCACCGGGTCGAACACGTCGAAGCGGCGGGTCACCATGGTCTGCAGGGCGGTGACCATCTCGCAGGCCGCCGGCACGGGGTCCTTGGCCCGGTGCGGCACCGAACCGTGGCCGCCCGCGCCGCGCACGGTGACGTTCACCGCATCGGAGGCGGCGAGGATCGGCCCGCGCCGGGAGCTGAACTCCGCGTGCGGCATGGTCGACGCCACGTGCAGGGCGTACGCGGCCACCGGACGCCTGCCCGCCGCGTCCAGCACGCCCTCGGCGAGCATGGCTCCGGCGCCGTCCCAGCCCTCCTCGCCGGGCTGGAACATGAAGACCACGTCGCCGTGGAGCCGCTCCCGTCGTGCGGCGAGCAGGTGTGCGGAACCGGCGAGCATGGCGGTGTGCAGATCGTGTCCGCAGGCGTGCATGGCGCCGTTGTCGGCGGCGAACGACACCGCGGCCTTCTCCGTGATCGGCAGCCCGTCCATGTCGGCGCGCAACAGCACCACCGGCCCCGGAAGCCCGCCGCGCAGCACCGCGGTGACCGAACTCAGCGCGGCGCCCTGGCTCACCTCCAGCGGCAGTCCGTCCAGGGCCTTGAGCACCCGCTCCTGGGTGCGCGGGAGGGTGAGGCCCAGCTCGGGGAAGCGGTGCAGGTCGTGGCGGAGCCGGACCAGGTCCGGGGCCAGCCCGAGCGCATCGTCGTAAAGGGACACGGGTACCTCCATCGAACCCACGGGTGCGGGAACTTGTGCAGAGCGATCTTGTTCCCTGATTCTTGGTGCCGAGGCGGGAGTTTCCCGCGATTGTGCAGGATGACACCACCAGGGGCCCTTCGATGAACGAATCCACCGGATGTCACCGGTGAGCGGCCCCGATGTGACGGTGGACGAACTGGACCTCGCCCTGGTGAACGCGATGCAGCTGCGGCCCCGGGCGCCATGGTCGCTGCTCGGCCAGACCCTCGGCATCAGCCCCGTCACCGCCGCCCGCCGCTGGCACCGCCTCTCGGCGGCGGGCATCGCCTGGGTGACGGCGTACGGTCTGCCGCACCCCGAGGACCGCGGATGCGTCGCGTACCTCGACCTCGACTGCGTGCCCGACCGGCTGCGGGGGATCGCCGACGAACTGGCCGAGGACCCACATGTGATGAGCATCGAACATCACTCCCAGGGCTGCGACCTCGTGGTCACCGCCGCCTTCACCGACCTGTCGATGGTCTCCCGGTACACCGCCGAACGCCTCGGCCGACTCCGCGGGGTCACCGCCGTACGCGTCCACCTGGCGACCTGCTTCTACGCCGAGGGGATCCGCTGGCGGCTGGACTCGCTGGACCCGGCCCAGCGCGTGGAGCTGCACGACGATCACCCGGCGGGCACCGGGACGGCGTCCGGACTGCGAGCCGAAGTCCGCGCCGAGGACCGCGAGTTGCTCATCAGGCTGGGTGTCGACGGCCGCCTCGACCAGGCCGAGCTGGCCGCCGCCACCGGGCTCAGCCCGTCCACGCTGCGCCGCCGCCTCGACCGGCTCGCCACCTCCGACGCGATCCGCTTCCGCTGCGAGATCGCCGCCCGCGACGCCGGCCGACCGGTCCTGGCGACCTTCCGGGCCGATCTGCCCGCGGACCGGCTCGACGAGGTCGGCCATCAACTCGCCCGCCTCCCCGAGGTGCGGTTGTGCGTATCCGTCACCGGCGCCCACAATCTCATCCTCTCCGTCTGGCAGCGCTCCCTCGCCGATGTCCAGCGGCTGGAAACCGCTCTGGCCCGCAGGTTCCCCGACCTGCGCGTGGCCGAGCGCCGCGTGTCCCTGCGCACCGTGAAACGGATGGGCCGGATCCTCGACGCCGACGGACGCGCGGTCCGCGCCGTCCCGATGGACATCTGGCGAGACCCGACCCGGCCCCCCGGCATCCCCTGACACCCGCTCGGGCCGGCCGTTCCTCCGGGCCGCGGGCCGGTTGACCGCGACGCCGCTTCCGTGGTCGCCTCTTGGGCAGCTGGCCGCGGGGGTGGTGCGGGTCGACGAGGGCGGCCAGGCCGTCGCACGAGCCGGAGGCTTCGACGACAACGCCCCCACTCGGAGAGGAGTTGGCTCGATGACGGCGACCGACCTGGTCCACCTGTCCGGCGACGGGATCCGGGTGGCGATCGACCGCCGCACCGGTGCCTTGGCGCGGGTGGAGGCGAAGGGGACCGGATGGCGGGTCACCGACCGAACCGACCTGGCGGCCGGCTTCCGCCTGCTCATCCCGCTTCCCGGACGCCGCAACAACCTCGCCGACGGCGTGCGACAGGACCCTCCTGAGATCCGGCCCGACCCCTCTGGCGACGGGATCACGTTGTCCTGGCGGCGGGTGCGCTCCGAGCACGGTGGCGAACACCCGATCAGCGTGATCCAACGGATCAGCGTCACTGGACGACGGGCCTTGTTCGAGACCGTCGTGGACAACCGGTCCGAGTACGCCGTCGAGAACGTCTGGACACCGTGCCTCGGGGACCTCCGCCCACCCTCCGCGGACCAGGAGCTGCGCAGCTTCTGCCTGTCCCAGGCGACCGCGGTGCAACAGCGGCTGTGGCCGCGCTTCCAGGGCAACTGCCCACCCCACGGCGTCGATCACCCGACCCAGATGGCCAGCTTCGATGATCCGAATGCCGGTGCGACGCCCGGCTCCCCGTTCATGCTGGTCTTGGCGCGCGACCAGGGGATGTACGTCGGCGTCGCCGAGCGCCGTGACGATCTCGTGAGCTGGCGGTCCGAGCTGGTCCCCGGGTACGCGGACACCATCGCCCGACAGCCGGACCCGGATGCGACG
Source organism: Streptomyces sp. NPDC028419 (assembly GCF_055565515.1). Lineage (NCBI taxonomy): Bacteria > Bacillati > Actinomycetota > Actinomycetes > Kitasatosporales > Streptomycetaceae > Streptomyces > Streptomyces sp. NPDC028419. The sequence goes on along the minus strand of NZ_JBVHUE010000032.1, from coordinate 10,472 downwards.
ATCCGGTTCTCCACCGTTCACCTGCCCTTCATCGCGCCCGGCACGACGAAGGCGCTCACCCCGATCACGCTCGAACTGTTCCAGGGCGACTGGCACACCGGCGCGGACATCTACCGGCGGTGGCGCGAGGAGTGGATGGCCGGACCGACGGCGCCCGCCTGGACGAGCGAGCCGCACGCCTGGCTACAGCTGCACCTCAACTCTCCCGAGGACGAACTGCGCATCCCCTTCCGAGAGTTGCCCGAAGTGGGGCGGGAGTGCGTCAACGCGGGAATCCGTGCGATCCAGCTCGTAGGGTGGAACGAGGGCGGCCAGGACCGCGGCTACCCCTTCCACCAGCCCGATCCCCGGCTCGGCTCCTTCGAGGAACTGCGGGACGCGATCGCGCAGATCCAGGAGCTCGGCGTCAAGGTGGTGCTCTTCTGCAAGTTCACGTGGGGCGACCGGACCGCCCCCCGTTACCCGGAGATCGCCGCGGACACCGTCAAGGACCCGTACGGCGACCCCTACAACGGCGTCTACTACCGCTACCAGACCCCCACCCAGTTGCTCGGCATCAACGTCCGTCACCTGATCCCGATGTGCTTCGGCAGCGAGCGCTACCTGGCCGTCTGCGAGAGGGAATTCGCCACCGTCGTCGCGCTGGGCGCGGCGGGTCTGCTGTTCGACCAGTGCCAGCACCACGCCGACGCCCGGCTGTGCTTCGACCTCGGCCACGGCCATCCGCTCGCCTGGCCCGTCTACGCCAACGACAACGAGCTCGTCCGCCGGTTCTCCCGGCAGACGCTGCGGACGCCCGACTTCCTCTACGCCGGGGAGCGCCTGTACGACTGGGAATTCGAGCGGTACCACTTGTCGTACCTCCAGAGCGCGGACCCCGGGCACCTCCCGCTCCACCGCTACCTCCTTCCACGGGCGTCGATGATGACCGCGGTCAGCGGCTTCGACGACCGCAACATGATCAACCAGTGCCTGCTGTACCGGTACCTCATCAGCTACGAACCGTTCCACTTCAAGGGACGGCCGACCGACTTCCCCCGGACCATCGCCTACGGCCGGCAGATGGACGCGCTCCGCACCGAGCTGCGGGACTGGTTCTGGGACGGCACGTTCCGCGACACCGTGGGCGCCGAGGTGCGGTCCGCCGACGGACGGCCGCACCAGCCGTACGCCGTCCATCTGCACCGCCACACGCGAGAGCCCGCTCTCGCCGTCGCCAACTACGCCGCCGAGTCCGCATCGGTCCGGATCGAGGGGATCGGCTCCCGGCTGCTCTGCCGGCTCGTCGGCGACGACACGTGGATCAGCGTCGGCGACGGGCGCCTCGACCTGCCGCCGCGCTCCGCGGCCGTCGTCATCCCGGCGGAGGGAGCCCCACGAAGGTGAGCTCAACCTCCAGCCGCGTAGTCCAGTACGTAGACGCCCGCGTACCCGGACACGCACAGGCGGGAGGGGGAGACCCAGGCGCACGAGCGCAGTTCCTGCCCCACGCGCAGCGCGCTCCGGCACCGGCCGGTGAGGGCGTCCCAGATCCGGATGACGCCGTCCGTGCCGGTGCTCGCGATCAGGGTGTCGTTCGGGGAGATGGCGCAGTCCCAGACGGCGCTGCCGCCGTCCATGGTGAGCAAGGAGGTCCCGGTAGCGGTGTCCCAGGTGCGGACGGTCCCGTCGTAGGCGGCGGAGGCCAACCACGCACCGTCCGCCGAGAAGGTGCAGTTGATGACCCGGTTCGTGTGGCCGGCCAGGACGGCGATGAGGGTGCGGGACGGGAGGTCCCACAGGCGCACGAGCCGATCCGTGCCGCACGAGGCGAGCCGGGTCCCGTCGCGGGAGATCGAGCAACCGAACAGCTGGCCGAGATCGGTGCCGAGCACGGCGAGGGGCGCACCGTCCGCGGTGTCCCACAGGCGGATCGACCCGTCACCGCTGACGGTGGCCACCTGTGCGCCGTCCGGGGTGAACGCGCAGCGCTCGACCCATGCCGTGTGGCCGGTTAAGGTGAGGTGCGGGAGCCGGCCGTCACCGTCGGGCTTCCACAGATGGAGGGTGCTGTCGTGTCCGTCGGCGGCTCCGCTGGAAGCGATCCACGAGCCGTTCGGCGCGACCGCGCAGCACGCCGCCCCGCCGGTACCGGCGTTCCTTACGGTCAGTTCGTCTCCCGTGGCGACGTCCCAGAGCCGCACGGCGCCGTCGTCGCCCGAGGAGACGATCCGACTGCCGTCCGGGAAGACGGCGCACTCGCGGACCGGTTCGACCGGGCCGCGCACCCGGGTGCGCACGGCTGCCGCTCCGCGGAGCCTGCCGCTGTCCCGATCACCCCACCGCGGGCGCCAGAGGCGGACCATGGTGTCCGAACCACCTGCGGCGATCCAGCTCGCATCGGGGGCCAGCACACAGGAGGTGGCGCCTCCGGTGTCTCCGAAGAGGGTGATGCCGAGGTGCCCGGTGGTCGGATCCCAGACGCGGACGGTGCGGTCCGCACCCGCGGAGACCAGCAGGGCGCCGTCGGCCGCCACGGCGCACGCGTTGACCCAGCCCTCGTGGCCCGTCAAGGACAGCCGTTGCAGGCCTGACCGTACGTCCCAGACGCGGACCGAGCCGTCCGTGCCGGCCGATGCCAGCCAGGTGCCGTCCGGTGCGATGGCGCAGCCCATCACCGCGCCGTCGTGGCCGGTCAACACCGTCCGGCAGCGTCCTGACCGTACGTCCCAGACGCGGACCGAGCCGTCCGTGCCGGCCGATGCCAGCCAGGTGCCGTCCGGTGCGATGGCGCAGCCCATCACCGCGCCG